>JAGGSH010000028.1 GCA_021159185.1 bacterium
TAGAATAATTTAGATTCCTGTCCGCTTCGGCGTACATATATTTACAAAATTAAAAATTGGAAATTAAAAAATTAATTTTACCTATTATCTCCGCTTCCTTTCAGTTTACCTCTTCTCATTCTGCTGGACAATTTTTCAATATTGCTTTTCGCGATATCGTCCAATAATAAATCTAATTCCGCCGCTACTTGTGAAACATACCATAAAACATCCCCCAGCTCTTTTCTAACGGCGTCCTTTGTTTCATCGCTAATTTTTCCGCCATTATCGCGAATAGCTTTTTTAATTTTTTCCGCTACCTCCCCCGCTTCGCCGGCAAGGCCCAAGGTAGGATAAACATAATTCTTCCCCGCGCCGGGATATATGGCGGTTTTTCTTGATTTTTTCTGGTATTCGTTAAACTCCATATTCGTTCTGGATTCCCGTCCGCCGCGGCGGACGGGAATGACATAAAATTATTCCAATTCATTTTTAATAACTTTCCTCAAATCCCTCTGCACCTTTTTGATATTTTCTTCCATTCCTTTTTTTTGGTTTGCGTCCACTATTTTCCAACCGTATTTTTCAGCCAGCAATAAATAAAAATTTTTGCAAATTTTTATTTTCTCTTCCTCGGTTTCATTGCGGTGGTTTTTTTCAATGGCGGTCGTAAACCTGTCGCCATGCATTAAAATTGATAAATCTTCTTTGAATAAATCTTTATTTATTTTTTCTAAATATTCCAGATCTCCGCCCCAAGCCAATCCCCAAGCGATTCCGGTACCAATATAATCTTCCGCTATAATCCACTCGCCATTTTTTAATCTTTTCAATAAAACTTTTTCATAGCGTTTTCTATTGTCGGTGTACTTTTTCTGAAGCTGGTGGGTTGACAGTTCGTTTCTTTTTCTGAATTTCGCATCCCTTAAATACTTATAAATAAACGGCCCTTCGGGTTTTAAATCGTAAATCGGATACTTTAATCCGGAAGCGTTTTTTCCTATTGACTTTAGATATTCAACCAGCAACTCAATTTGCGTCGTCTTGCCTATCCCGTTAATTCCGTAAACAGCGATAAATTTTCCGCTCTTATTTTTCATCCCGCTTTTTATTTTAACTTTATCTTCCATTTTCTTACCCTCCAATTCATCTCACTACCATTCAACTACATATGGTAGTAATCTCCAATTACGAGCTACGAATTACTGATTGCTTCTCTCTAATATCCTGCCGCCCTCTTTCTATGTCAAATCTATTCGGTTCTTCATCTAAATGAAAAATTAATCCGTCTTTGGCAAATAATCTTTTCAGACTTTCAATCATTTTCAAAATTTGCGCGGCTAATGTCGGGTGCACGAATCGGGTTGACCGCAGTTCCGCCATATAAACCAGCGCTTTTAAATCTCCCGCGAAACGGCAAGGCACCTGATAGCCCATCGCGATATAATATTGTTTCGTAAATTTATCCGTTTTTAATCGCCTGATTAACTTCTCTTGCCGTTTTAAAAATTTTTTAGCTTCCGTTCGCAATTCTGAAGGCAATGACTCTAAATACCATTGGTTAAACTTATGCCGCAAAGTCAATAAAGGCATCCTTTGCGCCACTGCCCGATGCCGCTGCAAATCGCGAAACGATCCAAAATCCAGAAGAAATTCATAACCAACCACACCGCATTCGGCAATAGCGTTTGGCAATTCGGTTTTCATCGGGCGCTTTTTAAGGACAGATCTGTAATTTTTCAGTAATTTTTTATCAATTTTATTAAACAACAGCCTGAAACTTTCAGCTTGAGCGTCTTCAAAATAATATTTTTTCCGCATCAAATACTCGTTATACTTTTCCGTTTTGGGAAACCTTTTCTGCCCGAAAGAACTGGGATACATCTTTCGCAGAGCTTTTTCCGTTTTCTCGGCAATCTCGCGGACTTCTTTAAGCGGATGATGGCGCAGAAGCATCAGTTCATCGGCAAATTGGCGAAAATTCATCCGCCACGCTAAATTGGTCGCGGCGCCGGCGGGTAAAAATGAACGCGCGATATCAAAAACTCTGGCTCTAATCGCTTTATTATATACTTCTTTATTTTCATTCGCGCGGCGGGGAAACTGTTTTTTTAAATATTCTTGCGTCGGGCCTTGCGCCTTTAAATAAAACCGGCGCCAATTTTCCAAAATCTTTTCGCCTTTTTTGGTTTTAGCCGGATTTAAAAAATTCTGCGTGGAAAAATCAACATAGCGCGTGGAAGATTCCTGTCCGGAATAAAGCCGCCAATCCTGAATGGCTTTAGCCGCCAGCATAGAAACTCCCTCCGCGAAAACCGTCGCGCTGCCGCAGTCCCCGATGGACTTATGCCCGTAGCCGACATAAAACCGTTCCATAAAATTTTCCGCCCCTTTTTCCTTAAGCGCCCGCAAATGACTCTTTATTCCTCCGGTTGAACGGGAATGCAACGCTTGCAGCATTGCTTCCGCCTGCCCGTCAATTTTGGCTTCAGTATTCAAAACCAAGACAAACCCTCCGCCGGACAAATTTTCAATTATATGTTTTTTAGAAACAGCCATAGGATTCTTTTGCTAAATTTTCAGGAGAATAATATTTTACCACATTACATAATACGGCAATAAAAGTGCTGCTTGGTACGCGACGCGTTCACACTCACTGGGGTTATCGCATTTCAAGCTAAGATTTGGGAATAATAATCCTGTCAACCTGCTTATATAATTCTTCCAGACTGCCGTTGTTGTCAATCAGAATATCCGCGTAATTTTTAAGATTTTTAATTTGCGCTTCCGTTTCCCTTTGATGGTCTTTCTTAAATTCTTCAAAAGTTTTGTTTTTGTCGTCCGGATTTTCCCCCCGTTGAATAATTCTCTCATAGCGTTTTTTCATATCTGCCTTGACGAAAACCAGTTTGAATTCCGGAAGCTGGCGCAAGTATTTTATGTCATCCAATCTTCTCACGCCGTCTATGATAATTATTTTACTTTTATCTTTTTTTATATCTTCGGCTATTACTTTAGCAAAAGTATCTTCGCCGAAATTCTGCCTAAGCATAGTGGAAAGTTTTTGCATATTTTCCCGGTTGTGTTCCATATGCAATCTGTCCAAAATATCCCGAAGCATAGTGGAAAAACGACACGAAGAAGCACCGTATTTATCCGTTAAATATTTCGTTATCGTTCCCTTTCCGCTGGAAATTTCCCCGGCCAATCCTAAGATTCTTTTTTGCATAAATTCTTTCGCTTAATACCTTGCCTGCCGGCAGGCAGGCTTACCGCATTATACTTGCTGCATATCCATCACATATCATCGTAAGTTTCCATTTTATTATTGATTAGCTCGTATTTCACCCCGGCTTCTTTGAAAATTTCTTTGCTTCTTTCGCCGGCGTGATAATCCAAGTTGCAAACCACTCTTTTTATGCCGGCGTTAATAATCATTTTAGCGCAGGCGTAGCAAGGAGTCATATGGCAATACAAAGTCGCTTTTTCTAATTTTACTCCGAAACGCGCCGCGTTAACAATGGCGTTTTGCTCGGCATGGGTTGTCCGAATGCAGTGCCTGGATTTTGTCCCGTCTTCCTGAACAACCGTATGCATTTCATGCCCTACATCGTCGCAATGGGCAGTTCCGGCGGGAGATCCCACATAGCCGGTAGAAAGAATTCTTTTATCACGGACAATCACACACCCGGCTTTCCCTCTGTCGCAAGTCCCCCGCGTCCCGACTATCTTTACAATATTTAAAAAATATTCATCCCAACTTGGCCTTTTAGTTTTTTTTGCTTTTTTTCTTTTTGCCATATTTATTTTTTCTAGTTGCTGATTACTAGTTGCTAGTTGCTAGTTGCTGATCTCTCTCATCGCCTCATCCGTTTTTTTCAGAAGACACTTTAAGTCTTTCTCATTGTCAATTATGAAGTCGGCTTTTTCTCCGATTTTCTGCACATACTTTTCCGTTTCATTTTTGTCAATTTTCTGGAATTTTTTAAAGCTCACTTTGTCATCTGTTTTTTCTCCGCGGTTTCTAACCCTTTTCCAGCGAAGTTTTTGGTTAACGCGGATATAAATGATATAACTGCGAGTGTATGATTTTATAAAATGAAAGTCCTCCCAAAATCTTATTCCATTGACTAATATTAATCCTTCGCCGTTGTCTATTCTTTTGCGCAGAGCGCGGGAAAGAATATCTTTGCCGAACCGCTGCATAAATAAATTCGCCAGCCACTGCTGGTCTTCTTTGGAAAATTTGTCAAAATAAATTGAAAGCGTTTCTTTTAGAGGATCGGCAAAACGCATCAGCTTGGCCTTGTATTTTTTTTCCAAGTGTTCCGCTACCGTGTCCTTGCCGGATCCAGTAGCTCCCACTAATCCTATCACTATTCTTTTCTTTGCCATAAATTTTTTATTGTATTTTAATTTTATTTGAGTCATTATTTTCTTCCTCTTTTTCTTCAGGCTTTTCTTTAAGCCACGCGGAAATATCTTGAGAAATTAAGCCGCGAAACGCTCCGGACGCCAGATAAACATTTTTGCTTCCTTTTTCCTTTATGTAAAAAAGGTCAGGTGAAGCGCCTGATTTGCCGATAAAAAATACGGCGTCTTCTCCATTTCGGGTAAACGCTAAAAGATAAGCGTCGTCTTTAGTAATGCCGAATTTTTTATGGTTATTAATATTTTTGGAAGCAATTTCTTTTATTTTTATCTCCGACAAGCCGCTGAAAAAACCGCCGACTTTGTCAGGTGAGGCTTCATCGCCATTTATTTTCCACGATTCGTTTTCCTTAATCAATATTTTTTCATCGTTTCCTTTTTTAATGCGAACTTTTTCAACCGTTTTTTCCGTAAAATCGGAAAGGTTAAAATCGGCTGCCACTGTAGATTTTTTCTCCCGCGAAGACTTGTCCAGATAGTGAAAACCGACAGCTATGGCTAGCAGTCCGACAAAAATAATCAAAAGGGATTTTATTGTTTTAGAGTCCATAATATTTGTTTATTTATTTATCATTCCCGCGCTCCTTTCATGTCATTCCCGCGTAGATTCCGCATCAGGCGCGGAATGACAGTTGGCACATTCTTTTTCTCCGGTAAATCCTGAAAACTCCGATAGCTAAAGGAATTAGAAAAGCCGCGCCCATATTTCCAAACTTAATGGCATTTATTTGGGAATTATTTTCAAACAAAAGTTTTCTTTCGGCTCTGCTTTTCAGCTGAATTCCGGCTAGAGATTCTTCCTGCGCCAGCCAAGAAAGCGATTCTGTTCCAAAAGCCAGATTTTGCGGGGAATTTTTCACAAATTGGTCGGTAAGAAAATCGGAATCTCCGACTGCCACGATTCTGGTTTTTCGCGCGTTTTCATCGGCGTTTCCGCTGTTTTTAATAAGGCTGATTGCCATAATTTTCCGGCTTAAATTTTCTTTGGAAAATTCTTGTTCCGGCGTTATGGAAAATGTTTCCTTTTGCGTTCCTCCAAACTTGGTCGTTTCCAAAAGATTTGTTACGACAATTCCGCTCTTTTTAACTTTATCGTCATCAACAGAAATTGAGCTCGCCCACGGCATAACCACGCTTTCAATTTTAGTTACTATGGGAGATTTTTGATCGGCTTTAATCGCCCTAATCCAAAAAGGATAAGGCATCAAGTAACTAAACCCTCTCCCGCTCCCAAAATTCACCGTCTCATTGGATTTGAGATCAAACACAAGATTTTGATTCATTTTCAATCCGTAATTCTCTTTCAAGAAATCCGCCAAACTTTCTTTGTTTAAAGAAGCGCTTAGCGTTTGAGGACTTACGACAACCGGATCAATTAAGAATAGCGCCGATCCGCCTTCGTCCAAAAATTTTTTAATTACCGCGCGATTTTCCCCGCTAATTTTCTCCGTGGGGCCGGCAACTACGATGGCCGCGATATCTTCGGAAATTTCCAGTTTTTTCACGTCTTCTTTCTCGCCTTCTTTTTGTTTGTCAGATTCTTCGGTTTTCGCGTCTTCGCCTTTAGCCGCTATTTCTTCAACTTCAAACTGCTTTTCCAATTCTTCTTTTAATAATTTAAAATTCGCGAAAAGGTTTTTCCCTCCGTATCCCGCTATAAATCCGATTTTCTTTTTATCTTCAGTGATAAGTTTTTTGATAAAACCGGTAAGCTGATATTCAAGATCGCCGGCGTTTTGGATAAAAGGAATTGATTCGCTGGCTCCTCCGCAAGAAACAGCTAAACCTAAGTAGCCGCTCTTCACCTGAAATTCTTCCTCGCTTACCACATTGAATCTTACTTTTTGAATTCCCATAGATTCCGCTTCTTTGGCTGCTTCAGGATCACTGCTCGGATCTTTATAACTAATCGCCACATTTCCTTTTCCCAAAATTTGATAATCTAAAAGCGTATCTTTTGTGTCGCGCAGAACCGGCTGAAGCTGAGCGGGAAGTTTTTCCGAACTGAAAAAAGTAATGTTAACCACATCATTTAATCCGCCTAAAATTTCCCGCGTTGTTTTGGTAAGCGTATAAATTTTATTTTGGGTAAGGTCAATCCTGCCGGGAATGCGAGCGCCCACAATATTGGTTAAAACCGCAATGCCGATAATAAGGATAACGCCAAGCCGGCAATTGCGATAGGCAGATTTTTGTCTGCCAAATCTTCTTCTAACCAGCCAGAGATATGCCAAGCTTAAGAAGGCCGCGGTGATTGAAATAAAATACCAAAGATCGCGCGAGTCAATTACGCCTCGCGACATTGATTGAAAATGCGATAAAACTGAAAGCTGTTCCGCGTAAGAAGCCAGCGCGAGAGGAAGCCGATCGGTCACAAAGCCAAACCCCGCGGACACCAACAAAAAGCTTCCGACCGCGGTTACCAGTAAAGATGAAATCTGGCTGGAAAAAATACCGGAAACAAATATTCCCAACGCGACTAAAACCATTCCCATGAAAACGCCGCCCAGATATTGGCTGATAACAACTCCCCAATCAAGATTGCCGAATCTTGAAAAACTCCAAGCTATGGGAAAAATAAAAAGAAGGGCGATACTTATAAAAACCGCGCTTCCTAAAAATTTTCCCGCCAAAAGCTCCCAATCTTTAATCGGCCGGGTAAGTAAAAGTTCCAGTGTTCCCTCGCTTTTTTCCTGTGAAACGCTTCCCATCGTGATAGCCGGAATCAAAAAAAGAAAAAGCCAAGGAAGGATATCCATCAACGAGCGAAGCGACGCTTCCCCGATAAGAAACGCTCCGCGGAAAAACAGAAATTCCCACAACAATAAAAATACGATTAAAACAATGTAAGCGGTCGGATTATCAAAATAACCGCGCAGTTCCTTTTTAGTGATAGTTAAAATGTTTTTTAAATTTTTCATAATTGTTTTTCCTTATGTCATTCCCGCGCTTCTCTATGTCATTCCCGCGAAGGCGGGAATCCAGAGTAATTTTTTAAAGTCAGCGATTACATCCTAGATTTTCGATCAAGTTGGGAATGATATGGGAGAGTTTTTGCTTTACTTTGTCAAACTGCGGAAAATGTCTTCCAATTCGCGTTCCTTTTCGGACAACTTCCAAACAACCCAATGCCGTTCTCCGATCAGCCGTGAAATATCCGGCTGGATTTTCACGGAGTTGTCCGCGATAATTTCAGCTTGAATCCTATTTCCTTCGGTATTCTTAATTTCAACGCGCTTAATTCCAGCCACATTTTGAAGCGCCTGCTCTACCCCGTCTCCTTCAACATCCAAAAAAATAGACTGTTCGTTTTCGCCTGTCCGCGAAAGTTCATCAGTTGTTCCGTCAGCGATAATCTTTCCTTTGTTTATAATCAGCATACGATCGCATACAGCCGAAGCTTCCTGCATTACATGAGTGCTGATAATAATCGTATGATCTTCAGCCAGTTCTCTGATAAGCGATCGAATTTCCGCGCGCTGATTAGGATCAAGCCCTTCTGTCGGCTCGTCCATTACGATAATACTCGGCCTATGAAGAATAGCGGCGGCAATGCCCACTCTTTGCTTAAAACCCTTAGAAAGTTCATTGATAGGCCTGTAAAAAATTTCCTTAATGCCCGTTGATGAAACCGCGAAATTAAAAGCCTCCGCTTTCTTTTCTTTGGGAATATTATTGAGCTCGGCAGAAAGTTCCAAAAATTCCGATACGAGCATATCTTTATAGAGCGGATTATTTTCCGGGAGATAGCCGATTTGTTTTTGCGCATTAATTATATCATCTTCAATCAGTTTTCCGCCGAAGCTTATCTTTCCGCCATCGGCTGAAAGAAATCCGGACAGCATTCGCATAGTGGTTGTTTTCCCCGCGCCGTTGGGACCGAGAAAACCGACCACTTCTCCTTGTTTCACTTCAAAGGAAATGTCGTCCACCGCCTTGACCGTCCCGAAATATTTTGTAAGATTTTCCACTTTTATCATAACTTCTAAATAATACAGCCTTAATTTATTTTTTTCAAGTCTTGACAGAGATTAAATAATATGACGAATTATTTGCAAACAAAAAGCCACTCCGCGAAGCGGCTTTTTTATTATCCAAATTTTTCCCATGCTACAAAATACAAGCTACGAGCTACTTATCCTAATCCCCGCTCCCATCGTAGAACAAATAGAAACTGAAGCGATGAATTTTCCTTTGACGGCGTTTGGCTTGGATTTTTTAACTGCTTCTGTAAAAGCGTCAAAATTTTCTTTCAATTTTTCACTGCCGAAAGAAATCTTGCCAATTATCTGGTGAATGTTGCTAGTGTTGTCATTTTTAAAACTCACTTTTCCCTTTTTCAGCGTTTCCACCGTTTCTTTTATTTTTTCCGTAACTGTTTCCGTCTTAGGGCTGGGCATCAAGCCTTTGGGTCCCAAAATTTTTGCCGCCGGCGCCAGCTTCGGCATCATTTCGGGGGTAACCGTTAAAATATCAAAATCCATTTTGCCGGACTTAATTTTTTCAATCAAATCTTCTCCGCCTACTAAATCCGCTCCGGCCTCTTTCGCTTCTTTCGCTTTGGTTGAAGTTATGACAGCTATTTTTTTTATTTTCCCCGTTCCATACGGCAAAACTACCGCGCCTCTAACTTGCTCCTCTCCTTTTTTGGGATCAACATTGAGCCTGATATGAACTTCCACGGACTCGTCAAACTTAGCCGCTTTATTTTCTTTTATAAATTCCAGCGCCTCTTCAATTGAATAAGCCCTGCCTTTTTCTAACTTGCCGGAAATATCTTTGTATTTTTTTCCTCGTGCCATAATAATATAAATCACTAATTTTATTTTAAATTATTCAGGATTATTTGGGATAAAATTCGCGTTGATTAGGGATTTCATTTCACAGTTATTCCCATTGACCTAGCTGTCCCTTCAATAATTTTCATCGCCGCTTCTGTATCGTCAGCATTAAGATCTTCCATTTTGGTTTCCGCAATTTCCCGAATTTGATTCTTGGTAACTTCTCCCGCTTTTTTCTTTAAAGCGTCACTGGAACCTTTGTTAATCTTAGCCGCTTTTTTTAAAAGCGCGGATGCCGGCGAAGTTTTCATTATAAAGTCAAAAGAGCGGTCTTCATAAACGGTAATTTCCACCGGAATAATATCTCCGCCTTTATCTTTGGTGACTTCATTAAATTTAACGCAAAAATCCTGGATATTCAACCCGTGTTGTCCTAAAACCGGTCCAATCGGAGGAGCCGGATTAGCCTTGCCCGCCGGAATTTGCAATTTAATAATTGTTTTTACTTCGCTCATTTATATTTTTTTCATTTGTAAAAAGTCCAATTCTACTGGAGTCTCTCTTCCAAATATTAAAACTAATACTTTAACTTTTCCTTTTTCCTCGTCAACTCCTTGAATCTTCCCGTCAAAGTCTTTAAACGGACCATCAATTATTTTAACAGAATCTCCCGGCCTTACATCAATTTTATATTTCGGCTCTGCTACTCCCATTCTCTTTTTAAGCGCCTTAATTTCTTCGGGGCTAACCGGAGTGGGAGTAGTGCCCAGCCCGATAAATCCGGTGACATTGGGAGTATTGCGCACCACATACCATGACGCGTCGGTAACAATCATATGCACCAAAACATAACCGGGATAAACTCTCTCCTCCACGATAATTCTCTTGCCGCCTCTGATTTTAATTTTCTTTTCTTTGGGAACTATAATATCAAAAATCAAATCCTGCATATCCATAGATTCAATTCTCTGCTTGAGATTGCGCGCCACATTATCTTCATATCCCGAGTAAGTATGAAGCACATACCAAGCTTTCCCATGATGCTGCGTTTGTTTCGCCATACTAAATAATAAACACCTTCAACAAATAATTAAAAATATAATCCAGCCCTCCTAAAAAAACCGCTACCGCCAAACTTACGCCTATCACTATGAGGGTGTAATTCAAAGTCTGTTTCTTAGAAGGCCAGTTAACTTTAAGCAATTCCTCTTTGGCTTCTTTGATGAAAGTTATAATTTTATTCATATTCGCAAAAAAGTTTCCTTTTTTAAAAAGCCTTTGCGGGCTTTTTAATAATTTAAACTTACATTGTTTGTTATTTTTTGTCAAATGCAGGAAAATACCTGCAAGTTGTTGGTTGTTAGTTAATTTTGTGGGCATGGGAGGACTCGAACCTCCGACTTCGTCCTTATCAGAGACGCGCTCTAACCGCCTGAGCTACATGCCCATAAATATCATCAATGGGATTTTAAACAGATAGCATAACAAGCAAAGCTAAATAACGCAAATTTTGCTTATGGAAATTATTCCTATAAATCCCCCGCGATCTCTTGCGCCGCTTGTTTGGCCGTTCCGGTTTTTTCACGGTATTTTATTCCCCTTTCTTCCAAAGCGCCAACCATATTGCCTCCGATAACTCCGGCCACAAAAATATCAACACCTTTATCCGCCAGCATTTTCGCCACGGCAAACCCGGCGCCTCCCCCACCAACGGCGAAAGGATTGGAAACTGTTTCAATCAGCTCTCCTTTTTCGTTGAAAATTAGATAACAATAAGCCCGCGCTCCGCGCTCGCTAATCTCCGCGTTTTCTTTTTTATCAACTGTGGCAATTGCAATTTTCATATTTTTAAATAATTTGTAGCATTCAACAGTACTACTTACAACCTTTCAAGTTATTATTTTCCAAACTATAATTTTTTAAGAAAAATATCCGAGGGGGGAGCGCTTTTCTCCAAAATTACGCTTTTTTTAGCAGAGACATTGTCCGTGTGGAATAAGGGTTAAGTAATTTTGGCTAGAAAATCGCGCCCGAGCAGTTTTCTTAAAAAATTATAGTTTGGAAAAGCGCAAATAACACTGGTGCTTCTTACGAATAATTATTTTGATTTAAGAAACTTCTCAACTAAAACTCCGTTGATTACGGAAAATAAAATCATATAAATAGTGATTATGATAGTGAAAGGCCAACCAAAATAATATATCATCATCGGCAACATGGGAATTTTAACCGCCCGATTATAAAGAAAAGCCGCGATAAAACCATCCTTCGTTCCCTTTTCTTTCAAGTCAGCCAGCAAAGGATACCACATATAAATCGGTCCGGACGATAAAATTCCGGCAACCACCGCCACGAACCAACCTTTAACCCCCGCGCTTTCTCCCGCCAACTTTCTAATCTTTTTAGCATCCAGAAAAAGATTGGAAAAAAACATAAGCGCGAATACTAGTATTAAAACCGGAATAATTTTTTTTAAAAGAAAAATGAATTCCGCCAAAGCATTCTTCACTAAATCAAAATCTATAATCGCCATGATTAAATATATTATGGCAACGATTATAAGAAAAATCCATTTCCCGCTGATTTTTTCCAACAGTTTATTTATCATGTAATTTACAAAACTTCCCAATATTATTTGCGACTTTCAAGTTATTATTTTCCAAACTATAATTTTTTAAGAAAAATACCGAGAGAGAGCTTTTCTCCAAAATTACGCTTTTTTTAGTAGAGACATTGTCCGTATGGAATAAGGGTTAAGTAATTTTGGCTAGAAAATCGCGCCCGAGCAATTTTCTCAAAAAATTATAGTCTGGAAAAATATAGGCAATGCTCTCATTTTTTACACTATCGCCAGCGTAATAACCGCTAAAACCGCGATTACGATCGCCATCAAAAAACTTACGCCATTTCTAATGATCGCGAATTTTTTCCCGAGCATTAAAGATTCAGCCGGCAATTGGATTATTCCCACAGTCACCCAAGCCAGCAAAAAAGCGGTTACTGCCAACAAACTCACGCCCTGTTTTAAAAGTTCCCCTCCCAAAATATAGCTAGTGATAGGATTTCCTCCTGAAATACTTCCCGCTAGCGCGCCAACCAACGGATCCAAAAATTTATTCCCACTAAAAACCATCGCGTAAAATTCTTTGGGAACAGCAATAATAACCAATCCCATAAGCAACAAAACACCGACAATGATCGGTAAAGATTGTTTAAAGCTATTCAATGTTTTCCCAAAAGCGCTTTTCATAGAGATTAGACTTAAGAATTTAGAAAGTTAAACTTGACAAACCGCATCACATCCGCCTTTATTGAAGATTTCGCCCGAAGTTCCATTTTGAAAATTCTTGCTGAAAGCATTTTTAATTATTTTATCATAGTCATTAATTTTTGACAAATTTATTTTATTACTTTTTATTTTATTACTAAATCAAAAAACTTGACAGATACCCTATGGGGGTATACAATGAGTTTATGGAATTAAAAATAAATATATGCGAAAAAATACAACAATTCAACGCTTAAATATTGTCAAAGGTCAAATTAACGGATTAGCTAATCTTATAGAAAAAAAGGAGGATTGCCACAAAATAACAGAGCAATTTTATGCAATCAATGTTGGCTTGAAAAAAGTAATTGAAATGTATTTCAATGACAATCTATCTTCCTGCCTAAAATCCGTCAATCTTAAAAAAAGAAAAACTATTGAGTTTTTATTAAAAGAAATAATTAAAAATAAATAATTAAATAAATTTAAGACTATGGCAAAAACAATTGAAATCACGAGCCAAAACTTTGAAAAAGAAGTTTTACAATCAGACATTCCCGTCTTGGTTGATTTTTGGGCTCCTTGGTGCCAACCGTGTTTAATGATGGCTCCCGCTTTAGAGGAGTTGTCGGAAGAAATGGAAGGCAAGTTGAAAATAGGCAAACTTAACACGGAAATTCCGGAACACCAGGCTTTGGCTATGCAATACCAAGTTCAGAGCATTCCCAATATGAAACTTTTCAATGGTGGCAATATGATTAAGGAATTCATTGGCTTAAGGCCAAAGGAAAATTTAAAGGCAGAACTTGAAGCGGAGCTTTAAATTATTTAAAAAATATATGTTAATAAATGAGATCACTATTTTGCCGGGAATGAATAAGCTTGGCAAAAAAGAAAATTTTAAAGAAATCAAAATAAAAAAAGGGGAAGTAGCGACTATTGTCGGTCCTACCGGAGCTGGAAAAAGCCAGCTCCTTTATGATATTGAAAAAATAGCTCAAGGAGACACTAAAAGCAAACGAAAAATCTTGATTAATGGAAGCGTTCCTGATAGAGATTGGAGGTTCAATCCTAAAAGAAAGCTAATTGCTTCGCTGGCTCAAAGTATGAATTTTCTAACTGATATGTCTGTTCAAGATTTTCTGAAATTGCATTTGGAATCCCGCGGGAAAAAAGCGCGAGCAGGACTAATTGAAGAAGTAATCAGAGAAGCTAATAAAATTACAGGAGAAGCAATTTCGCCTAAAACGAATTTATTAAATTTATCGGGCGGACAAAGCCGCGCTTTAATGGTTTCTGATGTTGCCAATATCAGCATTTCTCCGATTATTTTAATTGATGAAATAGAAAATGCCGGGATTAAAAAAGAAAAAGCGATTAAAATTTTAGTTGAAGAAAATAAAATTGTTTTAATGGTCACTCATGATCCTTCTTTAGCTTTAAGCGCGAATGAAAGAATTGTCATAAAAAATGGAGGAATTACCAAAGTGTTAAAAGCGACTAAAAAAGAAAAAAACATTGCCCAGTATCTTAATTGGATAGAAAGCGACAACTTGAAAATAAGAGAAAAAATAAGAAAAGGAGAAGAAATTAAACAAGTGGAAATATATTGCAGATCAATTAAATAGGAGTTGGTAGCACACTCGCTTTCGTAGCAAAAATTTAGAATTTGCAGTAGAAATGGAGTGTGTCACCAGTCCCTAAATAAAAAATGTTATGAAATTTATAATTTTTGCCGGAACACCCGGCTCAGGAAAAACAAGCATTATCAAATATATTGTCAGCGAATTAAAAGACGACTTTAAACTTTTTTTTGCCAAGTTTGATTGTTTGCGAACATCAGATGATGAAATTATTTCAAAAAAATATAACATTCCGACTGTTAAAAAATTAGCGGGGGAACTTTGTCCCGACCATTACACAGCATTGGAAATTCCCAAGCTTATCAAAGAAAATCAGGATAAGGATATTATAATTTTAGAAACAGCCGGATTGTGTCTTCGTTGTTCTCCATATATCAAAGAAGGTTTAGGCATTAATGTTTTAGATATTACTTCAGGAAATCCTTCTCGGTATGGTCCGATTTTAACCGACGCGGATGTTGTGGCTGTTAGCAAAGGCGATTTAATTTCTCAAGCGGAAAGAGAAATTTTCAGAGCGGAAATTTTAAAAGTGAATCCTAAAGCAAAAATAGTGGAAACAAACGGCTTAACGGGAGAAGGATCTGTTGATGTTGCGGAGTACATAAAATCATCCTCTGAAATAGGAGAGAAGAAGCTTACTCTGAAACATTCTATGCCTTCAGCGCTGTGCGGTTATTGTTATGGAAATAAAATAATTGATGAAAAAGAAGAACAAAAAAGAGCTTCGGCGGGGAAAGAATTAAAAAATTTAATTCCCGGCCTAAATTGCGGAAAGTGTGGCTTTAAATCCTGCAACGAATTTATCAGGGCGGTTTTAGACGGAGAAGTAAAAAAAGAACAATGCCCGTTTATTAAAAAATAATTAAATTAAATTTTAAAAAATATATGCCATTTGTAAAACAAAATAAATGTGTCGGATGCGGAGCTTGCGTTAATGTTCGCCCTGTCGGAGCTTAGGCAAATTTAAGATTAATAAATCAAAATGTGTTAGTTGTAAAGTATATCTTAAGACTTACTCTTATGTGTGGACCGAACAGGACTCGAACCCGCCACCTCCTCGGTGCAAACGAGGCGCTCTACCAGATGAGCTATCGGCCCAATTCAAACTAAAAAAACTCCAGCTAAGAAGCTAAAAGTATTATACATTAAAAGCATAAATTGTCCAATCTAAACCAATTTTGCAAATTATCCCGCCAAATTTTTCACCGCCTCCTTAAATTTATTTCCCCGATCAAATTCGTTCAAGAATAAACCAAAACTGGCCGCGCCCGGAGAAAGAAGAATAATATCCCCCGCTTCCGCCGAACGATAGGCAATCTCAACCGCTTTGTTTATTGAATCAACTATTTCAATTTTTTCGTTTTCTTCTTCCGGCAAATCTTTTTTAATTTGCCTCGCTAATTCTTCCGTGGCGCTTCCCTTGAGTAATACTAATCCCTTTACTTTTCCGGCAATTGTTTTACTTAAGCGAGAAAAGTCAAGATTTTTATCAGCTCCTCCCGCGATTAAAATAATCGGTTGAGTGAATGAGTCAAGCGCGGATATGGTTGCTTCCGGAATTGTAGCCGCCGTATCATTGTAAAATTTTACTCCTCCCATCTCTCCAACTAGTTCTAACCGATGCGCAATTCCTTCAAAATTCCGCACCGCTTCTTTTATTTTTGAAACTTCAACTCCATAAGCGTATGTCGCTCCGATAGCCGCCATAATATTTCCGACATTGTGGCGGCCCTTGATTTTAAGATCTTCAGAAGATATTATCTTTTTAATATCCACTCCGTCATTAAGATAAATAACTTCATCTTCCATGAAAATTGAATGCCCGTTTTTTATCGGAGATTTGGAATATTTCACTGCTTGCGATTTTGCTTCTTTGGTAATGGAGCGTAGATTTTCATCGTCTTCATTTGTAATCAGCCAATCTCGCGAATCTTGGTAAAGAAAAATATTTTTCTTGTCTTTAATATAACTTTCCATTGATTGGTAATAATTTAAATGATCGGGAAAAATATTACTTAAAACCGCGATAGGCGGGCTTTTCTTAATTTTTCCCAAAGCTGACAATCGCCAACTTGATAGTTCAAAAACCGCCACTGAATCTTTTTTTAGTTTTTCTAATTTATCTAACACGGACACTTGTCCGACACCGACTTTAACCGGATTTTTTCCCGCTAACTTCAAAATCTCGTAAATTACCGTGGCGGTAGTAGTTTTTCCCTTAGTTCCGGTAATTCCGATAATTGGATTCTGACACAACCTAAAAAACAAACTGGAATCCACTTCCACCGGAACATTATTTTCCAAAGCTAATTTTATGTGCTTATTATTCCAAGGCGCGGCCGGAGTTTTTATAACCATATCTGCTTTAGTAAAATCTTCCCGGCGATGCTGGCCTAAAATATATTCAACATTTTTCAAGCCTTTGAGTTTTTCTAAAGAATCGGACAATTGCTCTCTGGTTTTAATGTCAGTTACAATTATTTTAGCCCCTTGATTTGCCAGAAATTTAACCGTTCCCGCGCCTCCCCCATGAAGCCCGAGTCCAAAAACAGTCACTTTTTTATTTTTAAAAAAATCAGTTGTCATAGTTTGCAAGAAGTCTAAATTTCATTTTATGTCATTCTAAAATTTTCAAAGCAAGATTATATGTCATTCCGGAATTTTCCGCAGCGACAGCGGAGGAAAATATCCGGAATCTACGCTTTCAATTATCTCGCGCTTAAAGATTTTAATTAGTCTAGATTCCGGATATTTTTTCTTCCGCTGGCGCTCTAGAAAAAATCCCGGAATGACAGACAGAAAGTAAGCAAAAAATACAAATAGCGCTAACATCTCTTACGCATATTTCTTACCTTCTCAACACTTCTCCCGCTTTCCTGCCATCGTATTTTCCTTTTTCCATAACCAATTCTCCATTTACAATAACATGGTTAATTCCTTTTGAATACTGATAAGGATTATCCGTTGTGGCTAAGTCCCTGATTTTATCAGGATTAAAAATTACCAAATCAGCAAAATTTCCCTTTTTAATAACGCCGCGTTTTTTAATGCCGAATTTTTCAGCTGGCTTGCCGCTCATTTTATAAATCGCCTCTTCCCAGCTTAAAATTTTCCTTTCCCTGACATATTTTCCCAACACCCTCGGAAAAGATCCGAAATTTCTAGGATGAACCAGCTCGCCCGATTTTTTATGCTCTATGTTATAGCCCGCTCCGTTAGAAGAAATAATGGAGAAGGGATGCTGAATAATTTTACTTACATTTTTTTCGCTTAAAACTTCCATCATAGTAATCACTCTGCCGCCACTGGCGATTAAAGTATCAATAATGGCTTCCTCCACTGATTTTCCTTGGGACTTGGCTATATCAACTATTCTTCTGTGGTTTAAATTTTTATTCAAAGATGAAATGGAAATGATAACTTTAGAATAATCAAAATTATTTTTTTTCATTTCTTCTATCACTTCTTTTTTAATCTCTGAATCCTTTAGCCGGCGGAGCATCATTCCCCGTCCTCCTTCCGTAACCCAGTCCGGAAGAAATATATACAAAACCGAACCGGTGCTTGTGTAAGGATAAACATCAAAATCAACATCCACGCCTCCGCTCTTGGCAGTTTCAATTAAGTTAAGCGCCTCATCTACCAAATGCCAATTTTTTTCTCCCATCGCTTTTATATGGGAAATTTGAAGTTTCACTCCAGTGCTTCTGGCAACTTCAATGGCTTCCTCCAGAGATTCTATCAGATCGTGCGATTCTCCCCTGATGTGAGTGGTATAAACGCCCTTATATTTTTTAACCACCTTGACCAATTCCGCTATTTCTTTTTTGTCAGCCTGTTTCGCATGAGTATAAACCAATCCGGTAGAAATTCCCAGCGCTCCTTCTTTCATGGCGTTTTTTAACATACTTTTCATCACACTAATTTCACGCGGACTTAAGCTTCTGGTTTCATCCTGCGCGAGACCTCTTCTTAAGGTGCCGTGTCCCACTAAAGTGGCAAAATTAACTGACAGTTTATTTTTTTCCACTTCGGTTAAGAATTCTTTCATCTTAAGCCAATCAAGATTAACATGGCTTATATCCGCCCATTTTCGAATAGATTTAATCATATCATGACTGGCTAAAGGCGCCAGAGAAGATCCGCAGTTTCCTCCAATGATAGTGGTAATTCCCTGATAAATTAAGCTTTCCAGTTTAGGGTTCAAAAAAATCCTCCAGTAAGTATCAGAGTGATTAGTCACATCTATAAACCCGGGCGCGACATATCGCTCGGCGGCGTCAACAACTTTTTCCGCTGTTTCACCGCTCAAATCATCAATCTTCTTAATCTTGCCGTTTTCTATCGCCACATCCGCTTCAAACATTGGATTGCCTGTGCCATCAACCACTGTTCCGTTTTTTATTATAATATCGTACATTATTTTATAACTTCTAATGCTTATACGCCAAATGAAAATGAAATATTTTACTTGTGATTGTCCAGAGTATTAGCAGAGATTTAAATTCCCAATTTCTAATTCCTAATTTCTAACAAAAACTTAAATATCTAATGACTAATAAAAAAATAATTATAAATTTTAAAATTGAAAATTAGAAATTTTGTTGGAAATTAGATATTAGGAATTAGAAATTTTTATGCTATATACTCCGCCAGTTCCACCAGCCTATTGGCGTATCCCCATTCATTGTCATACCAAGCTATTATTTTAACCAAATTTCCACCGGACACTTTAGTGAAAGATAGATCCACGATACCGGAGTGCGAATCTCCGATAATATCCGAAGACACAATAGGCTCATTGGTAACTTTTAATATGCCTTTAAATTTATTCTCCTTAGAGACTTCGGTTAAAGTTTTATTTATTTCTTCAACAGTAACATCTTTTTTTAGAAGAAAAACGCTATCCACCAAAGAAACCACCACGGTAGGAACGCGAATTGCCATACCGTCAAAAAGTCCTTCTATGCTTGGAATAACTTTAGCAGTGGCAATGGCCGCTCCGGTAGTAGTAGGCGCAATATTCTGAGCGGCCGCTCTGGCCCGCCTCAGATCTTTATGAGGACTATCTTGCAAGTTTTGGTCGGCAGTGTAAGAATGGACTGTCGTCATCAACGCTTTTTCAATTCCAAAATAGTAATCTATGATTTGCGTTACAGGCGCGACGCAATTAGTAGTGCAAGAAGCGTTAGAAATAATTTCTTCACCGGAATATTTTTCTTCGTTAACTCCTAAAAGAAAAGTGGAAATATCTCCCCTGCCTTTGGCGGGAGCGGAAATAATTACTTTTTTAGCGCCAGCTTCAATGTGCGCCACAGCCGTCCCGTCTTTGACAAAACGCCCAGTGCATTCCAAAACAACATCTATTTTCAGTTCCTTCCACGGAAGCCTGGCCGGATCCGGCTCGGCGTAAACGGGAAACTCTTTTTCTTCCACAATTATTTTACCCTTATCTGATTCAATATTTTTTTCATATTTCCCGTAAGCTGTATCATATTTTAAAAGATGCGCCAAAGTGCCGGCGTCCGTTAAATCATTAATGGCCGCCACTTCTAAGTTGCTCTTTTCCAAAGCAATTTTGAAAGCCGCCCGGCCTATCCGTCCAAATCCATTAATTGCGATTTTTAACATAATATTATTATCCCACAAATCTACAAATTAGCTACAAATACAAATAAATCCCATCTTTATAATTTGATATTTGTAAATTTGTAAAAAGATTTGTATATTCACGGGGAAATTTACGCTTTTCCATCACTTCTGAATAATTTTATTTTTTCTTTAACTACATTTTCCACTGCCTCTCTGGCATTTCCTAAAACTTTTCTTATATCAAAAGATATGTCGCTTTTATTTTTTAGAGAGTTGGCTAAATTATTAATAAATGCCAAGCGTATAGCCGTATCAACATTAAAGCAACAAATTCCTCTTTCAACCACTTCGTCCACTTTTCCGTTTTCCCAGTCAGACGCTCCGTGTAAAATTAAAGGAATATTTAATTTTTTGTTAATCATTTCCAGTCTGGCGTAATCCGGAGTTTTGCGTTCTTTGGCAAAGCCATGAGCATTGCCGATAGCCACAGCCAAAGCGTCTATTCCGGCATCTTTAACAAATTCTTCAGCCTGATTGGGATTGGTCATATATTTTTCCCAATCCGCGTTTTCCGTTCCGATTTCTCCAAAATAAGGAACGCTTCCCAATTCCGCCTGCACGCTTATTTTTTTCTTTTTGCAAAAACCAACCACTTTTTTGGTCGCTGTCAGATTGTCGTCATATTTATCCCTTGAACCGTCATACATAACCGAAGTAAATCCAATATCTGCCGCTCTTTGGATTATCTCAAGGCTTTTTCCATGATCAAGGTGTATTCCCACAGGAATTTTCGGATAATAAAATTCGGCGACATTTTTTATTAAATTAAAAATAGCTCTGCCTCCGGTATAATTCATGGTTTTTTCAGTCATCTGGATAATAACCGGAGAATGCATTTCATTAGCCGCTTTTATGATAGCCTGCGTGGTTTCTAAATTAGCCGTGTTAAAGGCGCCAACTGCATAGCCGTCTTTTTTAGCTTTGGTTAAAATTTCCTTTACGCTTGTGATCATATTGTTATGTTTATGATTTATGATTTATGATTTAAGTTAATAAATTTTACTGCTTGCTTTCCAATTGTCATTCCGGAATTTTTTCTGTAACGCCTGCCTGCCGGCCCGCTCCGCCATAGCTTTAGCGAGGCGAGCAAGCAGAAAGTGAAAGAAAAAATATTCGGAATCTAGGTTAATTTATAGGAAAATTTAAGTTGGTTAGCTATTTTATTATGTGTAGATTCCGGATAAATTTTTCCGCTACTGCTCCAAAATTTTCTGGAATGACATAAGGCAAACTTGCAAATAAATGCTGCTATTTTTACTTCTTAATCCATAAATTATTCTCCAGCTTCATTCAATATTTCCGCTATTTTTAAAAAGCTGTGTGGAAACAAACTTTCCCCGCCTACCAGAACTCCGTCCATTTTAGACTCAACACAAACCTGCTTAACTATTTTAAAATTCACCGATCCGCCGTAAAGAATTTTCGGAAGCTGGGCAGATTTCATCCCATATTTTTCCGTTAAAATTTTTCTAATCAAAAGCTTAACGCTTAATATTTCATTACTGCTTGGAATCAGTCCGCTCCCTATCGCCCAAACCGGTTCGTATGCAAAAATTATTTTAGGAAGCTGAAACTTAGAAACACCTTTAAGGCCTTCAATAACTTGTCGTTTTATGATTTCCGCAGCCAGTCCCGCATTCTTTTCTTTTTCAGTTTCCCCCACACAAAAAATTGGATTAATTCCTATTTTGAACGCCGCTCTTATTTTTAAGTTTACCATCTTATCCGTTTCTTGAAAATATCTTCGGCGCTCGCTGTGCCCGATAATAGCCGCTTCCGCCCCTAAATTTTTAACCATTGCGGGAGAAACTTCTCCCGTATACGCTCCTTTCCTCTCCCAAAACAAATTCTGCGTTCCGATTTTAACTTTCCCTCTTTGAAAATTTTTGTTAAATGCTTCCAAATGGACAAAAGGCGGACATAGAATAATATCAACATTAGACAACCGCTTATCTTTCATTTCTTTTTTAAACAACTTTAAATATTCGTCCCGTTCAGCGACAGTTATCAAATTCATTTTCAAATTTCCGATTATTAACTTCATATAATTTCTACATGTCATTCCGGAATTTTTTCTGAAATGACATAAAATGAAACTGAGAACAGCGCTTAAACTTTTCATAGATCAACCGTTGACTTTCCCATACCCCATCGTTAAAAATAAAACTATTCCTCCCGCTAACATTGTTCCCAGCAGTAAAAGCGGGATTGATTTTTTCAGCGCGATTCCAAAAACAAACGCCACCAGCGCCCCAGTCATTCCCCCGAGAAACGGAATGGGAGTGGCGGCTAAAATAAAGATAGCCCATTCTTCATACTTTTCTATTTTCTCGCTATTTCTTTTTCTAGTATGTTCAAAAATCCACTTGAAAAACTTTCTGAAAATTTCAGAATATTTGGATAAAAATTTCGCGATTGGATCTAGAATTAAAACAATCATCAGCATTGTGAAAAATGTTCCGGCCACCGACCAAAACCATGCCGAGAAAACGGACAGCCCATAAACATTATAAGCTAGAGGAATTGAAGCTCTCAATTCAGTCACTGGAATAATCGCTATCAAAAATGTCGCCAGCTCCCCGGGAAAATTCTGAAACCATGAAATAATTATATCATGCATAACTTATTCAATTTGTTTTCTAAGAAATTCTGCCGCTATCTCCGGCTGAATGACGGAAATTTCAATTCCTGTTTCCAGCTCAAACCCCGCCCAAGTGGCTGTTCGCGGCAAAATTTCAATGTGCCAGTGAAAATGCGGATAATCCTTGCCGTCGCAGGGAGCGGTATGAATATAAAAATTGTAGGGAGAATTGCCTAACGCTTTGTAAATTGAATTCAGCGCCTTTTGAAAAACTTCCGCCAATTTTATTTTTTCATCATTGGAAATTCTTTCAAAATAAGGACTGTGTTTTTTGGGCATAACCCAGACTTCAAAAGCGGCGCGGCTGGCAAACGGGCAAAAAGCGATAAACTCGTCATTTTCACAAACTACTCTTTTTTGAAATTCGCTTTCATATTCAGACATAACGCAATATACGCATTGCTTATTACTGCGATAATAATTTTCCGATCCGTCCAGTTCCAGTTTAATATAAGGAGAAATCACCGGAATAGCCATCAACTGGGAATGGGGATGAGCAATGCTGGCTCCGGCTTCCTTTCCGTGATTATGAAAAATGCTGATATAATTAACGCTTTTCCTGTTCATAAGCGCTAAATACCTATCCTGAAAAGCGTCAAAAATTTCCGCCACTTCCACGCTATCCAACAAGGCAATTGATTTATAATGATCGCGTGTCACAATCAACTCATGATACCCCGTTCCCGTCATCGCGAAATAAGGTCCCTCTTCTAAAGACCGTGGAACTTTGCCGCGAGAAAAAGCCGGATATTTATTAGGGAAAACTCTTAAAGTCCAATCTCCTTCAGAAGTACGATAAATTAAGACATCCTTTTCTTGACCGGACTTTTCAGGATCACAAAATAAACAACCGTCTAGACTATCTTCGCTATCCCAATGTTTATCCTCAGCAAAATCTTCCGGACGCTTGGCTCTTCCCACAGCAATCACCACCCAATCTCCGGTTACTATGTCCTGCCTTAATTCTGAAATATTATTCTCTTCTTGTTTTTTTGTTTTTTTACCTCTTCCCTTTTTTGATTTTGTTTTGTTTTCTATTTCTATTTTCATCCCGTGTTTTATATCTTATTTGTAAAAAACTTTAGTATTGTATACAATTTTTGAAATACCATTTTCCAAGTCATGATTTTCTTTTCCCCCCTTACTTCTTTCTCCCTCTTTTTATCTTCATTCCCCCCTGCCTGCCTGGCAGCAGACAGGGAAAAGAGAGGCTGGGGGGGATTTTTATCTTAATTCGGACTGGAGCTAAAAACTTACGCACTCAATTATTTAATGTTTTTCAAATCCCCCTGCTTCGCTTCGCTCGCTCCCCCCCCTTTTTCCAAAGGGGGAGTTTCAAATTATCTCCCGGAAAATTTTTCTTACTTTCAACTTTTCACTTTATATACGTTCAATTTCTTACTTTCTGCCGCCTACCACTTATTCCCTATTTCTTAATTCTTAATTCTTAATTCTTAATTCTTAATTCTTAATTCTTAATTCTTAATTCTATGTCATATTCCCCTTTTATCAGCCTCCACTTCGTTTTAAACAAATCAATCAGAACTTGAATATATCCATTAGGTCCGGTTAAGCCGCCCACAGTTGACGCTTCGTCATTAAGCCATCGCACCGGCATTTGTTTGATTTTAAATCCCATTTTTTTAGCTAAAATAATCAACTCAAAATCAAACCCAAAACGGTTAACTACCATTTTCTCGGCAATTTTTTCAGCCGCCTTGCCAGTCATCATTTTAAAACCGCATTGGGTATCAGGAAACTTCCAAAGCCCTAAAACAATTCTAATCGCCCAATTCCCCATATCACCCATTATTTCTTTGTGCTTAGGCTGATGAATTTGCACGAAAGCGCCTTCAATATCCCGGGAGCCTATCACTAAATCATATCCTTTTTTAAACTCCGGCAGAAATTTATCCAGATGCGTTATTGAAGTTGATCCGTCCGCGTCCATAAAAAGCCTATAATCACCTCTAGCTTCCAATAATCCTTGCCGCACAACAAAACCTTTTCCGTGATTTTTGTCATTTTTAATCACCCGCAAATTTCTCACTTGCGCGGAATAATTTTCAGCTATTTCGGAAGTATTATCAGGCGAACCATCGTCTACCACCAAAACTTCGTAATCAAAACTTCTCCCGCTTAAATATTTTTCTATTTCCAATAAAGTGCGTCCAATTCTCTCTCCTTCTTTATATGCCGGAATAATTACCGACAAGTAAGGTTTGTTTTTCATTTATTTATTTTAAGTTTAATTATTTATCTTATACTTTTAGTATACCACAAAAAAACAAGCAAAACAGTAATCGCATCATCTGCTGCTCATCTTTCGCTTACCGCTTTATTCTTACTGCTTACCCTGTCCAACCAATCCTGAAGAATTATTCTGGCCGCTTCTTGGTCGTCATATCTTTTTATTTTTTTTACACCTTTTTCAATCAGATTGGCTTGGGCCATTTTAGTGGTAAACATTTCATTTTGGTAGTAAACATTCACGCCCAAATTAGCTTCCATAATTTTTCCCAGAGTTTCTCCTTCATACTCTGTTTTTTCACGGTTGATATAAGAAGGAATTCCAATGACAACTTTTTTCACGCTTTCTTTCGCGATAATTTTCGCCAGATTTCGCAGAAAATCTTTATCGTTATTTAATGTTTTGTAAGCAAAAGCTATCCTAGTTTCCCCATCCGCCAAAGCCAGTCCAATATTCGCTTTTCCCCAGTCAACACCAAGATAATTAAATATTTCGTGTTCTTTCTCGGTTGTCATAATGCTTTCTTATTTTATTTTAGAAAGATCGCCATTAATAATAATCGGCTTTACAGCTTTAATTTCCGTTTTGCAATAAGGCATATCGGGAATCGGATTCCACATAAAGATTTTCTGATTAAGCACATGGGCGAAACCAATTTCCATTAAAGTATTTCCGCCAACATAATTTTTAATTCCATTTTTGTCTAAATTCAAGACTAAAACTGCGTCGGCATTTTGCATAGCTTTCCAAAATTCACGAATAGCATCCATACTATATTTCTGGTGAAGTTTTATTTTTTCTATTTCTTCTTCGCTCTTGCCAATCATTGTTTTATGCAAATCCGTGATAAAAGCATCATGCCCTAATTTCTGAAGCTTGTTTCTAACTTCAAGCATCTTGTCAGTAAATTGCATAGAGCCAATTATTCCAATCTTCATATGATTAATTTTTATTTTTACCTCTCACTATTCCTATATATTAATATATAGGAACGATATTAGACCACATATGATTTACAACTTATAAACAACTCTAAACAACCCAAATCTTGAATTTATTTATAATCCCAGCAAATCCTTTAAAAAACGATGATGTGAATAACGATTAAGAATACTGCCCGTATGCCGAGGTTTTGAATAGGTTTTTTCTTTTTCTTTTAATTCCGGAAGAATGTGCGTCGCCAACCATTTTTTATATTTCTCATCGCCATCATAAAACCACTTTTCCACTTGCTGAATAGCATTGTTGCCAACTTTAAGATTTTGTTTAATTTCACTAAAACTTTTTTTCTTTAAAATCAATACGGCAATTTCAATCCGGCGCGCCACCATCAATGCTTCACTGGTAGTTAAGAGTCCCAACAAAAAATCAACGATTTCTTTTTTAGTTCTCAATCTTCCAATAATCTCAAACATCACTAAAACGGTTCTCTTTTTTTCTTCATAGTCTAAACCATATGGTTTTACTTTAGACATATCCTTGTTTATTTAAAATTATTTAAATAACTAACCTAACAACATTTTCTTTTCTTCATTCCCATATATCAATATATGGGAATGAATCGGCTAATATGGTGACCGCGCAAAATCGTTGCGAAGTTATTATGGCAATGTCAATATCTCCGTCCCATTTTCAGTTATTAGAATCGTGTTTTCCCAATGCCCGCTCAAACTTCCATCCATAGTTTCCAACGTCCAGCCATCTTTGCCGGTAATAATTTCGGGAGATCCGGCGTTAATTATTGGCTCCAAAGCAAAAGTCATTCCCGCTTGCAATCTTAAGTTCTGATAGCCTTTGTGGTAAAAATTAAGAATTTGCGGAGACTCATGAAGATTTTTTCCAATGCCATGGCTGGTTAAATCACGCACTACCGAAAAACCGTTTTTCTCAACATACTTCTGAACCGCTTTGGAATAATCACTTAAAAACCCATCGGGTCTTATTTTCTCTAATCCGGCATAGAAAGCGCCTTTGGCCACAGAAATAATTTTTTTCTTTTCATCGCTTATTTTTCCCACCGCGAAAGCGCGTGTCATATCCGTGAACATTCCGTTATAAATCATACCTGTATCAATTTTAAAAATATCTCCTTCTTGCAAAATTCTATCTTTCTTAGGTATTCCGTGAACTACTTCATTATTAATTGACGCGCAAATGGTCGCCGGAAAGGGATAGCCGCTTTCTTTTCCATAACCTTTAAAAGCCGGTGTTCCTCCCATATTTAAAATAAGCTTTTCGGCAAACTCATCTATTTCCAAAGTGTTAACTCCCGGCTTCACATTTTTCCCCAACTCCTCCACAATTTGGGCTGTTTTTTTACAACCCTCCCGCATAACCTCTATTTCTTGTTTATTTTTTATATTAACCATCTGTATAATAAAAACATTGTTCAAAAAATATGAGCGACATTAAAAAATTTAGAAATTAAAAATTGATTAAAAATTGGAAATTACAAAATTAAAAATTTCAATCTAGAACGCTTCATAATCTCTCATTACTAATTGCCCTTCAACTTGTTTAATTGTTTCAATGACTACCGCTACGGTAATCAAAATACTGGCGCCTCCGATAGTTAAATTTTGAATTCCGGTAAGCCCCTGCACAGCTAAAGGCAATATTGCGATAGTTCCCAAAAATATTGCTCCCGACAAAGTAATCCTATTCATTATTTTATACAAATATTCAGAAGTAGCATTTCCCGGGCGTATTCCCGGAACATATCCTCCTTGTTTTTGAAGATTTTCGGAAACTTTATAAGGATCAAATATCACCGCCGTGTAAAAATAAGTGAACATTACCACCATAATAAAATACATAATTCCGTAAAACCATTGATTCTGAAAAATCGCGCCGACAAAAGCGGCCGCTCCGGCCACTGTGGCGTTATTCACATTAGATAAAAAACTGGCGATCACACCCGGAAAAAGCATTATGGAAATGGCAAAAATAAGAGGAATAACTCCCGCTTGATTAACTTTTAATGGCAAGTGGGTGGATGTTCCTCCGTAAGTTTTGTTTCCCCGAATTCTTTTGGCGTAAGAAATAGGAATATTTCTCTGGCCTTCATTTAATAAAACTACCCCGGCGATAGTCACTAACGCTATGGCTATAAATAAGACATAAGTAAAAAATTGAGTGGAATCAAAAGTGGCAATCATTCTAGAAATTCCGCCGGGAAGACTGGCGACAATTCCGGCAAAAATTATCATAGAAACTCCATTTCCAATTCCCTTTTCGGTAATAAGCTCTCCCAGCCACATCAGAAAAATTGTGCCTGCGGTAGCCACTGTAACAATAGTAACTATATCAAAAATGGAAAGTTCCCCGAACACTTGCTGGGAACGCAATAAAGAAATCATACCAAAAGTCTGCATTCCACCCAAAGGAACAGTCAGCCAGCGCGTCCACATATTAAATTTCTGCCGCCCGGCTTCTCCTTCTTCTTTATATAATTGTTCCAGCTGGGGAATAATCATCGTCAAAAGTTGCATTATAATTGAAGCGGTAATATAAGGTCCGACTCCCAGCAAAACAATAGAGATATTTCCCAAGCCGCCGCCGGAAAAAATATTAAGCAACCCGAAAAGCTCGTTGCCTTCAAAAAAGCTTTTCAGCTGATTAGCGTCCACTCCGGGAAGAGGAATACTGGCCGCTGCCCTGAATACCACTAAAACAGCCAAAATAAAGAATATTTTATTTCTTAACTCTTTGACTTTAAAAATTTGAACAATTTTTTCTAACGCTTTCCCAAACATAACTTCGCTTGCTTCTTAATGCTTACTTCTCACTGCTTTTCCCATAATACATCACTAGCTTAACTTTTTCAAGTTTTTTTGGATTTATGTCAATTGCCATAATATAGTTTCTAAATTCAATAAAGCTGGTTATTTTTTATTTCTTCATTTAATAACGATCGTGACTAAATGAAGAAAAATTACATTTCATAATTAATTACAAAAAATCCCTGATTAAAAACAGGGATTTAAAAAATAGCTACTCACTTATATGCTATCGCGTATAAGTGAGCGATTGCCAAGATACTAAATTTGAAATTATATATTATTCACTCGCGGAAAAAATAGAGGCATCTTATGTGGTTATATGAATATAAAAACACACTGCCGAAACAGTGTGTAAATATTTTGAAAGTTTTATAGACAAAATCTCGCCTGATACTTACTCCTTAATACTTGTTACTTTCTTCCGATCGCTTTCTCAGCCGACTTAGAAAGTAAAATATCCTTATCAATAATAAGTTTTTTGGTTAGCTTTCCATCCCCTAAAATCTTTATTCCTCTTTTAGCTTCTAACTTGTTAATTAGCTTTAATTTCATCAAAGATTTAACGCTTACGCTATCGCTGTCTTTAAAATTTTTCTCAAGATCATCAAGATTGATATTGACTTTTTTAAAATGAGATGATTTAAATCCTCGCGTTTTTTTCAAACGATCTATTAAAGAAGTCCGCCCGCCTTCAAACAGAGGATCCTTTTTAGCCCCTGAACGAGACTTTTGTCCCTTCATTCCTCGACCAGAATAGGTGCCTCTTTTTCCTCCCCGCCCAATTCTCTTGCGATCTTTTTTCTTATTAACTTTTAATTCGTGTATTTGCATATTATTTTATTCGCGAGTTTTTAGCTGTTTCAGCGCTTCCATAGTCGCCCTGGCTACATTTAATTTGTTAGACGACCCCAGAGATTTAGAAACTATATCTTTTATTCCGGCTAAATCCATTACCGCTCTTACCGCTCCTCCGGCAATGATGCCTCTTCCCTTAGAAGCTGGTTTCAAAAGAACTTTAGCGCCTCCCAGTTTTTGCAGAATATCACAAGAAATGGTTCCGCTGGATATATCAATCTCTATCATATTTTTCTTGGCTTTATCAAAAGCTTTTTGAATCGCGCCAGCCACATCCGTTCCTTTAGCTACTCCTACGCCAACCCGGCCTTTTCTGTTTCCGATAATCAAAGTGGCCCTGAAACGAAATCTCCTCCCTCCCTTAACTACGCGAGTAACTCGCGCCAAATCCAAAAGCTTCTGATCAAATTCCGGTTTTTCTTTTCTTCTAAATTTATTATTGCCTCTCATTTAATTTATTTAAATTATTTTAAATTATTCGTATTCGCATCCGTTCACTTTAGCATTCGCGACAATTCGCAGATTACATTTTTAGT
>JAGGSH010000018.1 GCA_021159185.1 bacterium
AAATATTGCCAAACTCAAACAAAAAAAACTTCTCAAAAGAATCGGTCCGGACAAAGGCGGACATTGGGAAATGATAAGAAGAAAATGATCAATGATCAATAACCAATATTCATTCAACATCCAATAAATCAATAATCAATGCTTTTCTTATTGAGTGTTTCAAAATTAAATATTGAATGAGCATTGAGCATTGGTCATTGAATATTAAAAAGCTTAATTCGTTAACAAAAAATAATATGAACAAGAAAAAAAGTAGATTCGCCCCATTAGATAGCAAACATCTAACGGGGCGAGTGATTCGCCTGCCCCGCCTGCCTCGTGAAACCGAAGGTTTTTTACGGGGTGGGAGTGTGGCGACTTTACAGAATAAAAATTTGTTTTTTAATTTGTCGTTATCTGTTATTATCATCGCTGTTTTCGCAGTGGTGGTTGTGGGAGTCTTGGGGTTTGAAGGGGGTGTGAGGGCAAGCATGTTAACAGATTTTGAAACAGGAGAAAATACAAACGGATCTATCGGAGGAGGCACAGGGTATTTTAGACATCAAAGTGGTAAAGAAAATTATTTGCCTGTTGTCAGCCCTGGAGCTCAAGGCACTAATTATTGCGTTGAATACATTACAGAGAGTTGGGAGCTTGCTGAAAATGGGGATCACCCACAATCATTTTATATTGATCATCCATCGCTAAGAACCCTTATTGAAGAAGCTGACGGCGCTAATCGGATGAAAGCATGGATTAAGCTTCCTGAGGGTTATGAACTGGGAAATAGTTATAATTTACACATTGGCACTTATACTCGTGATCCAGAGGTTTCGTCTAATTCTCTTGGCGCACATTATTATCATTATTTTAATGTACCTGCATCAGATTATTGGAGTTTAATTATAGCAAATGAGCATCCTCAAGCTCAGAGTGGTAGTAATAATGAAATAGGTAATAATCCTACTTTAGTTCAAGGGTGGAACTACTATGAAGGATTTACAAGATTTTATTTTCATAACAAAGGAGGATCATGGCCTGCTGTGGGTACTTGGAGTTATTTAATAGATGAGGTTGAATTTTATCATGAAGATGAACCAGAAAATACTCAGGATATTACTAGCCTTAGTTGCAGTTATTTCGGAGAGGGACATTTTCAACTAAATTGGCATGGTGATTTAAGAGTTGAGCCTAATCCGCATTTTTATGAAGTTAGATATTCAAATTTTCTTATTACTAATGCAAATTATACTTCTGCGACTATCGCCCCAGGTTGTACTAGTGTAACAGAAGTCGATGGTTCTTATAATTGGATGTCGGCGGATTTCACAATTCCTATAACTGACGGCACAGCTTATTTTGCAATCAAAGATTTAAGTTCTGATAATCCGTATGTTACCAGGATTGATTATCCTATATCTTTAGAGCAAAACGACCTCACTCCTCCCTCCCGCTCCAACTCCCAGCCAACCGGAACCCTGTCTTCCGGCACAACTCAAACCACCATATCATTAACCACCAATGAAACAGCCGTATGCAAATATGGAACATTGATGAATGTTCCCTACGATTCAATAACTAATACATTTTCATCCACCAATTCCACGACTCATTCCCAAACTATCTCAAATCTATCAGACGGAAACATCTGCCATTATTATGTCCGTTGCCAAGACGAATCAGGAAACCAAAACCCGGATGATTTTGAAATTTCATTCTCCGTGGCTTCTCCTCCCCATACTGCTTACGGCCTTTCAAACTTCATCCAGTTAGTCGCCGATTGGCTTAAATCAGAACCGCCTACACTGGAATCGGATGTGAACGGAGACGGAGTGGTGAATACGAGGGATCTTGGGATAATGATGTCAAATTGGCAGTAGCCAGTTCACGGATGGAAACTGATTTAGAGACGGATTTTCACGGATGGAAGACGGATGAACACAGATACGGATGAACACGGATATTTACTCGCTTCGCGAGCGATATTGGTAGATACTAAGATACTTGCAGATATGGAAATTTAATGGTTTGACTGGGATACTGATAAATGTTATATTTATAGCAATTACAATACCTATAAATGTAAAAGTATGAAAAAAGAGCTTGTTTTAAGGGAAATTTACCGACAAAACAAACAGTGGAACAATGATTCCGAATTCTTTTCCGACCTAAAAACAGTCAAACGCGAAAGAAAACTTTTTTTTGAATTGTTGCCTTATCTTGAGAAAAAGCAAATAATCTCCATTGTCGGGCTTCGGCGAACCGGGAAAACTGTTCTGCTGAAACAGCTAATCAAACGTCTCGCGGAAAAAAATAATCCCCAAAATATTCTGTTTCTCACTTTTGACGAAGCTATTTTTCCCAAAGGAATAACTCTGGCGAATTATATCAATGAATACAGAGAGGAGATAGCTCCTAAAAACGGAACACTCTATGTGTTTCTTGACGAAATTCAATACGCCAAAAAATGGCAACACATAATAAAGCGCTATTGGGACACCGACTCAAGAATCAAGTTTATTATCAGCGGATCTTCCTCGCTGTTTCTTAGAAAAAAAACCACTGAAAGTTTGGCGGGAAGAATATATGAATTTACCTTGCCCATTTTAAGTTTTGAAGAATATTTGGAATTCCGAGAGCTTAACAGCGAGCTTACGAAAGGATACAGAAAATACGCGATTGGAATCAGCGAAGAAATTAAAGAATCCAAAGAGCGGAATATTTTTTTTTACACTTATGGCGGAGAGATGAAAAAAGAGTTTCAAAATTATTTAAGGTTCGGGCAATTTCCCGAGATTGTGGGAGAAACCGACAGGAACGCGGTTAGGAAATATTTAACCGATTCTATTTACAAAAAAACGATAGAATACGATATTCCCAAAATTTTCGGAGTGGAGCGGATTGACGAATTCAAATTTCTCTTTCAAGTTTTAATCAACGAGGCCGGATCGGTGATGGAGATAAAAAATATCGCCAGAGAAGTAGGCATTGATGAAAAAACCGTGAAAAAATACATCAATTATCTTGAAGAAAGTTTTTTAATTCGCGTTCTCTATAATTTTACCAAATCAATCAGAAAATCCAGGAGGGTGCTGAAGAAAGTTTATTTAGGCAGCGCCAATTTTTTCTCGGCTTTTCATGATTGGCGGGACGAAAGGCTTGCCAGCCAGCAGTTGGGATTTTTGGCGGAGAATTATTGCCTGTTTTTACTTCAAAAACATTTTGAATATTTATTTTTTTATCGGGTCAGAAGTTCAGAAGTGGATTTTTTGGGAACAAATGATCGGCTGAATAACAACAGCCATGAATATTTTGAAGTAAAATACCGCAATGATTTCAGGCATAAAGATATCGCGTTTCTTTTGAAAACAGCGGGGAAGAATAAAAATAATTGTCGGATTATTACGAAGAATAAATTAGCCGTTGCCGATGAATGTTCTATGGTTCCGGCTTGGATGTTGAAGTGAGTATTGAAATTTCATTCTCCGTGGCTTCTTCCACCACTTACAGCATCTCAAACTTCATACAGTTAGTAACCGACTGGCTCAAATCAGAATCCGGATTAACTTCTGATGTGAATGGAGATGGGGTGGTGAATACGAGAGATTTGGAGATTATGATGTCTAACTGGTCTGACTGACCAGTTCACGAATAATCACGAATTTGAAAACGAATGGGGACGAATTACGAATGATGAAAATAAATTTGAAATTTGAAATTTACAATTTGAAATGAATTTAAAATGATTTAATTTTCAATTAAAATTAAGAAATTCATTCATTCACTTCAAATTTCAAACTTTAAATTGTAAATTTTGAGCAGGCTTGCTCACTGCTGCGAGCGATATTAAGAGATACTGGGATATTTGTTGATATTTTGGGAGCGCTGATTCACCCCGTTAAATTCGCTCCACGATTATTTAACGGGGTAAATCGCTGATGAGAAACAAATTTAGCAAAGCGTGAATGGGAAAGTGTAAATAGCAATTGACAGTATGATATACATAGTGTAAATTATGGTTATGTATAGAGAAATAGGGCAAAAAATTGAAAAGTCTTTAAATAGCCCGATGGCGATTTTAATTCTCGGATTAAGGCAAACGGGAAAAACCACTTTAGTTAAAAGCGTTTGCGAGGGGAAGAAATGCCAGTTTTTTAATTTTGATCTTGTTTCGGATCGCCAGGAATTCTTGAACGCGAACAGGCATTCCCTCGCGGATTTTTTTGAGAGATACAAAGATCGGATTATTGTAATTGACGAAGTTCAAAAAATGCCGGAAGCTGCCGAAATAATCAAATATCTTTATGATCGCTACGGCATGAAATTCATTTTGACGGGATCCAGCGAACTCAAAATAAAGAAAAATTTCGGCGATAGCTTAGCGGGAAGATTGCGGACATATCGCCTTTATCCTTTGAGTATCAAAGAAATACTTGTTCAAAAAAACAAAATGCGCGAAAATGAAGATTTGGATTATGAGCAAGCGCAGAATAAAGTTTTAAAGTATTTGGTTTACGGGTCTTTGCCGGTTTTGGAAAACATCGCGCGCGAAGAGCATCATATTTTTTTAAGGGATTTCACGGAAGCTTTGCTTTCAAAAGATATTCTGGAAATGGCGGAGATAAAAAAGTCAACGAAAATATACGCTCTGGCAAGATTTCTGGCCTTGCAAATCGGGCAGTTGGTGAATGTTAATGAACTGGCTATGCTTGCGGAAATTAGCCGGCCAAGCGTGTATAATTATCTGGACATATTGGAGCAAATGAATATTATTATTAAAGCGCGTCCAATATCAACAAATGAAAAGTGGGCCATTAGCGAGAAATTCAAAGTTTATTTTACCGACTTAGGTATCAGGAATTTTTTAGTCAATAATTTTGAAAGCTTTAATGGCCGGCTTGATCAGGGAGCGCTTCTGGAAAACGCCGCCTATGTCGGAATTAAGAGAAGATTGGATTATGAACAAAAAATTTATAAAATGGGTTTTTTCAGATCAAAAACGGGATCGGAAATAGACATTGTCGTAAAAACGAAGAAAGAAAGCCTCTATGAAGTCAAGGCGTTCAAAAAATTCACATCAAAAAAAGGTAAAATAAAATACATTACCAAAGAGAATATTTGGCGATATTTGTAAGTTGAAAGCCGCGATAGTGAAAGGAATCATATCCCTTTAATACTTGGCCGGAAACACGAAACAAAGGTTTTATGCGGGGGAGGCGGTCGCACAAGGAATGGGGATGTTCCGAGTTGAAATCTCGGTCGCGGCTTTGAGCTTGCAAATGATTCATATCGGTCCGTTTCGCCGCCAATTTACGCTGATAGGTCGCTGATTAGTACGCCGATAAAACGCGGATGTTTTGGGAACATGGATGGATCGCGAATGGGGAAGATATTAATTTATCAGGTTTTGTGAAATGGACTTTATGAAATCGTAGTATTTGTTAAAATGTAAAGATGATGAAAATAAGGAGATTGTTTTTGCTGTGTCACAGGCTAGGAGTTATTTCTAATTTCTTGACAGGGAAGAAACAATAGAATAGTCTATATATAGAATTATTAACTATATAGTCAGTAAATATGAAGCTATATAGTAGGGAGATTTTAATAAAAATAAAGCCTTTTCTCCGGAGAAAGGAGGCAATTTTAATTAAAGGCACGAAAAGGGCGGGGAAAACCTCGTTGCTTCATTTATTGAAAAGCATACTCATTAAACAGCTGAAAGTTTCCAAAGAGAAAGTTTATTTTTTTGATATGGAAGAGCTGGACATCAGAGAAGATTTTAACGGCAATCCGCGCAATCTGCTGAAATACATATTAGCCGGCAGAGGGAAAAAATATATTTTCATTGACGAAATTCAGTATCTGGATAACCCGGCGAATTTTCTAAAGATACTGGTTGATCATTGCCCCGGTTTAAAAATTTTTGCCACAGGGTCTTCCTCTTTAGAAATAAAGCGAAAAATTCAGGACTCTTTGATAGGAAGAGTCGCCTATTTTCAGCTTTATCCTCTCAACTTTAAAGAATTTTTAAGATTTAAGCGCGAATCTTTTCCCTTATCAGTCACGCCCAATCAAAAAAAACAGCTGGATAAACTGCTTGAAGAATATCTGTTGTTCGGCGGAATGCCTGAAGTAGTTTTGGAACAAAGCAGGAAGTTGAAAGAAAAGCTGTTGAAAAATTACATAAACTTGTATGTGTCCAAAGATATTCGCAATTTAGCCGAAATAGAAAGCATTGGCTCTTTTAATAAACTAATAAAAATTCTTTCAGGGCAAACAGGCTGTCTTTTGGAGAAAAATGAAATTTCCAATACTTTAGGCATAGCTTTCAGAACATTGAACCGCTACTTGGATATTCTGCAACATACTTACATTATCATTTTACTGTCTCCCTTTTTCGCCAATCTGCGTTCCAAATTGACAAAAACTCCCAAAATATATTTTTATGATATTGGAATAAGAAACAGCCTGATAAATAATTTCGGCGAGCTGGATTCCCGCGTTGACAAAGGCGCTTTGTTTGAGAATTTTATTTTTCTTGAACTGCTGTCAAAATTTGGAAAAGAAGATATCTATTTTTACCGGACGGCCAAACAAACAGAAATAGACTTTATCGTGGAATCCAAAAAAATGACGGTAGAAGTGAAGTGTAAAAAATACAAAAGCAAAAAAGTTTTTCGTGTTTTTGATTCTTTCGGGGAGTTTGAAAACAAGGTGGTGAATTTGAATTTTAATCTGAAATTGAAAAATTACGAATTTGTTGATTGGTGGAAGTTTATTAAGCGGGCCGATAAGAATGTTTATTGATAGTTATCCGCTTGAAACAGTTGTCTGCAAATACGATACCGCCAGCGGTGTAACATTTGACCAGCGACAATTTACAATCAATTTTCCTGCCTGCCTGCCGGCCGGCAGGCAATAACCAATTTTTCCGCCCTAGGCGGATCAGTCTTGGGCTGACAAGTAATTAATGTAATTCATTGATAATTGAAAAATTGTAAATTTACCCCGTTAAATAGTTGCGAAACAAATTTAACGGGGTGAAATGAAAATTGGTTATTGAGGATTGAAAATTTATTTATATGTTTTCTAAAATTTTTAAATTTGACTGGGTGTTGATAGCCGTTTCTCTGTTGCTTTTAAGCGTGGGGTTAATGGCGCTTTACAGCATCTCAACGGCTAACCCGTCCGATAGTTCCGGCATTTTTATAAAGCAGTTGTTTTTCGCCGCCTTGGGAATAAGCTTGATGTTTTTTTTCGCTTTTACAGACTATCATTATTTTAAATCTTACAGTTTGGCAATTTATTTAGCCGCCCTTTTAATTTTGGGAGCGGTTCTTTTATGGGGAGAAGCTATGCGGGGAACTTCCGGCTGGATTGGAATCGGACCGTTCAATCTTCAGCCGGTGGAAATAGTCAAACTGGCGCTCATAATTTCTCTAGCCAGCTTTATTTCCAAAAATAAAATAGAAATAGGAAAAGCGGGAAAAATATTCTATTCTTTTATGTTATCCGCCGTTGCGATTTTTTTGGTTTTCAAACAGCCGGATTTTGGAAGCGCTATGGTTCTAGCGGGAATTTGGCTGGGAATGACAATAATTTCCGGAATAAATTGGAAATATTTTGCCAGCCTGTTTTTGGCCGGTGTTTTAATAACCGCCGTCGGATGGTTTTGCCTGGCTGATTTTCAGAAAGCCAGAATCACCAACTTAATCAACCCGAAATCCGATCCGCAGGGAAGCGGATATAATGTTATCCAGTCAGTGATAGCGGTAGGTTCGGGAGGCATTTGGGGCAAGGGAGTGGGGCACGGATCCCAGTCCCAATTAAATTTTTTGCCCGAGAAACATACCGATTTTATTTTCGCCGCCATAGCGGAAGAGCTGGGAATGGCCGGAGCTTTTTTTGTTATATTTTTATTTCTTTTCCTGCTGTATAGAATAAAAAAAACGGCGGCCGCGGCCGCGGACAATTTCGGATATCTGCTGGCGGCGGGAATAATGATAATGTTTTTTTTGCAAATAGTTGTGAATATCGGAATGAATATCGGGGTTATGCCGGTGACGGGAATACCCTTGCCTTTTTTGAGTTACGGCGGAAGTTCTTTAGTGACGGTTTTCGTCGCTGTGGGAATATTATCTAATATTTATTTGAACAGGAAAACAGTGGTGTAATTTAATTTAATTTTATGTCATTCCGGAATTTTTTCTGGAACAAAGTGGAAGAAAAAATATCCGGAATCTAGGTTAGTTAAAATCTTTAAGCGTGAGATAATTGAGAGCGTAGATTCCGGATATTTTCCTTCATTGTCGCTGTGGAAAATTCCGGAATGACATGGAATAATTTGACGGAATTTAAAAGCGGTGCTACTTTAGGAAGCAGTGAGAAATAAATAGTTTTATTATGACAAGCTTGACAAAAGGCGCGAACCAGCTTATTGAATGTCCGATTTGCGGCGTAAAATGCCACTTGTCGGAAACATTGGTTTTAGCGGAAGAAAAAGAAAAATCCGTTCTGCATTTAACTTGCGGCCAATGCGAAACTTCCACTTTGGTTTTTATTTCAATCGGGAAGTTCGGCATCGCCAGCCTCAAAATGATTACTGATTTAAACAGACAGGAAGCTAAAAAATTATTTCAAAGCGAAGCTGTTTCCATTGATCAAGTTATTGAGATACACCAATTTTTGAAAAGTTTTAAAGGGGAAGTTAAGGATTTTATAGAATAAGCCGTAAGCCGCAAGCCATAAGCTATGGACAAGATTATTCTCAAATCAAAATTAAGAAAAGAGACCGGAAAAAAAGTGAAAAAATATCGCCAAGACGGGTTGGTTCCGGCGGTGGTTTACGGCAAAAAAATTCCGTCTCGAAACTTGTGGGTTGATTTATTAGAAATGGAAAGAGTTTACAGCCGCGCGGGAGAGAATACCATTATTGAGTTGGATGTTAAAGGCGGAAAAAAAGTGAATGTTTTAATCCATGATATTCAAGTTAATCCCTTAAGCGAGAATTTTTCCCATGTTGATTTTTTTCAAATCAGGATGGATGAAAAAATTGAAACTGAGATCCCGCTGGAATTTACAGGCGAGGCTCCGGCGGTAAAAGAGCTGGGCGGCGTTTTAGTCAAGAATATGGACGATGTTCCGGTGAGCTGCCTTCCGGCCGATTTGCCTTCCAAGCTGGAGGTTAATATAGAAAAGCTTAAAACTTTTGATGACCGCTTTAAAGTAAGCGAGTTAAATGTTTCCGAAAAAGTTAAAATTCTGCTTGATTCGGAAACCATCATCGCTTTAGTTTCTCCTCCCAGAAGCGAGGAAGAGATGGCCAAACTTGACGAAAAAATAGAGGAAGATGTGACTAAAGTTGAAGGCGTGGAAGAAGAGGTGAAAGAGGGAGAAGAGGCGGAAGAAAAAGAAACAGAAGAGAAAAAGTCCGAAGAAGATAAGCCGGCGGAAGAAAAGAAGGAAGAGGAGAAAAAGTAATCAGCAATCAGCAACTGGTAACTGGCAATTTGTAAGAATCACTAGCGTTATTTACATTTTCTTTCTATATCATTCCGGAAAATTTCGGAGCGAAACTATATGTCATTCCGGAATTTTCTGTAGCGACAGCGAAAGAAAATATCCGGAATCTACGCTTTCAATTATCTCACGCTTAAAGATTTTAACTAACCTAGATTCCGGATATTTTTTCTTCCACTTTGTTCCAGAAAAAATTCCGGAATGACAAGTGGAAATAATTAACAAAAAATGTAAACAACATGGCGGGATCTCACACTTGCGATTATAAGTTAGCGGTACTCAGTTGAGCTATGCGAATTATTTTTTAGGGGCATCTATAGATGCCTCTATTATTATTTTTCGGCAAATACTTTAGCGATATGTATCGCTAAAGTATTTGCCGAAAGTGAAAAGCAAGGTGAAGATTTATATGTCCTTATAACCACATAAGGACATATCATAATATTACTGATTGCTAGTTACTGATTACTGATTTTTTGCCTCCGTTTTGCAAAAATGATAAGATTAACTTGATGAAAAAAATGAAAAGAAAATCGGCTATTATTTTGACGTCGGTGCTTTTGACGTTAGTTGTTTTTATTTATTTGAATGTGAAAGAGAATTTAAAAATTATTCCGGCGCGGGCGGAAGAAGCGGTTGAAAATTTCAGTGATTCTGAAAGTTCTACTGAAAAAGAAAAGAACGAAAAGAAAATAGATGAAACGGAGGAAGAGATAGAAGAGGTGGAAGAAGAAAAAGAAGAAGTTATGGAAGAGAAAAAAGAATTGGAGCAAGATTTGGGGCAGATTCAAAATTTTATTTACTATACTCAAAAAGAAATAAATAAAACCGAAAGCCTTATTGGCGAAACAGAAGAGACAATTTCCAGAAAAGAAAGCGAACTGGATTTTCTGAATAAAAAAAACGCAATCCAAAAAAAACTGCTGGGCCAATTAATTAGAGAAACATATTACAGCAAGAGAGAGCCTTCTATTGGAATATTTTTAGGCGAAAGAAAGTTTTCTCAAATGCTGGGAAATATTGATTATTTAAATAATTTGCAAGAAAGAATTATTTTCTTAATCGGCAATGTAAAAAAATCAAAGGAAAAAATTTCCGGCGAAAAAGAGGAATTAAAAAAAATTAAAAGCGATCACCAGCAGCTTTTAAATGTAAAATCCGACCAGCAAGAAGCTTTGGCGGGAGATAAAATTCAAACCCAATCTAAAATAAACGAAAAGGCGGCGACGATCCAACAGTTACAATCTAAAATTTCCAAACTAAAAAGCAGTCTCTCAAAACTGTTGGGCAAAAATTACGACGCTAAAGATATTAAAGACGCGGCGCGATTTGCCAGCAAGGCTACAGGTGTAAGAAAGGATTTTATAATGGGGATGTTGGTGGTGGAGTCGGATCTGGGGCGTTATACGGGCGGATGCACTTATAAAGCCAGCCGTATGAGCAGCTACCGCAAAAAAATATTCAAAGACATCTGCGAAGACTTGGATTATAATTATAAAAAAATGAAAGTGTCTTGTCCGCCTTCCAAATACAGCGGAACGGGCGGAGCTATGGGCGTGGCGCAATTTATGCCGGACACTTGGGCAGGTTATGAAAGCTCTATCGTTTCCGTCACGGGACATAATCCTCCCGACCCGTGGAACCTGACTGACGGAGTAACAGCTATGGCTTTGAAGCTGGCTAAAGTTCCGGGCGTGACTAAGCATAAAAAATCAGCCGAGAAAAACGCCGCCAAATTATATTTGTCCGGCACCACTTCTAGTAAATACGACTGGTACGGCGAAAGAGTTCTCTACTGGGCGGAGAATTATAAGAAGTTGTTAGATTGAGGCATTTTGCGATGTTGTTGGAAACGCTAATTTAGTGTATAATTTAAGTAAATAAATATAGAATAACTTACAACTTATAGCCTATAACTTACGACCTAAGAAATGCTATTTTTACTTCTTGTCCGGCTATGCCAGATAAGAGAAATTTGGTGTTAAAAATGCGCGGAAACCGGCGGAAAAAACAAATAAATTCAACGATTCATCACGGGATTTAACATCTTACAATAAAATGCTAAATAAAAAATCAGTTAAGCGCAAAATATTAATTTTTTCAATGGTGGTTTTAGCCGCGGTTATTTTAGCGCTGGCGGCAAACTGGTTTTTGGCGGGGAAAGATTTTCGCGCCGATAAAGAATCAGCTCCGGATTCTAAAATAGCTAGTGAGCAATCCCAATATAATGACGGCAATGAAAATATGGAGGGAGAAGAAGCAATAGAGGAAGAAGAAAAAGCGGCGGATGATGAAAGTAAAGCTGATATAAAAGAAACGGCGATGGTGAGTGAGAATTACAAAATCAGCCAAATTAAATTCGGAGGAGACGCGTTTTTTTTAAGCAGCAGTTCTGAAAATATTCCTTTGGAAATTTACGATACCAGAAGCGAAACAGTTTCTTCCAAAGACGGGGAAGAGCATAAATTAATGATCGTGTGGAAAACCAATAAACTGGCAACTTCGGAAGTTGAATATTCCGAAAGCAGCGGCCAAAATCCCAAAACTGTTGAACGAAGCGATTACGGTTTTGATCACAGCGCCATCCTGTCCGATCTTGAACCGGCCACGGCTTATGTCTATAAAATTAAGGCGAAAGACAGATGGGGAAACGAAACCGTTTCAGATTATTTTGGCGCTTACACGGGAAAGAAAGCGGATTCCGTTTTTGAACTGGTGGTAAAAGCGATAGAAGAAGTGTTCGGCTGGGCGATGAAGAAATAAAAAATCAATTTTGAATTTTGAATTTTGATTCAATTTTGAATGATATAATTTCTTAGACAAAAAAGATGATTGGCAAAACAAATAAAAACTTTGATTCAGAAGAAAGAACAGCTAAGTTTGGCGAAGATGTAATAAAATTCTGCAGAACAATCAGGCAAGACATAATTTCCAGATCGCTTATCAGCTAAATAATCAGATCCGCCACCAGCGCGGGGGCCAATTACTGCGAGGCTAATGGAGCTAGCTTCAAAAAGGATTTCAAAAACAAAATTCATATTTGCAAGAAAGAGGTTCAAGAAACCAAGCATTGGCTGAGAATGATTTCCACTGCCATTCCCGATAAAAAAGAAAACAGCAGAAAGCTCTGGCAAAAAGCCCAAGAACTGACTCTTATTTTCGGAAAAATTATTTCCAGTATGAAAAAATAATTAATATTAAGATATTAAAAATTAAATATTCAATCAAAATTCAAAATTAGAAATTCAAAATTCTAGACAATGCAAATAAAAACCAAAATTAAAGTTTTAATGCCAGTTGTTATCATAACACTTTTTAGCGTTGCGTTTTTAAGCGCGCATTTTTCTTTGGCTCAGACCACTCGGCAACTGGATGTTTCCGGATATATTCTTAACAATGAAAATAAGGAAATACTCAATGGAGAATATAAAGTAAGATTTGTTATTTACAGCGGCGAGCAAAATGTTTGGCAGGAAATTCAAACAGTCGCTGTCAATAACGGAATTTTTAACGCTTATTTGGGATCGGTAAATCCTTTGCCAAGCTCGCTTAATTTTAGCGGAGAGGAATACAGTTTGGGAATTAAAATCGGCGATGACAGCGAGATGGAACCGCGCAGAAAAATCGGAGCGGTTCCGGCGGCGATTAACTCCCGCTATCTTGAAGGAGAGAAAATAGGAACCGGGAAGGGAGATATTTTGCAGCTTGGCAATAACGGCAAAGTGGATATTAAACGCCTACCCACCGGAACTTCCGGAAATAAATTGCTCAAAGCTAATGATGATCGCCTGCACGATCAAAACACCGATACGGGAACAGACTCATTGGAATTTAATATCGGAAGCGCCGCGGCTCTTTCCGGAAATAATTTTAACATTTCTGTTTCCGAGCAAACCATTAAACCGACATTGCGATTCAATGGAACAACAAACGCGTGGCAATTTTCCAATGACGGTTCAACTTTTTCCGATATTGGCAGCGGCTCGGCTATGGGAAACTATTTGTTGCTGGCCGGCGGAACTATGACAGGCGATATTTCGTTCGCTTCCACTCAAACTTTCGGAGGAGCGACTTTAACGGAACTAGGATACATGGACGGAGTTACTGGTTCCATTCAAACTCAATTGGACAGCAAAGCCGCCGTGACTCATACGCACACTAAATCTGAAATAGGCTTGGGCAATGTGGAAAACACGGCGCTTTCCGCTTGGGCGGGAACAACCAATATAACCACGCTGGGAACAATTTCCACCGGAGCTTGGAACGGCGCGGCTATTGCGGCCGCTTACGGCGGAACGGGACTGACTTCTTACACGGCCGGTGATATGCTTTATTATTCTTCCGGCAACACTTTGACCGCGCTGGGAATCGGATCTGACGGGCAAGTATTAAGATCTTTAAGCGGGGTTCCCGTTTGGGGAGCTCCGGTTGTCGGCGCCGCCCATAATCTTTTATCGCTTACCCATACTGATACTACCGCTGATAATGTTTTGCAGGGCGATCTTATAACCGGACAGGATTCGGGGGGAGGAACGATGAGGTGGCAGAGAATGGCTGTGGGCAACGCGGGGCAATTTTTAGGAACTGACGGAACTGATATTACATGGAACGACACTACCAGCATTACGCAATTGGGAACAATCACGGCGGGGGTATGGAATGGAACGGCGGTTGACGATTTTTATATTGCCAACGACTTGACCCTGGCCGGAGCCACTATCGGAACCTCCACCATTGACCTTAAAGCTGATTCTAATGACAACACCGAAGGAGTGATTGAATGGGACGAAACCAATAATCGCATCTTGGTTGGAACCGGCGCGAGTCAAGTGGAATTTTATTCCGGAGCGGGAGCGGGCGGATTAGACGGTTCCGGAACGGCTAATTATGTAACTTACTGGTCTGATTCTGATACTTTGACTAGCGCTCAATATATGAGTGTTTCCCAAGGCGGGACGGGAATAGGAACTTTTACCTCCAACGGAATCCTTTACGGAAACACCACCAGCGCCATTCAAGCTACGGCCGCCGGAACTTCCGGCCAATTATTAGTTGCCAACGGAGCGGGAACTCCCGTTTTCGTAAGTATGAGCGGAGACGTGAATATCACCAACGCCGGAGTAACCGCCATTCAAGCTGATTCTGTGGCTTTAACTACCGACACTACCGGTAATTATGTGGCTTCCGTAACTAACGGCTCGGGAATTTCCGGAGGGGACGGAGGAAGCGAAGCGGCCGGACTGACTCTTTCTTTGGGAAATCTGACTTCCGATTGGAATCAGACCGGAGCTTTTGACATTGTTCTCGGCAACGCTTCCAGCGGACTGAAAATAATGGAATCCACCGGAGCCGCTTACTATGGCATATTTGATGTAGCCGATTTGACTGCGTCTGACAAAACTTACACTTTCCCTAACGCCACCGGAACAGTAGCTTTAACTTCCGATCTTCACAACGAAGTCACTTTGGCCGGAACGCCCGATTACATTACTATTGCCAATCAAGTAATTACCCGGGGACAGATTGATTTAACCACGGACGTAACCGGAGCTCTTCCTGTAGCTAACGGAGGCACCGGCGCTACCACTTTCACTTCCAACGGAGTATTATATGGAAACACCGCCGGCGCTATCGGAGCCACGGCCGCCGGAACTGACGGACAGCTTTTAATCGCCGCCACTTCTTCCGCTCCCGCTTTCACCGCTATGAGCGGAGATGTAAATATCACGGCTGCCGGAGTAACGACCATTCAAGCGGACGCGATTGGAAGTTCGGAAATTATGGACGACACTATCGCGGAAGCGGACTTAGATGTTACCAACGCTCCGACCAGTGGGTATATTCTGAAATATGATTCAGGCGGAGGCTTTACTTGGGCGGAAGAATCAGGAGGAACTGGAGCTTCCAAGTGGACCGACTCGGGAACTTTCACTTACTTAACGGAAACTTCTGACGATTTGGCCATCGGAGGATCAACCGCCGCCACAGCCGGATTCTTCTTTGATGTTTCCACCGGCTCTATCCAGATTGAAGGAACCGCCAATGATTATGAAACTACTCTGGCTGTTGTTGATCCCACCGCTGACCGCACCATCACTTTCCAAGACGCTGACGGAACGGTAGCTTACCAATCAGAATTGCATGACGCTTTGACTCTGTCCGGAGCTTACGATTACATAACTCTTTCCGGACAGGATATTGTCAGAGGGCAGATTGATTTGACTACGGATGTGATTAATACACTTTCTGTTTCTCAAGGAGGCACCGGAGCTGTTTCGTTTACCTCCAACGGAATCCTTTACGGAAACACCGCCAGCGCCATCCAAGCTACGGCCGCCGGAACTTCCGGCCAATTATTAGTTGCCAACGGAGCGGGAACTCCCGTTTTCGTAAGTATGAGCGGAGACGTGAATATCACCAACGCCGGAGTAACCGCCATTCAAGCTGATTCTGTGGCTTTAACTACCGACACTACCGGTAATTATGTGGCTTCCGTAACTAACGGCTCGGGAATTTCCGGAGGGGACGGAGGAAGCGAAGCGGCCGGACTGACTCTTTCTTTGGGAAATCTGACTTCCGATTGGAATCAGACCGGAGCTTTTGACATTGTTCTCGGCAACGCTTCCAGCGGACTGAAAATAATGGAATCCACCGGAGCCGCTTACTATGGCATATTTGATGTAGCCGATTTGACTGCGTCTGACAAAACTTACACTTTCCCTAACGCCACCGGAACAGTAGCTTTAACTTCCGATCTTCACAACGAAGTCACTTTGGCCGGAACGCCCGATTACATTACTATTGCCAATCAAGTAATTACCCGGGGACAGATTGATTTAACCACGGACGTAACCGGAGCTCTTCCTGTAGCTAACGGAGGCACCGGCGCTACCACTTTCACTTCCAACGGAGTATTATATGGAAACACCGCCGGCGCTATCGGAGCCACGGCCGCCGGAACTGACGGACAGCTTTTAATCGCCGCCACTTCTTCCGCTCCCGCTTTCACCGCTATGAGCGGAGATGTAAATATCACGGCTGCCGGAGTAACGACCATTCAAGCGGACGCGATTGGAAGTTCGGAAATTATGGACGACACTATCGCGGAAGCGGACTTAGATGTTACCAACGCTCCGACCAGTGGGTATATTCTGAAATATGATTCAGGCGGAGGCTTTACTTGGGCGGAAGAATCAGGAGGAACTGGAGCTTCCAAGTGGACCGACTCGGGAACTTTCACTTACTTAACGGAAACTTCTGACGATTTGGCCATCGGAGGATCAACCGCCGCCACAGCCGGATTCTTCTTTGATGTTTCCACCGGCTCTATCCAGATTGAAGGAACCGCCAATGATTATGAAACTACTCTGGCTGTTGTTGATCCCACCGCTGACCGCACCATCACTTTCCAAGACGCTGACGGAACGGTAGCTTACCAATCAGAATTGCATGACGCTTTGACTCTGTCCGGAGCTTACGATTACATAACTCTTTCCGGACAGGATATTGTCAGAGGGCGGATTGATTTGACTACGGATGTGGCGGGACTATTGCCGGCGGACAATGGCGGGACGGGAATTACTACCGCGTCATCAACCGGCGTTCCGTATATTTCCGCGGGAACTTGGTCGGTAGACGCTAATTATTTGGCGGTGGCTCACGGAGGCACCGGCCTGGACGGATCAGCTGCTGCTAATGGAACCTTGCTGATTGGAAACGGAACGGGCTACACTTTGGCCACTCTTACAGACGGAACCGGCATCACCATTACAGAAGGAGCTGGAACTATCACCATTGCTTCCATTCTGGGAACAAGCATTGAAACTGGAGAAATCACTGACGATACTATTTTGGAAGCTGATTTGCGTGCCACAAATACGGCTACTGACGGGCAAGTGCTTACTTTCGATAACGCTTCAGGAGGATTTACTTGGAGCTCCGCCGGCTCCGGCGGCATCGGGGATATTACGGCAGTGGGAAACGCTACCACCGGAGACGCTTTCACCGCCAATGGAACCGGCAACAGTTTGTATTTTGAAGGAGCTACCGCCAATGACATAGAAACTATTTTAACTGCCGCCGATCCGACTGTTTCCGACAAAACCATAACACTGCCCAATACCAGCGGAACGGTTATCACTTCCGGCAATCTAACCGATATTACCGCCGTGGGAACAGTAGCTAGCGGAACTTGGAACGGAACGATTATTGATGTCGCTCACGGAGGAACAAACTCCGGCGTCGCTCTAAACAATAGTATGGTAATGATTTCTTCCGGAGATGCCATCATAGAAAGCACTGACATAACCATCACGGAACTAGGATTACTAAACGGCATTACCGGAGCGTTATACTCCGCCGGTGGGACGGATGTGGCGGTGGCTGACGGAGGCACGGGAGCTTCCACTTTAGATAATTTAATTACTCTCACTACCCACACTGCCGGAGATTATGTGGCCTCCGTAACTAACGGCTCGGGCATTTCCGGAGGGGACGGAGGAAGTGAAGGAGCGACTCTCACTCTGGCTCTGGGCGCTTTAACGGCCGACTGGAATCAAACCGGAGCTTACGATATCGCGCTGGCCAACGCTTCCAGCGAATTAAAGATCATGGGTTCGGGAGGAACATATTACGGAATACTGGAAGCCGGCAATATTACTACTGCCGACAAAACTTACACTTTTCCGGATCTCTCCGGCGCTGTGGCGCTCACCGCCAATAATCTTAGTGTCTTTGCCGCCACTACTTCCGCTCAATTATCCGGTGTTCTCTCCGATGAAAACACCAGCGGGGGCTATATGACTGATCCGATGACGACCGTTGGCGACATTATATACGGATCCGCTTCCGGCGCGCCGGCCAGGCTCGCCGGCGGAACCACCGGCCAGATTCTCCAGTCCAATACCACGGCCGCTCCTTCCTGGTCCACTGCCACTTATCCCTCAACGGCCACTTCTGCCGGAACCGTTCTCCGGTCTAACGGCACTAACTGGATAGTTTCCGGTTCCACTTTCGCTGACACCTATACTGCTAGCAATTTACTCTATTCTAACGGAGCTAACGCGGTTACCGGATTAGCTACCGCTAACAACGGAATTTTGACTACCAGCGCTACTGGCGTTCCATCTATCGCCACCGACATTCCCGCGGCCGTTACCATCGGTTCCGCGTATATATACCGCGCCGGCGGGACGGATGTGGCGGTGGCGGATGGAGGAACGGGAGCTTCCACTTTAGATAATTTAATCACTCTAGGCGATCACACTACCGGAAATTATGTAGCTACCATTACCGCCGGAGATCATCTAACTTCCACCGGAGCTATCTCGGGAGAAGGTATCGTCCACTCCTTAAGCGTAGACGACGACTTCATAAAATTAGTGGGAGATACTACCGGAGCTATGAGTGAAGATTTAAATCTTGACAATAGTACTTTAGTTCTTAGTTATGATGATAACAAGGTGGGAATCGGGACGGCGGATCCTTATTCGGATTTGGAAATTTACAGCAGTACCGCTAATCCGTTTCTTACCATTACTGGAGCGCATGATACTGATTACGATCCGATGATAAAATTCAGGACTGATGCTACTCCGACAGTTAAGTTTTCTATGGGAGTGGACGCGGGCGACAGCGACAAATTCAAGATTTATTCCGGAGACGGAATTGGCGGAACGAGCGAATTTACGATTGACACTGACGGAACAACTTCCATTTCCAATTTGGAGCTGGGCGCCCAATCTTTTGAAACTAATGCCGGGGCGGTTACCTGGATAGATATGCCGGTGACTTCCGCGGCGGCTGCCGGCACAGTGGAAAGTTATACCGCTATGATTGATGGAAACGGACTGCTGACGGTATACGCAGAGTCAGATGGAGCGAACGGAATTCAAGACAGCGGAGTGGGAATTGGCACGACTACTCCTACCGCTTACCTTCACATCAAAGCCGGAACAGCCACGGCTGGAACGGCGCCTTTGAAATTTACCTCCGGAACTAATCTAACCGCTCCCGAAGCCGGAGCTATGGAATTTAACGGGACAGATTTGTTTTACACCACTTCGGTTCCAACTCGCAGAACAATAGTCAACACCGCCGCCAGCCAAACCCTTACTAATAAAACTTTAAGTGCCGGATCAACTTGGAACGGAACGGCCATCGCCGCGAATTACGGAGGCACCGGCATGACTTCCTACACTATCGGCGATATTATTTACGCTTCCGGCGCCACCGCTCTTTCCGCGCTGGCCGATGTGACTGTCGGCAATGTCTTAATTTCCGGAGGAGCGGGAGCAGCTCCCAGCTGGGGAAAAGTGGACTTAACCGCCCATATTTCCGGAATTCTTCCAGTGGCTAACGGCGGAACGGGAGCTACGACGCTTACCGGTATGCTTAAAGGAAGCGGAGCCGGAGCTTTTACGGCGGTAACCGGAACAGCGGATTATGTTGCCTATTGGTCTGACACTAACACTATCGCGGCGGAACAATATCTTGATGTAACCAGAGGAGGTACTGGAGCGGGAACTTTTACCTCTAATTATTTGCTTAAAGGAAATGGAACGGGTGCTTTAGCGGCATCAATTATTTATGATAATGGAACTAATGTGGGAATCGGGGTAAATGATCCGGACGAATTGCTGGAAATTTACGGAGGTAATCTCAAACTTTCTTATGATGGAAGTAATTACGCGACGCTAAACGCTGAAAGCGATGGGGCTTTAAAGATCAGCAGTTCCAATACCGGAGAATCCAGGGTTAAAATAGGAAGCGGTATAGCGGAAGATACTTTGCTCCTTTTTGACGGCGAAGATACTTCAGGCAAGGATTATTATGTCGGCTTGGATGATTCTGACGACGCTTTCAAAATCGGATTGGGCAGCGCGGTGGGAACGACGCCGTACATCACTGTTCTTTCCGACGGCAAAGTTGGCATCGGCGATACCACTCCCGCCGCTCTTCTGTCTGTTGGAGCAACTTCACAATTCCAAGTAAATTCTTCCGGAGCCATTGCCGCCGCTGCCGGAATTACTTCATCGGGAACAATTACTTTCTCGGGATTGACTACTGACGGAGCGGTAACCGTAGCCGGCGGAGTATTGTCTTCTGAAGCCCAACTGGCGGTAGCCAGAGGCGGAACCGGTTCTTCCAGCTTTACCTCCGGTTCAATAATTTTCTCCAACGGAACGATTTTATCTCAAGACAATTCCAATTTCTTCTGGGACGATACGAATAATAGATTGGGAATCGGGACGGCCGCGCCTACCGCCCAGACGCATATAACCAGCGATATTAATATCGCGCTTACCGGCACGGTTTCCGTTGGCGCTGACAATTCATTTGTTATGGGCAGTGGCACACTATTCAACACCGAGCTTTCGGCGGGAGATCCGATTAAAATCGCCGGAGAATCATTTACCGTTAGTGCGATTTACGCTGATGATCAACTTTCTCTCAGTTCCAACCACTCCGCCGGCGCGTCGGGAGTAACGGCTTACACAAGTTCGGACCTCTTTAGAATTGATACCGCTCTTGGCGCGAATAAAGTTTTCGTAGGCAGTAACGGTTATGTCGGAATCAACACGGCAACGCCTATTGCCGCTTTAGACGCCGATGGCGCTATCGTCTTTAATAAATCAGGAACGGCGGCAGATTTTGTCTTCGGCTCGCCCCAGCTGGATCATGACACAAATACGGATCATGACAGGAGAATGTGGTTTGACAAATCAAAAGGAGCTTTCCGAGCCGGTTATGTAACGGGAACCGAATGGGATAGCGCGAATGTCGGCAATTATTCTTTTGCTTCGGGATATAACACCACTGCCGACGGAGATTATTCCACCGCCATGGGATATGACACCACCGCCAGCGGAAATTATTCCACCGCTATGGGATTTTTCACAACCGCCGGCGGAGATTCTTCCACCGCTATGGGATATAACACCACCGCCGGCGGAGCTTATTCCACTGCTATGGGACTCAGTACCACCGCCAGCGTGCAGTCTTCAACCGCTATGGGACAAAGCACCACCGCCAGTGGACTGTATTCAACGGCAATGGGACGTTCCATAACTGCTCAAGGAGAGTCTTCATTCGGAATTGGTTTGGATAATACAGCAAGGACTATAACCCAAGCAAACACAATGGCGATTATGGGCGGCAACGTCGGCATCGGCGATTCTTCCCCGTTCGCTCTCTTAACTGTCGGAGACGGAGATTTATTCCAAGTAAATTCTTCCGGAGCCATTGCCGCCGCTGCCGGAATTATTTCATCGGGAACAATTACTTTCTCGGGGCTTTCCACCAACGGAGTGGTAAGCGTGGCTGGCGGAATTCTTGCTTCCGCGGCTACCCTTACCCATGAAATGGGCGGGTTGGAAGCGGATGTTTCCGCTTACACGGGATTACTCGGCATAAACGCAGGCGCTACTTCCGAAGTTGATACAGAGTCAGAATTGGAAACCCATTTAGGTGGGCTGGATGTAGTCACAATTACCGCCGATGATATTACCAGCGCTAATTTAATCACCGCTTTATCCGACGAAACAGGGACGGGCTTGGCGGTGTTCGCGACTTCTCCCACATTCACAACCTCTCTTTACTCTCCGCTCATAATCGGCGGCACTGGCACTACTTCTGATTTAAGTTTTCAAACTACTTCGGGCGTGGGCGCCAGCGGAGCGGATATGCATTTTTTGGTGGGAAATAACGGGGGAACTGAAGCGATGACGATATTAAATAACGGCGATATTGGAATCGGGGTAAATGATCCGGATGAATTGCTGGAGATTTACGGAGGCAATCTCAAACTTTCTTATGATGGGTCAAATTTTTCTACGCTGGCAACCAACGCCAGCGGCGAATTGGTTGTAAGCGCCAGCGCCACGGGAGGATCCAGCATGGTAATCGGCGACGGTTCGGTAGAGAATACTTCCATTATTTTTGACGGCAACGCCCAAGATTATTATGCCGGATTGGATGATACTGATGACGCTTTCAAAATCGGATTGGGCAGTGTGGTGGGAACGACGCCGTACATCACTGTTCTTTCCGACGGCAAAGTTGGCATCGGCACCACCAGTCCCTCAGCTAAACTTGACATTGACTACGACGAATCCACCACTACCGTCGGTTCCTATTACGGACTGCGTTTGGATACGGATTCAACCGGCGTATTCGCCACCGCCGCCAGCACTACTAATATCTACGGCCTCTACGCGGACGCCGCCGCCACGGGAGTTTCCACTGACGGGACGGTCAATACTTACGGCGGCTATTTTACCGCTGCCGGGGAAAATACGGGAGCCGCCGCTACCAATGCCTACGGTTTGTATGTCAACGGAGCCACGGGGGCGGACAATAATTATTCAGCGGTGTTTATGAATGGGAATGTCGGAATCGGGACGGCCAGTCCGACAGCCGCTTTGGACGCCGACGGTTCCATAGTTCTTAATAAATCGGGCACATCAACAGCAGATTTTGTCTTCGGCTCGCCCCAGCTGGATCATGACACAAATACGGATCATGACAGGAGAATGTGGTTTGACAAATCAAAAGGAGCTTTCCGAGCCGGTTATGTAACGGGAACCGAATGGGATAGCGCGAATGTCGGCAATTATTCTTTTGCTTCGGGATATAACACCACTGCCGACGGAGATTATTCCACCGCCATGGGAGGCACCACCACTGCTAGCGGAGATTATTCCACCGCCATGGGACAAGGCACCACCGCCAGCGGATATTCTTCCACCGCCATGGGATATTACACCACCGCCAGTGGAACTTCTTCCACCGCCATGGGACAAAGCACCACTGCCAGCGGAAATTATTCCACCGCCATGGGACTCGGGTCCGCTGCCAGCGGATATTCTTCCACCGCCATGGGACATTACACCACCGCCAGTGGAATTTTTTCCACCGCCATGGGACGGGAAATTGAAGCCAGCGGTGATTATTCAATTGCAATTGCTCTAAATGACCAAAATGGCGCCGTGGTTTCTCAAGCAAACACTATGGCGATAATGGGCGGCAGTGTCGGGATCGGCACCACCAGTCCCTCAGCTAAACTTGACATTGACTACGACGAATCCACCACTACCGTCGGTTCCTATTACGGACTGCGTTTGGATACGGATTCAACCGGCGTATTCGCCACCGCCGCCAGCACTACTAATATCTACGGCCTCTACGCGGACGCCGCCGCCACGGGAGTTTCCACTGACGGGGCGGTCAACACCTACGGCGGCTATTTCACCGCCGCCGGGGAAAATACGGGAGCCGCTACCACTAACGCCTACGGGCTGTATGTCAACGGAGCCACGGGGGCGGACAATAACTACTCGGCGGCGTTTATGAACGGGAATGTTGGCATCGGGACGGCGAGTCCGTCATCCTTGCTGGATGTTTATAAAACGGGAACATTAAGCACTGATGATATAGTCAATAAAATAAGCGTAGATGATGCCGCGGCTAGCGATGAATATTTTCTTACAATGATTTCAGACGCGGACGGCACGTCTGATACAGAATTCAAATTTACGACTGACGGTACCGCTTACGCCGATGGCTCATGGACTGGCAGCGGAGCCGATTACGCTGAATATTTCTACACCCAAGACACCGATCTTCAACCGGGAGAAGCGGTTTGCGTTGACGTAACAAAAGACAACGCCGTTAAAAGATGCCGAAACAGCGGAGACAACAACATAATGGGAATAGTTTCCGAAAAACCGTCAGTGGTCGGAAACGGCGGAGAGGGCAAGGAAAACAATCCCAACTATAAAATTATCGGAATGCTCGGACAAGTAACCGGGAAAGTGACCAACGAAAACGAAGAGATTAAAATAGGCGACAGCCTGACTTCTTCAAGTCAGCCGGGCGTTATGAGAAAATCCAATCCGGGAGAATCAACCGTCGGCGTAGCTCTTGAGAACTTTAGTGATAAAGAAGGAACCATACGAATATTAATTTCCCGAAAAAACAAATCTTTGACCGTGGAAAAAGTGGAAGAAACCGTGGCGAAAAACATTGCTGAAATGAATGTCCAAGACCAAGTGGATAACTTAGTGGCTGAAGCCAAAAAGAAACTGGACGATCAAATATTATCCCAGAAAGCAACTCTGGACGATATACAAAAATACATAAATATTATTTCTGGAGGAAATCTGGATCCGGCCGATCCAATCACTTTAGCGTCTTTGCGAGACCAGATAAATGATAAAGGTTTCGCCGTAAAAGAATTGCAAGTTCAGATGGATGAAATAGAAACAAGATACGGGAGCTATGACCAAGATATTATTGACGCTCTATATGCCTTCTTCCTTGCTGTTGATGGACCCCAGTTTATGAAATTTGTCGGAATGGCGGACAATATAAACGCGACCGGGCTGCTTAACGGAAAACTAAAAATAGAAGAGGTGGAAACAGACGGAGTTAAAACCGCCCAAATTACCATAATCAACAAAGACGAGGACGCTCCCACTATCGGCGCGGCGGTGATAACCCCCGTGGAAATAGATGAAGACGAGGACGGGATTGACGACAAAACAGGTTCTAACGGCAAAAGTGTAGAAGTTAATACCAAAGCGGTGAGCGAAACTTGCAAGATATTTACTTCTTTTGAAAATAATCCCGGATCTTCCAGCTGGGTGGAGAAAACTTTTGACGAAGAAGACAATTACACCGGATTTAAAATAATGCTTTCCGAGCCGGTGAGTGAGGAAGTGAAAGTTAATTGGTGGATTATAGAAAGCGCTGAATAATCGCAGATAGGGACGCGGATTTACCCTGTGGAATGAATCTTGAACTATTCCACGGGGTGAAACGCGGATAAGTCGCTGATATTTGCAATTAACATTATTTTTATGCAAAAAGACAGTCAACTGCCAATGACTAGAATCGCCTTATTCAAAGGCAAAAAAATAAGAAAGATTATTTATAAAAATGAATGGTGGTTTTCTGTCGTTGATATGGCGGAAGTTTTGACTGATAGCGTTGACGCTGGGGCATATTGAAGAAAATTGAAACAACGATTAAAAGAGGAAAGCAATGAGGTCGTGACATTTTGTCACGGACTGAAATTAAAAGCATCTGACGGAAAAAAATATGAAACCGACTGCGCCAACACAGAAGGAATTTTCCGCATTATCCAATCCATTCCGTCACCCAAAGCCGAACCATTCAAGCGCTGGCTGGCAAAAGTCGGTTATGAGCGAGTAAAAGAAATAGAAGATCCGGAGTTAGCCACTAAAAGAACGAGAACGTTGTATAAATTAAAAGGCTATTCTGATGATTGGATAGAAAAAAGAATGCGCGGGATTGCCATCCGCGAAGAATTAACGGATGAGTGGAAAAAACGGGGAGCTAAAGAACAGCGAGAGTATGAAATTTTGACGGCGGAGATTTCCAAAGCCACTTTTAATATGACATCGTCAGAATACAAAAAATTCAAGAATTTAAAACGCGAAAATCTTCGAGATCACATGGATGACCTGGAACTTATTTTAACAATGCTTGGCGAAGCGACTACGACTAAAATTACTAAAGACAGAAATTCAGAAGGATTTATTCCCTTGAAAAAAGACGCTAGGGATGGTGGAGATGTGGCGGGTAGAACTAAAAAAGACATTGAAAGCCAAATAGGAAAATCAGTAAGCAGCAGAGATAATTTTTTGAGATTGGATTTTGATAAAAAGTTAATAGAAGAAAACAAAAAGATAAAAATATAATTTAATTCGCAACTTTAATTCGCGGCAGGCGGATTAACATTTGTAGATTCGGATTGCGCAAAAATAATATGAAAAAGAAAAAAAGACCCCGGTTAAATAAAAGAGATCTAACGGGGCAGGCTAGAATTAAATTCAGAGCATTCCTACCTGCGCTAAAGCTTCGGCAGGCAGGCGGATACGCATTCGTGGCATTCGGATTATTTGTGGGTGTTTTGGGGTTTGGGGAGTGCGCTTAAATAAACCTAAAGCAAACTTGACTTTAATTTAAGTTAGATATAGAATAAACATAAATTAACTGATTTCGCAAGCAAATGAAGAATAAAATATACAAAAGAATTATTATTGATGAAATCATTAAATATCTTTTTACCGATGATATTATTGTTTTGCGCGGCGCCAGGCAAGTCGGCAAGACTTTCATTTTGTTTTGGCTAAAGAAATATCTGGAGAAAAAGAACCAATCCGTTTATTACATTGACTTGGAAGATTCGCGTTTCGTGAGAATTTTGGATTCCGGAACGGAAGAATTTATCAAACATTTAAAAGAAGAAGGTTTCGCGGTTAGCTCAAAAACAATTTCCGCGAAGAAAAAACTGTTTGTTTTCATAGATGAAATCCAATATTTGAAAAATCCTTCAGCGTTCCTAAAACTTACAGCCGACCACCATAAAAATATTAAATTGGTAGTTTCCGGATCTTCCAGCTTTGAAATTAAAAACAAATTCAAAGATTCTTTGGCGGGAAGGACCGTGAATTTTGAGATATTTAATCTGTCTTTCAAGGAATTTTTGATGTTCAAAAATTACCGTTTTGACGAAAAAAGAGTTTTTACGGAAAAAAAGAAAAACGAACTGGCGCATCTTTTTAAGGAGTATGCTTTGCGGGGAGGCTATCCTAAAATCACTCTGGCCGCTTCAATGGAAAAAAAGGAAAAATATCTGCAGCAGATTATTGATACTTACATAAAAAAAGACATCAGGGATCTGGCCGACATAAAAGATATTGATAAATTCAACAAATTGTTGGAGGCGCTGGCTTCCCAAAGCGGCAATCTGCTGAATGTGGCCGAGCTGTCCAATACCTGCCGGATTTCCAAACAAACGGTTGAGAAATACCTGTTTATTTTGGAAAATACTTACATTATTAAGCTGGTGCGGCCGTACAGTCGAAGTATCCGCTCCGAACTTTTTAAAACACCGAAAATATTTTTCTACGACAGCGGACTGATGCAGATGCTTTGGCTGAAAGAATTGCCGAAAGAAATTATCGGCAGTGTGTTTGAAACAAGCATTTTTGCCGAGCTGGTTAAAAAGTGCGGTCAAAACAGCGTATTTTATTGGCGCACCAAAGACAAAAAAGAGATTGATTTTATCTTAAGAATCAAGAATAAAATTTTGCCCATAGAAGCCAAACTGAATTTTGAACGGTTTAATCCGAATGCCGTCAAATATTTCAGTAAGAAATATGGGATAAAGGAATATAAAGTTACAGGGTTGAAAGGGGAATTGAAAAATAAGGCGCATGTTTACCCTTGGGAGGTTTGAGCGCCGCGGGAGTTTTGGGGTTTGGGGAGAACGCGAGGGCGGCGGATAGTTATAGCAGCAACAAATGCGATGAATTCGGACTGGAATCGGATGTGAACGGAGACGGAGTGGTGAATACGAGAGATCTTGGTATAATGATGAGTAATTGGCAAAACTAATAATAAATTATCAATAAACCAATTTACAAACAATCAATTTAATTGATCATTGATACTTGTAAATTCAATGAAAATTGAAAATTGGTAATTGTAAATTAACCCAAATATTTATATTGTGTTTTTCCAAAAAACAATGTAAAATGGAAATACTAATTCCATAATTACTCCCCCAGTTGAATAAAGAGATTTAACGGGTAAGCGCATTATGTATAAAAGAATTTTTAAAATAAGCGAAAAAGCTAAACAGAGTTTTTTCCTGTTCGGTCCCCGCGGAACGGGAAAAACAACTTGGTTGAAAACAAATTTTCCAAATTCAATATATCTGGATTTGCTTAACGCGAAACTTTACAGAACATTTTTAGCTACTCCGGAAAAGCTGGAAAATTTTATTCCGCCGAAATATAAAAAGTGGATTATTTTAGACGAAGTCCAAAAAACGCCGAATCTTCTGAATGAAGTTCATCGGCTGATAGAATCCAAAAAATGCAAATTTATTTTAAGCGGATCCAGCGCCCGCGGTTTGCGCAAGAAAGGAATAAATTTATTGGCGGGAAGGGCGTTGACTTATTATTTTCACCCTTTGACGCAAAAAGAATTGGGAGAAGATTTTTCCTTTCCGCGCTCTTTGAAATTCGGCCAATTGCCGATGGCTTACACTTCTTCCAATCCTGATAAATTTTTAAATTCTTACATCCAAACTTATCTGAAAGAAGAAGTGTTGCAGGAAGGGTTGACCCGCAACATAGGAAATTTCTCCCGTTTTTTGGAAACAGCCGCCTTTTCGCAAGGACAGATTTTAAACACTTCTCAAGTTGCCAGAGAAGCTCAACTAGAAAGAAAAACAGTGGAAAACTATTTTTCCATTTTGGAAGATTTATTGATTGGCGTTCGCGTGCCGGTTTTTAATAAGCGTTCAAAGAGAAAATTAATTTCTCACAAGAAGTTTTATTATTTTGATGTTGGAATTTTCCGTTCTTTAATGCTACGCGGTCCGTTGGATTCTGAAAGCGAAATAGACGGGGCGGCGTTGGAAACATTATTTTTGCAGGAAATTCGCGCGTTAAACGATTATTACAATTTGGGCTACAAAATTTATTATTGGCGTTCAACCACCGGACTGGAAGTTGATTTTATCCTTTATGGCCCAAAGGGATTGTTGGCTTTTGAAATTAAGCGAAAATCGTCTATTTTTAAAAAAGACTTGAGGGGATTGCGCGCCTTTTCTAAGGATTATCCCAAAGTTAAATCTTTTGTTTTTTGCTCGGTAAGCGAAAAGGAATACCACGGAAATATTCAAATTCTGCCGATAGAAACTGCTTTGAGAAATTTAAGGAAGATACTGGAAGACGCGGATAGTAATAATTTTCAATAAACCGAAGTAATGATCAATTTACAATTTACAATTTACAATTTACAATTTGAATTTCACCCTGTTAAATAATCGCAAA
>JAGGSH010000021.1 GCA_021159185.1 bacterium
CTCGTCCTAGATTCCGGATAAATTTCTCCGTTGCTGCTCCGAAATTTTCCGGAATGACAGAGAAAGAAAATGTAAACAACACTAGTGATTCTTACACATTAAAGTATAAATATGGCGAATAAATAAAACGATCTCCGCGTCTTTATGTTTTTGCATGATCAGTTTTTGTGTCCTTATGTGGTTATAAGGTCGTATTTTTGGTTTTGGATTTTTGGTTTTGTGTCCTTATGTGGTTATAAGGTCGCGTTTTAGATTTTTGGTTTTAGATTTTTGGTTTTAGATTTTTGGTTTTAGATTTTTGGTTTTAGATTTTTGGTTTTAGATTTTTGGTTTTAGATTTTTGGTTTTAGATTTTTGGTTTTGTGTCCTTATGTGGTTATGTGGTTATAAGGACATAATGAAACATAACTATTATCGTTTTTATTTAACCGCTCATTTTAATACAATTCTATAAAAAAATCAAGCCCCGGCTCAAAGATTTGAGCGGGGCTCGCCAGACAGACAACTACTTCCCTGTAATCAGGAAACAGCACCCATCCGGATTACTGCAATCCATCCCTACTCCTTCTCCAAAAAATTCGGGAGGATAGGCGGCCATTTCAGGGGTCAGTAAGGCAAAATGTGTTTTGCCGTCCGCCGCTTTGAAACTGAAATTGAAACGGCGTCCCTCTCGGAGACAGACATCAAAATTTGACACTGCCCCGAGTTTTTTTACTCCTTTATAGCCATAAAACTCCACGGCTACTGGAGCGGTCCCTGAGATATTGACATGCGCTGTAGCCGCGGTCTTGTCAACCGTGGCTGAAACGATTGTTCCATGGGGGAGCAAATCCGTCGCTGCCCACGATGGACACACGGCAATAAAAAACGATAACAAAACTACTATTACTGGCAAAAACTTCATGGTATACACCTCCTAAAAAGAGCTAAGGGTTCACGGTTTATAGTTCAAGTCTATGTTTTTTCACCTCCTTTTTTAAGATTATAAACTATCTAGCCATTCTTTATCCGCTTTTCTGATTCTGCTCATCCGAACGTTTCTGTCCCATTCTCTGAATATTCCGCCCAGCTCTACCCGGACAAATCCGCCAACAGTAGTTAAATCGCTGGCTGAATATCCATCATAAACGGAAGTTAAACCGAATGGGAAAAAGGAAACCCAAGGACCAAACATCAGAGTTTCCTTGTAACGGGCTTCTAATTGGGCTCGCAGTCCGGTTAAGCGGTCCCAGCCTTGGTAAAATACTCCGCCGGCGCCTCGCAACTGCCAATTATCACTCAATTTTCTTTGAGCGAATATATACGACGCCAGAGTCATCCGCTTGGACGGCCTATCCCCGCTCCAAGTAGAATCAATGTCGCGGTTGAACGCGAACCATGCTTCGCCAGTCGCGCCCCAAATCCACTTTTTGCTTTCTTTGCGGGCGTACTCGGTGTAAAAACCGAACTTTAGGTTATTTTGCTCCATGTTATAGCCCTCGCTATTGGAGCCCTTCATTTCTTCCCAAACAAAGCGCAATTTGCCTTGCCATTGCCATGGTTTTTCTCCATTGGCAATGTATTTAATCCCCACCTGGGGACCAATCCCCTTTTCCAGCCAGTGATAAGAAGATTTCAAAGAATCTCCCTCAGAGTAGAATCCGTATATTCCTATTCCGGGACTCCACCCATTGGCGTATCCCGACAAGCTGGTTTTCCTTAACCACGCCATATATTCTCCATATCCTCCCCAGCCTCTAGCCAGATTATTTTTCCACGCGTAAGCCCCGACTATGGGTTCGTGCTCCAGAGCCAGTTTTCTTTTTTCCGGAGGAATATAAACAAAATGAGATCTGGCAATGCCTGATTTTGTTATTCTTTTTGGCGCAGAAATTTCTTTATCCGGATAGCGACACCAATTGCCGCACCAAATGACATATTTTAGAGTATATTCCACTCCGCTAGATATAACGGAGTATTTCTCCGCCAGTAAATTTCTTTGCGGATCATTCCAAGATGCTGTCACATTAAACCTGACGATATTTTTGCCAAACACCATAGCAAACTTATCACCATAAGAGATTCTACTATCAGCAAAATCTCTTTTTTTTACTCTATTCCTCAGAAGCCTTCTAGCTTCTTTCGGGTACTTGAGCAGGATAAGCGCTCGATCAAGCGTACCTATATATTTATCGGCTCCCGGGTTACTATAATTCATCGGCGCATACCTGATATCAGGTATGATAATGGTTAACCCCGCGCGAAGTTTGCGCGGATCCGCAATATTGTTTATCTCGGCAATAATCTTCCAGAGATAGCCTTTGCCATATTCGGCTTGGGCGATTTCCCAAAGAGTATCACTTTTTTTAACAGTATATTTTTTCGCCACCGCAGTCCCGCAAAAAATCAGGACCGCCACAATTGCCACTACTAATCCATTCCTTGCGATCCTGACCATTTTTCATTTCCTCCTATTTTTAGCGAATTTATTTGTTTTATCAACGCGATTCTCATTGCGCTGATATACTCTATTGTCATCCCCATATTACGCCGCGAGGGTAATTGGGAGTTATAATCCCAACCTACTGACGGAACACTGCCGTTAGCAGCCCTGAAAATATCCAGAGCTATGCCAACAGATGTCCCAATATAATCAGGGCTAAGCAAGCCTCTTCCACTGCCAATCAACTTTTCCGAAAAACTGTATTGTGGATTTATTCCCGCGATAAGCTTCACTTCTTTTTCTCCGAGCGGACTCAATATAACGCCCTTGGGAGTTTGATATTGGTTCCATTTTGCCAATATTGTCATAAAATCCACGGTGGGAATTTTTTCCATCTCGCCAATTCTTGTTCCCGATTCCAGAATGAACTGTTGGCGATTGCCGGCGTCATTCAAAAAATCATGAGTTCCAACAGGAAATTCGTTTCCTGCTAAATCATAAGCAAAGTCAACAAGGCTGGATAATCCTACTACTCTTGCGCTTGCTTTCGGGTTTCCGTCAATGACTACAGTTTCCAGAAAGTATCCGGAATAGTCAATTGTGGAAAATAGAACTTGCGCAAAAAATTCCTTCCCATCTTCTTGAACTGTCCAGCCATTCCAACGAATCCTTCCCGGATGATATTCTCCAAAAAGGAGATTTGGGAAAATCCCTTGGATCACCGTAATATCCCCTTTCCTTATCGCGGGAGTTAGTAATAACCCCAGCGTTTCATAAGGTTCAAGAAGTAAATTCACTTTACTATCTTGAACTTCTTTCCCTTGAGAGACTTGAGAGATAGGATAAACCAACGCGGTGTTTTTAACTTCCATTTTCGTCGCGCATCCCGAAACAATTCCGAAAATTAACGCGATAAAGATCAAGCGACTGATGATATTCATGGCACTCTCCATCCGAATTTCTGAATTAGGTTATAGTTAGGTTGTTATATTTAATTGTCAAAGAAATCGTCTACACTCATATACTAATATATGAGTGTGTTACTCCCGCCTGTATATATTGCCTATATATATCTAAACTTTCTTGTTTTTTTAAATTTAAAATTCCAGACTTTCTCCTATCTTTCCAAATATTCAAAACTCTTTTTATATTCCTCATATTCCCTATTTTTGTCAATAACGGCGCGGAGCGGCTTTGAATCCCTTTCTTCTTTGTAATATATCCCGATCAGGCTCATTAAAACGCCCAGCGCGAAGCCGCCGCCGATTGCCATAACAATATTGCTTAAACTCGGATTTCTTTCAATAATAGGGCCGGATAAAACGCGCACGTCCAAACTGCCTTCTCCCCGAAAAAGATAATTCTTTTCCGTCATAACTTCAATTATCGCTTCGGAAATATCGCGCGCTTCTTTGCGGTTGTCGCGAAAAACATCCACAGTTATTATTCCTTTTTGCGAATCCCTCCCGGTCTTCACGATTTTACTCCATTCATCCAGCCTTTTCCTTTTATTGAACGGCAAAAATTCCTCGTTTACTTTCCCCGTTTTAACCGCCTCATTGATGAAAAGCTCCGTGTAAATTGATTCGCCGAAAACCGAACTTAAATACTCCGCGGATTTCGCGAGGGAATAAAAATCCTGCGCGCCGGTATGGTTTTGCACCACTAAAAATTCCGTTTCCGCTTTAAAATTTTTTTCGCTCACCACCAAGAACAAAAAAGAAAGCGACGCCGCCAAAAGGCCGACTAAAATTACCGCGCCCAGTTTCTCTTTCGCCAAAAAAAATATTCTATTATTCTTAAGCATATTTTTTGCTTTTTTGGTTAACGTTAAAGTTAATCAGAGGATATTAATTTTGTCAAGCAAAAAAACAATAAATGGCTCGGATAAGCCATTTATTGTCAATAATTTCTAATAATTTTTTTATTTGATTTCGTTCGGATCTTTTATCACATCCGTTGGATAGCCGAAAATTTTAATGAAAATAGATTTTTTGAAATCGTAAAACTCTTCCACGCGCAAGCGACAGCACATTAAAAGGAAAGCAGTCATTCCCATTCCTCCAGAAATTATCAGTTGAAAAAATACTTCAAAAAAAGTTTCCAAACTAATAAAATAACTTATAAAATATCTAGATGTTTGAGTAATTAATCCGGCCATTACTGAAGCTATTAAAATTTTTCCCGCTGAACGAATAATTTTCCGGCCATCCAACTCGCCTAATTTTTTTCTAAGCATTATAGTTAAAAGCCCCGCGTTTAAAATACTGGCAATGGAAAAAGCAATTGCCAGTCCCATTAATTCATATTTTTTAATCAGCAAAATTACCATAAAAATATTAACCGCTTCGCTGGCCAGCGCGATATAAAAAGGGATTTTGGTATTCTGTAAAGCGTAAAAAGCCCGCGCTAAAAGCGGAATTAAACTTTGGGCGATAAGGCTTAAGGACAGAATTCCTAAAACCTGCAAAGTTAAAACGGTATCCTCCCAGTCAAATTTCCCGGCGCCTAAAATCACCCGGACAATTTCAGCCCGCAGAATAAAAATTAAAAGACTTAAAGGGGCTACGAAAAAAATTATTCGGCGGAAAGTTCGGGAAAAAATTCTTATAAATTCCTTTTTGGATTTTTCCGCCGCCAGCGAACTTAAATGCGGGAAAGCGGCCACCGCGAAAGATATTCCGAAAAGCCCCAAAGGAACGCTTTGGATATTATTGGCAAAATTAAACACCGCCAAACTTCCCGAAGTCAGAATGGAAGCGAAAATAGTTATTACCAGCATATTAATCTGGGTAACCGCCATCCCCATACTTCGGGGAATCATCAACCTGATAACTTTCCGCGCATTTTCATCTCTGAAAGATTTTCTGAAATTAAGCTGATAATGAAATCCAGACAGTTTTACGGCCGGATATTGGACAAACAAATGCATTCCCGCGCCCAGCGCTACGCCCCACGCCAGCCCTATCGGTCCCATAATCTTCACTAAAAAAACCGCCCCGATAATTATTCCTAAATTGTACATTATGGGCGCAAGCGAATAAGCTAAAAATTTCTTAAAAGAAACCAGTATTCCGCCAAAAACAGCGCTTATTCCCAAAAACAGCGGGCTTAAAAACATAATGCGGGTAAACATCGCCACGCTTGCTAATTTATTCTCTGAAAATCCTGGAACGACTAATTTCATAACAAAAGGAGCGAATAATGCCAGGAAAAAAGAAATAAAAATTACGGCCGCGACCATCAGGTTAAGAATTCCGGAAGCCAGCTCCCAGGCTTTTTCTTTTTTATGTTTAGCAATTAGTCCGGTGAAAACAGGAATGAAAGCGGCGCTAAGCGCGCCCACTACCAGCAAACTGTATACTAGATCGGGAATACGAAAAGCGGCGTAATAAATATCCAGCGTATCCCCCGCCCCAAACTGGGATGCTAAAATCCTATCCCGCAACATTCCCAATAAACGGCTAATGATTCCCGCGAAAGATATAATCAAAGCCGCTCCCGCCACCGACTGCACGGGAGAACCGTTAAGTATTTTATTGTTGAAAAGTTTTTGCATCAAAATTCTATGTCATTCTCGGCTTGACTGAGAATCCAGCCTGTCCGCTGCGGCGAACAGGAATAAAATCGCCGATTTTATTTAATTACTCTAGATTCTCTAACTACGCCAGATAAACCGCCGGGGTTTATCCGCCAAATTGGCGGACGGGAATGACATGCGCCTTTTTATTTAGCTTTCTTTAATACTTACTACATTCTACATTCTACATTCTACTCACTACTTCTCCAAAAACACCACTCCCATAAATTTATCCGTCTCTAAATCACTTTCAAATTCTAATTTTCCATTTTCATTCTTTAACTCATCCGAACAGCTCCATTCCAGCTTATAATCTTCCGGATATTTTACCGCGGAGCTAAATCGACTGCCCAAACTTCCCGATTGTTTTTGGACTAAAAGAGAATAGGAATCAGCCGGTTTATTCTCGTTAAATTCCAGTTTAAAAGGAAGCAGATATTTATACTTTATTGTCACAGTTTCCTGCGGGCTCACATAAACCCAATTGGCAAAAACGGTTTTTCCGGCGTCCTGATAAATTCTCGTTCCGGCTTCCTCATCAACCAACATATTATTTTCTTCTTTTTCCACATCCGCGTCGCGTTTGAATTTTAAGGCGCCATAATCCAAAGGCGGTTTGTTAAACTCGCGAGTCTGTCCTTCCGCTTCCAATAATTCAGATCCCAGCGGAACATAAATTCGCATATAATCAGCATTGACTTTATTCCACCAAGAATATTGGCTGTTTCCTCCATTGTGCTTCCGTGTTATAGTGACAGTGTCAATAACAGAGCCGTCAACTTGAATTTCAGCTTGATGCTCAATGATTTCTTCCACTATTCCGTCAGTTTTATAGCCGTTTATATTGGTGTTAATTACGCTCAAATAATCTTTGGAAGCCGGTAAAATTTTTCCTGACCAGCCTAAATCGGAAATTATTTTTTGGAGATCTTTATTTCTTGAATACAATAAAATGTGTTTTTGGCTTAGGGCTTGGTTTAAAACACTTAATGTTCTGGAAATAGTTTCCATATCGCCGGGATTTAATAATTTATCCAGAACGACGGGAGTTAAATCAGCCAGTATTTTCTTGGGGCGATTTTCTTCCTTATCGTAATCAACCTCAACTTTGTATTGGGTTTTCGCGATAAAATTTTCGGAATCCAATACCACGCCGTAATCTTCCATTTTAATCGGACCGGTGATTTCCAGCAATTTTTGCATAACCGTGGGAGTGAAAGTAATCACGCCGTCAGTGGTAGGGCCGCCCGTTTTTTCATAAAAGAAAATAGCCTTTTCTGCCGACATTGGAAAATCGGGAAACCAATTGCTGTCATGCAGACTCCAAGCGGCGCTTATTTTTTGAATCGGCTTGGGCGGAACGATTTTGTCTTTCAGCTGACCGTCCGGATTAAAAATTCCGTCAATGAAAAATTTTCTGATATGCCCGTTAGAAATGTCAAGCAATCCGTAAGTCCCGATAAACCCGCCTGTAGCTCTCATTTCCTGGTTATTTTGGAAAAGGAATAAATATTTTCTGGGACCGTTTCTTCCCAGCAAATCGGCCAATATATGGCTATTATTTGAAAAGTCTTTAATAGCCGTTAATATAAACGGGAGTTTGGCTTTAAGTTCTAAAAAATCCGAATGCTTATCTTTAGGGAGATCGCTAATTTTAATTTTTGAAATATTTTCTTGGGCTTTTTTTAATTCTTCTTCGGCCAATTTGACATTTTTTTCAACGCGCTCAGAGATCTTCAGCAGGGAAATTTTTTCAATATTTAAATGGCTGTCCGGATTTTTCAATAAATAAGCGGCTTGAGCTGAATCGTTAATGTATTTTCCCGCCAAAGAAATGTGCTTCCCGCATTCAAGCATTTTTTTTCCAGAAGAAAGTTGAGAGGCATAAGGAAAAAATTTAGAGCTTTCAATTAAAAGACTTCCCATATCATTAAGATACTCGGAAGCTTTGGAAAAATTTTCATAAGCTTGGGAAAATTCAACAGATGACGCGACAAAATTTTGACTCTTAACATTATCTATGGCTGAAGAAAAATTTTCATAAGCGCTTTGGCTTATGCCTAAAACCTCGCTTTTAATTTTAAGGCTTCTGGACAAAAAAGAAGTCCCAATGATAATTAAAAGCAGAGAGACACTCATTGCTCCAAAAGATAGGGCTGTTTTTTTAAAATTAAAAGCAAGACGAAATGACTGAAAAAATTTGAAAAAATCAAACTTTTTTACATTCTTTTTTTTCGTATCTAGCTTTCCAGCGAAATAGTCGCTTTTTATGTAATGAAGAAAAGGAATCTCTTCGGTTTTATATGTTTTTCCCAGGTGAAAAATTTTCGGCTCCCGGGAAGGAATTATGTTTTTTATAACCAGTAACTCACCGCCAACTTTCACATTTTTTCCTCGTTTACTATACGCCAACTTTTTTTGCTTGGCTTTCGCGTAATAGCTGTCTGCTATTTTCTTTACATTTTTAATTTTTTCCAAGTCTAAACTGCCATCTTCAATGGTCGGTCTAATATCAAACATCTGGCGAATTATCTGATTTTTGTTTGTTTTTTTCATTGGAGTTTACAGTATTTGCCATTCCGGAATTTTTTGAGCAGTAGCAAAAAAATATCCGGAATCTACACATAATAAAATAACCAGCTAACTTAAATATTTTTACAATTTAATTCTAGATTCCGGATAAATCTCTCCGCTATCGCTCCTCCCGCTAAGCGGGACGGAATGATATGAAGAAAAATAAGCTTCAAGTAAATTTATTTCCCTTTCTCCAAAATCTCCAAAATTTTCGCCAGCTTATTTCTTTCTATGCTGTTAAGATGCTTTTGAATCGCGACTATACCCCTTTCTGATTTTCTGTCCGTGGCTAAGTCTGCTTCTCTCTTTCGCCTGTCTCTGGCAGCTTCGCGGTTCTGGCTCATCATAATTATCGGAGCCGCGTAAGCCGCCTGAAAGCTAAGTGTTAAGTTAAGTAAAATAAAAGGATATGGATCCCAATGAAAAAACCAGCCTATTAAATTCAGCATTACCCAAACTCCCAAAATGACGCTTTGGATTATTATGAATTTCCAGCTTCCCATTCCAGCGGCGATTCTGTCCGCCGCTTTTTCCCCAAAACTTGGTTTGTTATTAATTCTTGTGTTGGATTTATTATTAGATTTATTTTTATTGTTTAACATATTTTTATTTATTTTTTATTATTTCTATTTTTCCCGGCATCCATCGTTGGAGAACTCTAGGAATTTTAACGCTTCCGTCCGCTTGCTGGTAATTTTCTATAATGGCTATAAGCATTCGCCCGACAGCCGCCGCCGTAGCGTCATTCATATGAACTAATTCAGTTTCTCCATTTGACATTTTTACCTTGGTATTCAGCCGCCGCGCTTGGAAATCCGTCATATAATCGGAAGTGTGCGTTTCACGGTATTTATTTTGGCTGGGAACCCAACATTCAATATCAATCTGGCGAAAATCGGGTTTGCCCATATCGCCCGAGCAGATAGCCACCACTTGATAAGGAATTTTCAACTGGCTAATAATATATTCTTGAACGGCCACAATAAAATCCTGTTCCGCTTTTCCGTGTTTCGGAATAGTAAACGATTCCATTTCCATTTTATCAAATTGGTGGCAGCGCAAAATTCCTTTAGTGTCTTTTCCGTAGGAACCCGCCTCCCGGCGAAAAGCGGTTGAGTAGCCGATATATCTCAACGGCAAATCTTCTTCTTTTAAAATTTGACTTATGTGCATCGGCCCCAATGAATGCTCCGCGCTTCCCGCCAGTAAAAGCTTGTCCTCTTTTAAATAATAACGGTCTTCAATTGGATTAAACCGATCCATTTTTTTCATTATATCCTCCTTTACCATTGCCGGGGGCACTACGGGAATGAACGGCTTGTTGGACGGATTGTTGGTTTTTTTCGCCAACTTGGCGATTATTTTCCGGTCAGTTAATAAATTAAACACAAACTGAATAAGGGCAAATTGCAGCATTGCCGCTTCGTTTTTGACGTAATTAAAACGGGATCCGGAAACCACAGCCGCCGTCTTCGTATCAATGATATCCAGCGCTTCTCCCAGCGCCATATGATCTTTGGGTTTAAAACTAAATTTAGGCGGCTCTCCGCTTTTTCTAATTACTTTGTTTTCCGTTTCATCTTTGCCAATCGGCGTATCCTCAGAAAACACATTGGGAACTTTATCCGCCAAATCTTCATATTCTTTCTTTATTTTTTTATATTCCGGCTCTTTTATTTCCAGCTTGGTTTTAATATTTTTGCCTTTTTCAATAATTTCCTTCCTTTCCCCATCGCTTTTAGTTTTTTTAATTAAGTCATTGAGATCATTCTTGAGCGAATTTAACTCTTCAATTTCCTGAAGCAGTTTCACTTTCTCTTTATCCAATTCCAAAAGGCGCTCCAAATCCAAACTAATGTTTTTGTTTTTTATAGCTTCCGCCACTTCTTCTTTATTTTTTCTGATAAATTTAATGTCTAGCATAGAATAGGTATTTTCCTCCAAAGGCGCTTGTGTCCGCCTTTGGAGGAGATCAGCCTTGGGCTGAAAATAGGTATTTATTTTTTTTAGGAAGCGGCGCGTGTTGCGTGCCGCTCTTCCAAAATTTACTAAATCTAAATCGCGCGCATAAAAGATTCGTAAATATTAATGGGCGGTTTTTCCCCTCTTTCCTTTTTTCTCATCGCCATATACCCATTGAATTCCTTTTTAGCTTCTTCCATGATAATTTTTCCTTCGGGCGAGTTTGCCCACCGCTTAGCCCTTTGAGCTATACTCTCAAGCTCTTCAGGTGAATATCTTGAGCTAACATTTCTGCAACGCATAAGCTACCTCCTTGAATGTATTTTTGACGATTTATAAATTTCGGGATGATACGGTTTCATTTTGATAATAACCGTATCGCTCAATTTAAACTCTTCCAACTTTTCTTTCAACCTATTTATAAAGAACTTTTGGTCATAACCCAAACAAATCACATCCGGCTTATTTTTTTTAATTATTTCATACTTATCTCCTAAATTCCCTAAAATTACTTCATCAACAAAGCTAGATTTTTTAATTGTGTTTAACCTGGAACTTTCATTATTCCTCGGCAAATTATTTTTAACTTTTAAAACCGTTTTGTCTCTGGCAATAATGGCTATCAGATAATCACCATAACTTTTTGCCTGCTTCAAAAAATTCTTATGTCCCGAATGAAAAATATCAAATGTCCCGAAAACCATTACTTTTTTCATTGGCTTTTTTTATTTTCTCTCATCGGCGGGAAAATGACTGTCTCCCTTACCGGCTTATTCATTAAAATAGCGAACAATCTTTCACTCATTCCGAATCCGACCGCCGGAGGCATACCGTATTCCAAAGCTTCAATAAAATCCTCGCTCATCATCTGAGCTTCCTTGTCCCCCGCTTTACGCAATTTCACTTGTTCCTCAAAGCGTTTTCTTTGTTCAAGAGGATTATTTAATTCAGAAAATCCATTACCTAACTCTGATTGGCAAGCAACTGGCTGAAACCTTAAAACTTTCTTAGAATTATGGGAATCCTTTTTTGCCAATGGCGAAACTTCAATAGGATGTCCGATTAAAAAGCAGGGTTGGATTAATTTCTGCCGTATCGTCTTTTTATAAATAGCGTCTATCATTCTTCCCTTGCCGTAAGAATTTTTGTATTCAATTTTCAATTCATCCGCTTTTTTCTTTAAATCTTCAACACTAACATCTTCGTTTAAATCAATCCCTGTCTCTTTTTTAAATTCTTCAAAATAATCCAGCCTCGGAAAATCTTCAGACCAAATTATTTCTTGCTTCTTGTATTCAGTAATTATCTTATTTTCCTTATTTTTATTTCCTACAACATTTTTCGCAATCACTTTAAACATTTTTTCGGTTAGTTTCATCCCCTCCTCCATATTCGCGTAAGCCCAATAAAATTCCATATGGTCAAATTCCTGCAAATGTTCCCTGTCAATTCCTTCGTTGCGAAAAACCCGCCCGATTTCAAAAACCTTTTCGTATCCGCCGATTAAAAGTTTCTTGAGCGGCAGTTCCAAAGAAATGCGCAAATAAAAATCACGATTTAAAATGTTGTGGCGGGTAATAAACGGCCTGGCTTCGGCTCCTCCGGGAACATTTTCCAAGACCGGAGTTTGCGTTTCCAAAAATCCCCGCTCGCTTAAAAAATTTCTGACTGTCTGCCAAAAAACATTTTTCTTTTTAAAAATTTCTTTGGTTTCAGGATTAATCAAAATATCCAAATATCTTTTTCTTAAAAGTTCTTCCGTATCTTTAATTCCGTAATATTCCGCGGGAATCGGACGCATATTCTTGCTCAGAATTTTCCAATCATTAACTTCCAGTGTTTTCTCGCCGGTTTTAGTTTTAAACAATTTTCCTTCCGCTTGAATAAAATCGCCTATTTCAATATTTTTCACAAACAACTTATACTTTTCCTTTCCGATATTTTTTTCGCTTAAAAACAGCTGGATTTTCCCCGACTCGTCTTCAATGTGGGTAAAAGCGGATTTTCCCATCGGGCGGAGAGATCTTATTCGCCCCGCCAAAAAAATTTTATCTTTGATATTATCAAATTTATCCAAAGCCTTCCTATTGGCGAAAGAGCGCTCAACTTTTTCCGGATAAACCTCCATTCCGGCGCGCTTTAAGTTCTCCAATTTATCCAGCTTAGTTTTGATTATATCCTTTCTCATAATTCAAGTTTATCACAATAAGCGGAGTTTGCAATAAAAAAACAGCTATACGCTAACAGCTTCCAATGAACATACCATGGTATGTTATACTCCATACTCCTTACTTTATTTTCCTGATTTTGTCCGGTTGCACTGTTTACATAGCATCTGACAATTTTTAGAAATGGTTTTTCCGCTTTCATGCCAAGGTTTTATATGATCGGCTTCCATTTCTTCAATTTCAAAAGTTTTCTTGCATTTCACACATTTACCTTTTTGTTTTTCATATGCTTCACGCTTCATTTTGTCGGAAAATGATCGGATATTTAAATATCTTTCTTGTTTAGTTAAAACATAAGGATAAATTCCGGATTTTTTGGTTACATCTTCATCTTGCATTAACTCTTTGATTTCGGCTTCCAATTTTTTAGCGTTCAGCTTTTTGTCTTTAAATTCGTTATACAGTTCACCCCATTGCACACTGTTCATCTCTCGGCGATAATTTGTAAAAGTCTTTCGCGCCCATGCTATCACGCTTTGGAAATACTTCCACAACTCGTCGGCGCTCGTGTCGTGCTGGTGCTTAGCCATATAATCTTCAATTTTGCTTTCGTTAATCCACGAAAGCGCGGTTTCTAAATACTCTTGGCGAATTGGCGAACCGCTAACTAATTTTCCGCCGTCATTTGATAGAAGATACGCCACGCAGTTTGATTTGCTAAATTTCAGTTTAGCGTCGCTCAACCATGATCCGGTATAAACCGCGTTGCGTATTTCTTGATCGGTTAATTTTTCACCGGCAATATTGATAATTCTAAACCAGTCTAACCGCTCTTTGTCTGTGCCCTCGCAGAAATAAATCATCAGTTCATAATCTAAAATCTGGTTTTGTTCTTCGTCGGTCAAGTTATGGAAAAAGCGATCATTAAGCGAAAAATCTCCGTTCACATACTGTCCTATGCTAATAGTGCGCTGTTGGCCGTCCAGCATCTCAAAATTGCCATCTTCTTTAACCATCCAGTACATTACATTAAGCGGAAAACTTTGTTTAATGGTTTTAATTACGGCATCGCGCTGTTTGTCTTTATATACAAACTCGCGTTGATACTTAGGACGAATGTCTAGCTTACCGTTATAAGCCACTACTCCTTCCTCAGCGCCGCTGTCTTTATATCCAGTAACCACTTCGCGCACTAAAATTTTATGCAGTTCAATTTTCATACTATTTTTTTACTTAATTATTTTTTAAATGGCGCGGATTTGTTTTTCCTAACTGCTTCGCATTTTTGCCGGTAATGACTTTATCGCCAGTTCTCTTTTCAATATCACGCCGAGCACTGCCGGCGACACCTCCGCCCTCTTGCGCCACCTGCTTGTTTTTATTTAAACCCTTTGGTTTTCTTTTTCGGGAAATTTCGGTTGTCGCCGTTTCCGCCAGCATATTCAACACTAATTCTAAGTTCGTCATATGATCGCGCAAATTTTCCTTTTTCAAATTTTTTAATCGCTTATATTTTTTAGTTGTTAATCCTGCCCACGCTTTTGTAATTTCATCGGTCAATATGGCAAATTCCAAACCCTCCTTTGCTCCCCGCGTTTCCCATTCATCAGTTAGCGCTTTGCGAATTTCAATGCTTTTCAATCTTTGATTGATCCATTCCTGACTATAACCTTTTCGCAGATAAGTTTTAAGCGCGCGGTTTATCGCCAATTCCGGATCGGCGGTTTCTTCCAATCTTTCATATCCCACACGCGCCAGCCAAAGTTTGAACGGTTCGGCGTTTGGCGACGGAACAGATTGAATGATACGAAGCATCGTTTCCGTATCAGCTGAATCAGTTAGATAGAATTTTCTGTCAGAAGCTTGCATTTTCAGTTGGTTACATTTTGTAACCACCTCGGATCCCTCTTTTTTTAAGCGATTTTTTAACACTTTCCAATAATTTCTAGGATCAGTGCTTACGCCCAACGCGCCGACCACATCAACTACAGAAAAATACCACAGTTCTTTTTCTTCGTCCCAATGGCGACGAATTTGCTTTCCTTTAAAAATCGCTACGGCTTTATTTTTTGATTGTTTTTTTGGCATAAAATTATTTCTAATATTTTAGCACTTAGAGTATTTGTTCAATATCTTATCGAGTTGATTATAGGTTTCGTAATCATTTAATAAAAACCTATAAACAAACTTTAATGCAATATTTGCCTCAATCATTATGCCTTTAACATAGTTTAAATTATAAGATGTTCGCTTAAATTTTGTGTGTTCTCCTAAATCAAAATCTTCGGTAAATGGGCTTATGCATTCTATTACAGATGTATAAGCAACATGAATTGAGTGAGACTCCATTTGGTAAAGATTTTTTGATGTTTCCTCAAGAAATGCAATTTCTTTTTTGCTCATATCTTTGAAAAATTCTTTTATTTTTTTTCTATACATCTCGTGAGAGATTATTTTTCCAGAGAACCATTTTTTTAAATTGCCATCCTCTTTATTTGCAAATTCAAAAGAGAATAGTTGGGCAAGAGCAAGCGCCTCCTTTATTGTGCGTGTACTTAATTGCATAGCCGAGCTATTCCCATTTTCTGCAAGTAGAAATAAAGAGTCCCAATAGATTATAGTCTGACACAGCAATAAATAAACTGCACAGAAGTGGGTTTCTTCGGTTATATCTTGGACGCGATTATTTAATCTTGTGATGAATGGGATAAGTTCAGTATGATGTTTTTTAATAACATTCAATATTTTTTCAATCTCCAATTCAACGACTTCTTGTTCATTATTAAGTAATTCTGGATTATTTTTTAATGCAATTTTTGGGCGATTACTTTTAATCGCTACTTTATTGCTTTCTATTACTTCTCTTGCGATTTTTTCAGTGTAATCACTCATGCATTTCTTTTTCTAAAATTTTTATTCGTCTGCTCAATTCTCCTAAACCAACTATTTTTTCACTTTCTTATTTTTAATCACAATTCGAACATAAGTAGGCTTGCCATTTATTGCTCCGTCTTTATCTTTAATAAGTCCATGTTCCTTAAAAGGAGCTTTATTATTTAGTCTAATATCGTTAGAACTTATTATTTCAAATTGTTCCGGATTATATTTATCCATAAATGTAATAGGAACACCAATAGCACCGTTATAATTCATTGGTATTTCAGAAGTTTTATTAACATTAATGGCGTTATAATAATCATACTTAGGATATTCTTCTAGCGAGTATTTTTTATATAGGACCAATTCTTCATGGCGCTCTTTGTAATCTAAATTCGTGAACCAACGCACACCTTTAACGCGAATGTATTTATTGCCATCTTCATCAACTCTACAACCTGCCGCATTAAGCGGATAACTGTCCGGAACTCTAAATTCTCTATCGCCACTATGAATACTTGCCCCCAGCCACATTTTATTTTCTTTGATAAGTTTAAAACATTCTTTATAAGTCATCGCATTGATATTCCCGATAATTAAAAACTTTTTGCCGTATTCCACCAACTGCGCGACATATTCGCGAAACAGTGAAAACGGCGGGTTAGTGCAAACAATATCCGCTTCTTTTAATAGTTCTATGCACTCGTCGCTGCGAAAATCGCCGTCGCCTTTAAGTGGCATAGATACATTAGCATTATGTTTTAACAGCCACTCAATATCCGTCAGACTGACTGCGCCATCAGAATCAACATCTGACACCTCGTTAATTTCAATTTTAAACGGCTCTTTCCCTTCAGGTTTTAAACCCTCCATTTCAAACAGTGGCAACTGTCCACCGACAATTGGTGATTTAACATAACTTGTCGTGATGAGTTTCTTGAGGCCAAGCGCGTTGAAATTAGCGGCGAAATATTTAAAAAAATTGCTTTCAAACGGATCATCGCAATTGCAATACACTACCTTGCCACGAAATTGGTCTTTGTAATTTTTCAACTCTTTTTCAATATCAACCAGTTGAGTATAGAACTCATCTTTTTTAGCTCTATTTGCTTTGTGTAAGTTTTTATTTGAAGATCTTTTTTCCATAAATTTACTTCTTCCTATAATCCCGAACTACCACCCCGCCTGGAATTCTTTTAACTTTTAACCTTTGCCTCTCCCGCCAACCGAGCGAACGCAAAATATCTTTCGGAATATTAATATAATAACTACCCCGTCCGTTTTTAACTAACTTTCTTACATTTTTATCTTTCATAGAAATAAAAAAAATTAATTGAACACACCAATGAACATACCATAAATTCATTTTAGCCAAATTTTAGCTATCTGGCAATGTTTGCGATAAAAAAACAGCGCCTAAGCGCTGTTTTAAAAAAGTTTTCTGCTAAATCACTTCCAAAATCTCATATTTCACTTTCCCCCGCGGAGTTTCAACTTCCACTTTATCTCCCTTGGATTTTCCTATAAACGCTCTGCCTATCGGCGATTCATTGGATATTTTAAAATTTATCGGATCCGCTTCGCTGGAACCGACGATATGGAATTCCATTTTATTCCGGCCTGACTTGACTTTAATAATTGAATCCAATTGAACGCTGTTCGCGGACTTGTCGCGCTTTACCACCTGAGAATTTTTAATCATTTCTTCCAATTTGGCAATCCGCGACTCGTTTTCATTTTGTTGCCGTTTAGCTTCGCTGTATTCCGCATTCTCGCTTAAATCGCCTTGCTCCTTGGCTTCTTTAATAGCTTCCGCTATTTCTTTTCTTAATCTTGTTTTGCGGTCGCCAAGTTCCTGCTTAATTTTTTCCAATCCCTTTTCAGTAATTAACTTTTTCATTTTATTGCGCCTAAAAAATTAAAAAACACTGATTGAAATGATAACAGAATAATTTTTTCTGTCAATTTTTCGCGTCCTTAAAATACCACTCGTAAATTTCTTTGGTAATGGGCGCCGCGTTATATTCATTTTCCATCTGACCTTCCACCAAAATTACCATAGCAATTTTCGGAGTTTCATAAGGGGCATAAGAAACAAACCAGCCATGAGTTTTATCTTCTGTCCCGAACTGGGCTGTTCCCGTCTTGCCTGCCACCGCCACAGAAAGATTATTTAAAACCGTGGCTGTTCCTTCCGTGATAGTCATTCTCATTCCCTCCTGAACAATTTTTATAATTTCATCGGAAGCTAACTTCCCGCCAATAATTTTAGCATCGCAATTAATTGATTCGCCATCACTTTTTTTAATTTGAGAAACTATCCTAGGCTGATATAAAGTTCCGCCATTGGCAATCGCCGCGGCGTAGTTCGCGATTTGCAAAGGAGTAGCTGTTATAAATCCTTGTCCGATGGCCGCGTGATAACTATCGCCTACATACCATTTTTCGCCCATCACATCTTTTTTCCATTTCTCGTCCGGAATTAATCCCTTGGCTTCTCCGGGAATATCAATTCGGCTAAAATTTCCCAGACCGAATAAATTATCATACTTTTTCATTCGGTTCATTCCCAATCCTTCTATGCCGCCGTATCCCCCACCCACGGAATAAAAGAAAACATCGCTGGAAACCGCTATGGCTTTTCTCACATCGGTAAATCCGTGCGCTTTCCAATCCCCAAAAAAATAATTCCCCACTCTGATTCCTCCCCGGCTTTCAATCCGGCTGCTTTCGCTGATTATTTTTTCGGAAAGCGCGGCCACAGCCATTATCGGCTTTATGGTTGATCCCGGCGGATACTCGCCGCTTATCGCCCGATTAAAAAGCGGCTGGGACGGATCATTTATCAGTTTCTGATAATCACTGGAAGATATGCCTCCCGCGAACAAATTATTGTCAAAGCTCGGGAGGCTAACTAAAGCTAATACCCCGCCGTCTCTTGGGTCAATGGCCACAGCCGCCGCTTTTTTAATTTCTTCCTCTTTTAATGCTTCGCTTAACGCGTCAAAAATTTTCTTTTGCAAGCCGGAGTCAATATTTAAAATCAAATCGCTTCCCAATTGGGGCTCAATAATTCCCAATTCTTTTTTGATATTGCCCAGCGAATCCACTTCCACCTTGAAAGCTCCGGGAACGCCCCGCAAATACTTTTCGTAAGATTTTTCCACTCCCAATTTTCCAATGCGGTCCGTCAATAAATAATCCGGATTTTTTTTAAGCTCTTCTTTCTTTATTTTTCCCTCATAGCCCAAAATATGGGAAAATATCAACCCGTCATTATAACTGCGAATAGCCGTCTTTTCAATCTTTATTCCCCGCAGTTCTTTCTCTTTTTCTAAAACAATCAGCGCTTCTTCTTGAGATATATTTTCTTTTAAAAGGATCGGACTTATGGAATAAGGATCTAGATTTTCCATGGTTCCCCATATTTCTCCCCCGTTTGCTTTGAGAATTTCCGCCAGTTTTCCGGCAATATCCTTTCTTTCTAAAGTTTTCTTGGGAAGATCAGCGGGAATCGCAATTAAATTAATGCCGGGAATGTTATGGGCCAGCGTTTGCCCAAAGCGGTCATAAATTTTCCCTCGCGGAGCTTTTATGGCAATATGCCTTATGCTGTTGCCTTGCGCGATTTCCGAATAATGCCGGCCCTTCACTATATTTAAATAAACCGTCTTTCCCGCTAAAATTATTAAAGAAAAAACAACTATCCACCAAAAAACATTAAGCCATTTTTTATTAAAAGGAATTTCCATTTTAGCGGCTCCTTGCTCCGTAATCGTTAAGACCGAATCTTCTATTTCTATCCCCTTGGGATTTTCTTTTATTTTAAAATATTTATTTTTCATAATTTTGCCGGTTTTGGCTGGGAGCTAAAAAATCCAAACGGTTTTCAACTTTTTTTAAGAAAGCGTAAAGCAAATAAAGAAATGCGGTTCCGATAATAATTTGAGTTGTAATATTTTTTATTAAAAATAACCATTGCTCTTTTGAAGCTACTCCTCTTAATTCCGCAAAAAAGATATTGAAAAAAACATCAAAAATAATTGCCGAGGCTGCGATAAAAAACATCGCTATAATTTCTCCCGCGCGATTTTCTATCGGAAAACGGTTTGATAAAAAGCCGATAGCGCAGGAAGCCAACACCAATAAGATAACATTTTTACCCAGCGGATCAAAAAAAGCCAGATCCGCAATAATACCTGCGGTTATCGCCCATGGCCAGATTTTTTCAAATCCGGCAACAATCGTCCATGCAATTATGATTAATAAAATAATATTGGGAGTTTTTCCGGACGGGAGTATGATCGTTAAAACGGAAGTTTGAACTAAAACTCCCGCCAAAATTAACACCAGCCGCGTTATTTTTATTTCCATATTGCGCCAAGACATATCAGCTTTGCTAAATTTCGCGCTTTACATTTTTTATTATGAATACAATATTCAGCTTAGAGAAATCTGATACGGGTGAAACGACAGCTTGCCGAAAAAGATGATCCGGAGACAGGTTTATTTCACTGACAGTGCCCAGCAAAAGTCCTCGCGGAATATCGCTGCCTATTCCTGAAGTAATTACCTCGTCGCCAATATTAATAGAATCCGTTTGTAAAACCATATCCATTATCATTTTCAGGCCATAATTTCCTTTAATAATTCCCTTGGCTCCGGTAGCGCTGACTACGGAATTAATTGAACTTTGGGAACTGGTGGTTAAAATAACTTGGGAACTTTCAGAAAAAACTTCTTCAACCTTTCCCACCATAACGCTGTCAGATATAATTACTGGCATCCCGATCTTGATTCCATGTTTCCTCCCCTTATCAATTTTGATCCAATTTCCCTGACCGCGCGAATCATAGCTTATAATTTGAGCCGGCTCTAATTCAAATTTGCCGCGAGGAAGCATTTTTAATTCATTTCTAAGCATTTCATTTTCCTTTTTCATATCGCAAAGCATTGCGTTTTTTGAAAGAAGCTCCAGATTTTCTTCATATAATTTTCCGTTTTCCTGTTTTAATTCGCCAATGGAAGAAATTATGCCATATATATCGGAAACTTTCCACGATAGAAAACAAAAAGTTTTTTCAATAGGATAAACGGACTTAAATAGAATCTCTCGAAAAGGATTGAAAAAATTATAAGGATTTAAAAAAACCAACAGCCCAAAAACCGCTATCGTAATCGCTGCCTTAGATAGTCGTTTGCGAAAATTTTTTTTAAGCATAACGAAAATTATAAAACTAACTTAAATTACAAAACTCTTTATTATGTCATTCCCGCGCAGGCGGGAATCCAGAGTAATTTTTGAAGCTGGCGATTTTATCCTAGATTCCCGCCTGCGCGGGAATGACACATGGAAGTAAGAATGATAAAAAAATGATATGTTTCGCAATTCAAAAAAATTATCTAAGCGGTTCTTCATACTGATTTTCCACTAAAACATCTTTCAGTTTTTCCAAATCATTTAAAACAATCCCCGCTCCCCTGACTACCGCCGTTAGCGGATCTTCCATCATTCTCACCGGTATCCCCGTTTGATTAGCTATCAATTTATCCAATCCCTTGACCAAACTTCCGCCACCGGCTAAAATTATTCCCTCTTGCATAATATCAGATAAAAGCTCCGGGGGAGTTTCCTCTATGATAGTTTTAATATTGTTGACAATTATTCTGATGGAGTGAGAAAGCGCTTCGCGAATTTGCTCATCATTTACGATTACTTTTCTGGGAAGACCTTTCAATAAATCTCGTCCGCGCACTGTCATCTCCGAAGCTTCCTTTTGGGCATAAGCGCTTCCGATAATAATCTTAACATCCTCCGCTGTTTTTTCTCCAATCAATAAGTTGAATTCGTCCCGGCAATAGCGAATAATATCTTCATTCATTTCATCGCCGGCTACTCGCAAACTTCTGGACGCCACCACCCCTCCCAGCGAAATAACCGCGATTTCCGAAGTTCCCCCTCCGATATCCACCACCATATTTCCCGCTGCCTCAATTACCGGCAGTCTGGCTCCGATAGCCGCCGCCATCGGCTCGTCAATTAAATAAGCTTCCCTGGCTCCGGCGCTCACAGTCGCGTCAATTACCGCTCTTTTTTCCACTTCCGTAACGCCAGAAGGAATTCCTATCAGCACTCTCGGGCGCGGCAAAACAGAAAAGGAATCTTTGTGGATTTTTTCAATAAAATACTTCAGCATCTGCTGGGTTATTTCAAAATCACTTACCACGCCGTCAACCAAAGGGCGCGTTGCCACAATATGTCCGGGAGTTTTCCCCACCATTTTCTTAGCCTCTTTCCCAATAGCTAAAACTTGTTTTGTTTTTTTGTTGATGGCTACCACCGATGGTTCATTAATGACAATTCCCTTATCTTTTACATACACCAAGGTATTAGCTGTTCCCAAATCAATTCCGATATCCTTGGAAAGATTTCCGAAAAAACTGTTGGAAATTTTTCTAGGAATATTTTTGATTTTTCTAAACATAAACATAGATCGCCATATTATAACCATCTTATCTTTTCCCATAATAGCCCAAACTTTTCCCGGCGTCAAAGAACCACTCTTGACAAGAACCACTTTTGGATTTGGCTTTGGATTTAGCAAGACTGCCTATTTACTCTTTTACTCACGATCGTGAGTAAAAGAGTAAAATTTATATTTTATAATTGATTGTAAAAAATTATTGGTTATATAAAAAATCCCTGTTTAAAAACAGGGATTCAAAGAATAGTTACTCACTTATACGCGATAGCATATAAGTGATACAATCCACTCACGGAAAAAATAAATGCAACTAGTATACGATCGCACATTAGTTGCATCTAAATTTAGTAATCTATTTTTTTATCTTTCATTATCTGCCGTTAGCGCACGATCGTGCAGTAATTGTATGATACAAAACAAAGCTTCGTGTCCTTATGTGGTTATATGGGCATCTGAACATAAAAAAACACTGAATTAAGTTTCAGTGTTTTTTTGTAAGTTTTTTTCTCATCTAAACCCTCTGTTCAAGGCTTTCAAATTCCCCTTTAGTCCCCCTTTTCCAAAGGGGGAGAACTGGAAACCGCTTTTACCTCAACTCTCTTCTTAAATCGCGGGATTTGTTTGGAGAAAAATTTCGGCCAATATTCAATTTCTATTTTATCCACTTGGGGATAATTTTTGAGAGCCTCTCTTACCTGCGCGTCATTTTTTCCCAGTAATTCTTTTTTAAGATTTTCTAAATTTATTTCCGGCTCCAGCGCGACTTTACTAGCAGCCTTGATAATAATTTTTCCGGATTCAAAGTCCGCGTCTGATTGTCCGTATTCAATTTCCACTTTAGAAATTTTCATTTTTATTCCTTCTTTTTCCAAGCTTGAAACTAATTTTCCTTTCTCCCTTTTTTCTTCAAAAATTTCTTTCGCCATTCTTGTTAAATCTTCTTGAGAAAATATTATGACCGTCATTTTCATCTTTGCCTGATAGTTAAAATTTCTAGCTGCCACTCCCGCTGCAATAGACGGTTTGGATTCCAAAATATTTTTACTGATGGCTTCGTTTAAAATCACTTTATCTTCTCCTGTCTCTTTTTTGATTTCCTCTTTTATTTTATTTTCCAGCGTGCTTTCCAATTTTGACTTGGCTAAATTGATATCTTCTTCCGAAACAACAGTAATTTCATTTCCCGTTGAGCCTCCGCCTATCATAGGCTGGGAAGAGCGAGCGTAAAATTTTCCGTATTTAGGGCTGCCTTTAAATCCCGGAATGGAAAATTCGCTGGCATCTATATTATATTCTTCTCCGGATTCGTCCGCGATAACTTCCGCTTCAATTACGCCCGGCTCCGTTTTTCCATCCATTTCCGTCATTCCCGGAACTGTTACGCCTTTGACTAATCTAAACAATTTTCCATCAGAAGTTAAAAATCGCGTAGTCGCCACCAAAGGCTGGGAATTTTTTCCATATTCATTATAAATCGCTATCACCCCTCTGGCTTTCTGATCGGAAACCGCGCTTTTTCCGGTGGCGTCAAAAGAAAGAGACAAATCATCTTCTTTCTCAATTACTTGCGCGGGAATAATTCTTTTTTCCAAATTAGAAGTTGAAATATTTTTATCTCCCTCTAATACTAAATCATTTTCCATCACATCTGCTTTAAGTAAAACGCCGATTTCCGCTTTGGGGAAAATTAAATAGGAGCCTAGCGCCAATGCTACCAAAAAACAAGCAGACAAAAAAGCAATGGACACTTTCTTTATTTTTCCGGAAACCAAATTAGCTGATTTATCTTTCGGTTTCTTGCTCTGACGATCTTTTTCAATTTCCGCGCGGAAAAGTTTTTCAAGCTCCCTTTCTTTATGTAAATCAAAGCCGCCCTGATTTGCGATTTCTGTTTTTGAGCGCGCCGGATTGGGAGAAAAATTTTCTTTTTTCGCGCTTAAAATATCAGATATATTTATTTTTTTCTTATTTCTGTCGCTTTCAACCGGATTTGATATTTTGTTATTTAATTCCTCCGGTTTTCTTGGCTGGCTTTCAATAACCTTGCTATTAACAATTGCCTGATTGTCAAAAAAGTTTTTTGATCCGATAGCAGCCAATTTTTTTCCGCCGTCTATTTTTTTTTCCGCGTTTTCATTCTCATTTCCGTTAATTTCAGGACAAAAATCCATTCTCGCCGCATCTTGATCGCTTTCTGTTTTCGTTAACTCTGCTACGGATGATTGGGCTAAAATGCCGGCTTTTTCAACGAGCCGGCGGCTTTGCTCGTTTTGAGTTACAATCATAATCTGCTTACCCAGCTTTTCCGATTCTTTTTTAAGCAATCTCAAATTAATGATGCTTTGTAAAATCAAAGCTCCGGGCGAAACAATCAAGGCATTCTCTGTTGAAGGCGATTTTTTAATCTTATTGATAACGGAAATTATTTCTTCATCCGGACTAATATAAAATGTTTGATACATAACTAAATTTTAAAAAATTATTTAAATATCTTGCATGGCTCTTTTCAAGATTCCCGCCATCACTCTTTCTTCGCTTGCCATATCTAAAACCAAATTAGCCAATGCCAGCGGCGTAACATCCTGCGGATTAACCAGCTCTCCCGTTTTATCTTTCATTCTTGCCACATCCCCGGGCTGGAGAAAATTAATGTCAAGAGCCTTAACGGTAAAAGGCAATCTTTCAATCCATTCGGAAGAATCCAGCGCTTTTCTGATTCCCGGCATAGCTGATCCCCCTCCGCACAGAAGTATTTTGGATGGTAAGGAATTATTTTGGTTAAATTCCGACAAGGATATTTCCACTCCGCCCAGCCACACGCGGCAGTCATCGTCTAATATTTCTTCCATTTTGGCGTTGGCGTCCGCGCTTAATTTTCCCTCGGAATATTTTATTTTCAGGCTCTCCGCCTCTTCAAAACTAATATTTAATTCTTGGGATAGTCTTTTGGTGAATGCCCGGCCGCCTAAAGCAAACATCCGTGTCCCCTCCAAACCGCCGTTTCTCACTACGGCGATATCGGTTGTTCCTCCGCCTATGTCAATAAAAATGGCGCTGAAATCAAATTCTCCCTCATATCCGACTGAACGGGCAACCGCATATGGTTCCGCCACGATGCTTATCAAATTAATTTTAAGCTTATTGGCAATTGTCTGAAGCGCCCCCAAATGAATCATGGGAGCGTAAGCGTTAAAAACGCTGATAGAAACATCCTTTCCTTGAAATCCCAGCGGATTGCTTATTTGATAGCCGTCAATTTTCACATCGGTAATAGCCGCGTTTATCAATTTAATTTCAATTTCATTTTGCCCCGTTTCCCAAGATAACTGGCGCTGAATTCTTTCATAAGCTTTTAGCTGAACTTTCTGAATGATATTTTTCAACTCCGGCAAATCAATTTTAACTTCCGGATTAACTCGCTCGTAATGAACAGTGGTAGTGGTGCCTTTAACTAATTCGCCCGCAATTCCAACTATGGCGCTTTTGGCTTTTTTTATCCCGGATTTTTCTTTGGCTGTTTCTATTGCTTTTTGGGAAGTTTTAATAACTCCCGCGATGTCGGACACCGCCCCGCTTCGCATATTGCCCAATTCCTGGCGAGCTTTTCCCACTCCCACAACCGTTCCTTCTTCTTTTTTGGAATCGGCTTTAAAAATCAGAGCCTTTACTACCTCTGTTCCTATATCCAGCGAAAGCATATAGTCAAAACGCTGGTCCCCTTTAAAAATTTTAGAAAAAATATTCATCGTTATTATTAATCTACTTTTTACGATATTGTTTATGCTTTCCTCGCTTACTTTTTATTGTCATTCCGGAATTTTTTCTGTAACGCCTGCCTGCCGGCCCGCTCTGCCATAGCTTTAGCGAGGCGAGCAGGCAGGCAGTGGAAGAAAAAATATCCGGAATCTAGATTAATTAAAATCTTTAAACGGGAGATAATTGAAAGCGTAGATTCCGGATATTTTCCTCCGCTACTGTTGCGGAAAATTCCGGAATGACACATAGTTTCGCTTCAAAAAATTCCGGAATGACATAATGGCAATATCAACAATTCTCGTGGCTCACTATTCTCTTCACTTCAATATCATTCGCGTATTTCTCCATACTTTCAATATTCAATAATCCTTCTATCGCGCCGTAAAATTTTACCGCGCTGCCGCCATTGGCCGCTCCCCATTTCAGTGATTCTTCTATTTTTTTTCCTTTAAGATAGCTTGCTAAAAAAGCGCTGGAGAAAGCGTCTCCCGCTCCAGTCGTGTCAATTGGCTTGTCTTCAGTGGATTGGACATAAAATAAATTCTTACCGTCAAACGCCCAAGCTCCTCTAAGCCCATCCGTAATAACCACGATTTCAGGCCTTAATTCTCGCAGCCTTTTTATTAAAAAAACCTCGTCATTCAATTGTTTATTGTTCGCTGTTCCCTGTTCACTGTTCACTATCTCTATAGCTTCGTCTTTATTAAGCAATAATAAATTACAGTTTTTTATGGCTTCTATTATTTTTCCCGGATTGTCTTTAATATTTCTCTGCCCGGGATTGAAAGCCAGTTTGATATTTTCTTTTTTAACCAAATTAATTATAGCGTCCAGATTTTTCTCCCATTCGCCGTTAAGAGCGCTAACAAAAATCCAGTCTGTATTCTTTAATTTTTCCGGAAATATTTCCAATTTTTCATTAGCGTCCCGGTTGAAAAAAATGGTTCTTTCCCCGCTTTTGGCGCTTACGATAATGGCCGAAAGATCACTCTTACAACTTTTTTCTGTCTGAATTAAATCAGTACTCACTTTTTCTTTTTCCAATTCTGCCTTAATCCATTCTCCTAACATATCATCTCCGATTTTTGTGCAGCAATATACTTTAATTCCAAGCCTCGCTAGTCCCGCGCTCACATTGGCGGCGCATCCTCCCAGAGCTTCAAAGCGGTCGTCAATCTGGTATTTAGCGCCCAGCTCAAAAGCGAACTTTTTTTGGGAAGTTATATCTTCGGGAGTATCTAAAATTATTCCTTCGTCAGTGGGAAGAAAAATATCCTTACCCGACGATCCGACGCAAATTATTTGGTTCATAAAACTTTATCTAACTGACAACTCACTATTTTGACACTTCCGCTCATTCGCGGCAGGTAATCCCCGGACCTTTCACGCGAGTGCAGGTGTGATAATTTGGGCCACTTTCTCGAGAACAATCAAGGCCGCCTGACATACAGTGCGCCGAATAATTGCACCACCCTTCGCCCTCCATACATAAAGCGCCAGTATTGACTCCCGGTATAGCTCTGCAGAGAACGCAATACATAGGATCACCTACATCAACAGGGCATCTCCATCCAGGGTAACTCGCCGCCACTTTAGGGGTTACACAAAAATTATACCCATGCACTTGGTCACACACCAGATCCCCCTTGCACTGTGAGTCATAATAACAAGGTCCTTCATTTTGATTACAGGGACCGCAAAGGCTGCAGTAGTTATCATATCCCGGGAATAAATCTATTCCACATTGGCATTCAGGAAGATTTCCTCCTCCGCTTCCTCCACTTCCTCCTCCTCCCTCTCCGCTTCCCAAAACCGTTAACAATATATTTAATGTCAGTTTGTTAAATCCATCCGGTTTTAGGGTGACGCTTCCGTTGTGGTTTCCGGTTGACAGCGCGGTAGTGTCAAAACTAACATTTAAGGTTCTATTGCCCGTGTCTCCCGCTTTGGGAGAACTTATCCAGTCTCCATTGACTCCCACAATCTGAAAGGCCAGGGAATTGCCAAGATTGTCCGTAACCAGAATGGTTTTATCAGAAACATTTCCACCTTCCGTAACAGATACGGACAGAGGGTTTCTGGATAGTTCCGCTGAATTTGATTGGTTGTTATTTCCGCCATTGCCGGCGTAGGTTCCTTCCCTAACATTCAAACTGAATTCTTTTTCAATGGTATTAGTTCCGTCATTATCATTGACTGTGATGGTTGTCGGATAAGTTCCCGCTTGAGTGGGAGTTCCGATAATAGTATTATTGCTTGGATCAAAAGTTAAACCATTGGGCAGTCCTGAAACTGAGATTGTGTAATTATGGCTTCCTCCTTCGGCTTGAATAATTTGGGAATAATTCTTGTTAACTATACCTTCATTTAAACCCAGAGTGGTGATGGCCAATTGGCTTAAATCAGAGATTATTTTGAAATTAAGATTTTCGGAAGTGTGGGAATTATTGTCTTG
>JAGGSH010000022.1 GCA_021159185.1 bacterium
CTGCCTGCCTGCCGGCGAGGCAGGCGTTACAGAAAAAATTCTGGAATGACAAGTGAAAATAATTAACAAAAAATGCAAACAACGCTGTGAAATCTAACACCTAAAATAATTAAAGACGCGAATTTAAAAAAACTAAAAAGTTGGGATAAAAAATGATGACATTATTTATTTATCTTGCTATACATTCTATACAGTATACTGAAATACTGAAATACTACTATATAAACCTCTTGCAAAATAACTTACCAATTTTCTGAATAACTAGTAAAATTAGGTTATTAAAACAAAAACTCAAATTGAAACAAAAACATATAATTAAATTTAAGTCTTTGTCTCAAAGACCGAGACACTTTCACAATTTTACCGGCTTAACGGTGAAAGAATTCAATAAATTAAAAGAATTAATTGAGACTGAATGGAAGCAAGCCCGGCGATCCAAACTGAAAACCAACAGAATTCGCAAGATAGGCGGAGGCCGCAAACTTAAACTTCCCGAATTAGAAGACAGACTTTTGGTTTTTCTCCTATATGCCAAATTGTATACCTCATATCTATTATTAGAATACCTGTTTAATGTTGACGAGTCCAATATTTGCCGCATAGTCCAGGAATTTACTCCCTTAATTTCCAAAAAGATAGTTATTAACCGAAGAGGCAAGAAAATTACCACCTTAGACGAACTGCGAGAAGCCATCCCCGATCTAGATGAAGTATTGGCAAACGCTACCGAACAAAGAGTCCTCCGACCGCAAAAGAAAAAAAACCAGAAAAAAACATCACTCGGGCAAAAAGAAAACTTTTACCATGAAAACTCAAATAGCAACCGATAAAAGAGGGATCGTCCTGCATGTCAGCGATTCTTCTCCCGGACAAATTCATGATTACAAACATTTCAAGCAAAGCAAACTGCCGAGATGGCTGGAAAAGAATCCGGATATTGCCGCTTATGGAGATTTCGGTTATCAAGGTGTAAACAAAGATTATCCCGCCATTTCCTTTGAATTGCCAATCAAACGAAATCGCGGCAAGAAAGAGCTTAATCGTTCGGAAAAAATCATGAATACCAAACAAAGAAAGAAAAGAATCTACATAGAACACTCTTTCGCTCACCTTAAAAAATTCAAGATTCTATCAGATGTCTACCGCAATTCTAAAAAGAACTATTCCGCGATTTTTAAATCCATCTGTTTCGTTTCTAACCTAAGAATGCTGGAAAGAATGAGTTAGTATTCTTAAATTAGGAACTAATTGTTTGTCATTAAAAGTTATTTTGCAAGAGGTCTTAAATTGTAACGCGCTAAAAAATTCATGCACTATAAATAGTTACTTATTTGAAATTGACTCAGTCGTTTTTAAATAAATTCCAAATTTTTTATCCTTAACTGTTTCTAAATATTCATCCTGCTGTTCTTTTGACAGTACAGATGACTGTGGTCCTGTAAAACAGATAATATCTTCATTGATATTTGCAATAATACCGCTACCTCGGCAAGCCCTGAGCATACTTTCAGTGTCACTGCGTTCTTTATATAACTCGTTCAATTTTACAGAATAACGACTTAACGCGCCCTCGGTGCAGGTTTTTTTAACTTGATTATTTAGCAAGCACGAATTACCCAAAAAATTAACGGTTGATTGATTGTAAAAAAATACTGTGATTTCGTTTTCTTCTGTTTCCTTGTTTTTTTCTGTTTCCGTAATATATCTTAAATCATCCTTGGTATCCAGAGTTGTCTTAAACTTAATTCCTAGCTCAGGTATTTCATACCAAACTAGAGAATTATTATTTTTTATGGCCTTAATTTCCTTTTCGCTTAAACGAGTGCCAAATCGGGTATCGTCCTGAATTTTAATAGCATTATCTTGTTGCTCTTGATTCTTAACTTGCCCCACCTGTTGATTCGCTTCAGCTTTCTGACTTCTCGCATACCAACCCTCCCCAACTACTAAAGCCAAAGCTAAAATTGAAATAATTACGATGGTTACTTTCTTATTCATTCTTTTTTAATGATTTATTCCCATTCACTAAACCAAATTTAGCATTCAGAAATAGCATTGTCAAACTTTTTTTATTGACGATAAAAGAGCGGAGCGGACTCAAAAACACAAAAACAGAGCTTTGCGCCCTGCTTTTATAAATCATCAATCTTTTGCGATTCCCTGACTGCCGTCAGATAAATCTGACAACGATACAGAAAAATCTATTCTTGAATCCCAAACCAATAAGGTTTAGGACACGACCTAATCGGATAATTCTATTTCGCAAATGAAACAGAAATTCACCATGATTCTAAACCCATAAGATTTAGAATATTTACTCCCTAGAAAGGAGGTGATCCATCGACAGGTTCCCCTACCGATGCCTTGTTACGACTTCACCCTTATCATCAATCCTGCCGTAGCACCTGTTTTTACACAGGGTCTTCGGGCATTACCGACTCTCTTGGTGTGACGGGCGGTGAGTACAAGATCCGAGAACGCATTCACCGGGACGTGGCTGATTCCCGATTACTAGTGATTCCAACTTCATGGAGTCGAGTTGCAGACTCCAATCCGAACTGGGACCGGCTTTTTGGGATTAGCTCCACCTCGCGGCTTCGCAACCCATTATACCGGCCATTGTAGCACGTGTGTCGCCCAGGATGTCAAAGGGCCATGCTGATTTGACGTCATCCCCTCCTTCCTCCCAGCCTGAAACGCGCTTGCTAGCGCTAAATTTTTAATTTAAAATTTTGAATTTTTATTCAATTTTGAATGTTTCAATAAATTAATTTTTAAAAAATTAAAAATTAGGTCATTGAAAATTGATTGGAAATTGAAAATTGGAAATTGAAAATTTAAGCGCAAAGCGCGCTTTAGGCTGGGCAGTATCAAATGACACATATAACATTTGAAAGGGGTTGCGCTCGTTTCCCGACTTAACGGAACACCTTACGGCACGAGCTGACGACAACCATGCAGCGCCTGTCCAGCACCCTCTAAGGCAGTTATATTTCTATAACTTGCAGCTGGATTTCAAACCCTGGTGAGGTGCCTCGCTTATTGTCGAATTGAACCACATGCTCCACCACTTGTGCGAATCCCCGTCTATTCCTTTGAGTTTTAGCCTTGCGGCCGTACTTCCCAGGCGGCATACTTAACGCGTTAGCTGCGACACAGAAAGGGTCGATACTTCCTACATCTAGTATGCATCGTTTACGGCGTGGACTACTGGGGTATCTAATCCCATTCGCTACCCACGCTTTCGCGGCTCAGCGTCAGAAGAGCGCCAACCAAATGCCTTCGCCTTTGGTGTTCCCCATGATATCAACGCATTTCACTACTACACCATGAGTTCCATTGGTCTCTCACTCTCTCTAGATATGCCGTTTCAGATGCAGTTCTCCGATTGAGTCGGAGGATTTGACATCTGACTAACATACCCGCCTGCCCGCGCTTTACGCCCAATAAATCCGGATAACGCTTGAGGTCTCTGTATTACCGCTACTGCTGGCACAGAGTTAGTAACCTCTTATTCATATCCTACCGTCAGCCGCACACAACACAGGAATTTCGAATTTTAAATTTCCAATTTTGAATCAATTTTTAATTTCTTAATGACTTAATTCTTTAAAAAATTAAAGCATTCAAAATTCAATCGAAATTCAAAATTCAAAATTCAAAATTCCTGTGCTATGCACGGTTTCTTCAGATATAAAAGCGGTTTACAACCCGAAGGCCTTCATCCCGCACGCGGCGTCGCTCGGTCAGGCTTTCGCCCATTGCCGAATATTCTCGACTGCAGCCTCCCGTAGGAGTTTGGGCAGTGTCTCAGTCCCAATGTTGGGGGCCATGCTCTCACACCCCCTACCCGTCATAGCCTTGGTAAGCCGTTACCTTACCAACAAGCTGATAGGACGCAGGCTCCTCTTGAAGCGATAAATCTTTACTCCGTAGAGCGCATCGTGTATTATCTCGGATTTCTCCGAGTTATTCACGGCTTCAAGGTAGATTCCTACGCGTTACTAACCCGTTTGCCGCGGGTCTAAACCCGCGCGACTTGCATGCCTTATCCACGCCGCCAGCGTTCATCCTGAGCCAGGATCAAACTCTCAATAAATGTCGAAAAATTCTCAAAGAAAAATTTCAACATACTTATTAAAACACTGCCGAATAACAGAGAAAACTCCATCATTAACAACAGGCCCTAATAAAATTATACTTAAAAGAAATTTAATTTCTTTATTTTAGAATAGATCATAATCCTATAAATTCAGGAAATCGCAAAAAATTGTGATTTTTATTACTACTGGCTATTAACTTGTTAAACTGCTTCCCTTAACTGCAAAGCAATGCGGAGAAAGAAATTTTCCTTCTCCAAACTTCTTTAAAGTCATGAAAAAAACGAAGGCCAGAAAGAGAAAGTGAAGCATAACTTTTCCTCTTTTTTTATTTTATTCTGATTTATGGGTATTAAAGCCCTTGCTTTTCGCCCAGCCAAATTTAATTTCCAAAGAACAAAAAAACACATTCTCCCGCGCGCTAAAACCGCGCAGAGGAATATATTTTCTTTCACCCGTATTTAGTTGGAAGTGACTATTTAGTATACTAAACGATCCATAAAATAATGTCAACCCCGCAAGGACGGTCTGTCAAGGACGGTCCTTGCGGAAACACATCACCCCCGGGCCTAGGAAATTCGCAAATATTCCTTCACGGCCTCTCGCAAAAAAGTTTTGACTTCATTGAGTGAAATATTTTTATCATTTTTAAAAACAATAGCTCCTTCAATAATGTCATCAAAATAAGTTAAACTTTTAATAATCAAATTTGTATCCAAGGCGGGAAATTTTTCTTTTGATAACTTGAGAAGTTCTGAAAGTTTATTATTATTTTGCAAAATAAAATATAAATCAACATAATCTTTTTCAGTTGAACGGCTGACAATCGCCGCTAATTTCATACAGGCGATATCTTCTACGGAAGCTAACTTAATATATTTTTCAGAAATTAATGAATTCAGGAGCGGATATTTATAAGTAAAGAAACTAAGTTTTATATCATCGTCAACCACAACAGTAAGTGTATTTTTTTCATCTTGAACTTTTTGAACTTTGTTATTTTTAAAAATTTCTTTTAACTTTTCAAATAAATCCCCGGTATTAAAATCATTTTCAGAAAAAAAATCAAAATCAACGCTGTCGCGATGTCCTATTTGCAACGCTAAAGCTGTTCCGCCGGCAAGATAAAAATCATTTTTAAATAATTTAAAAAGCGGCAAAATATTTTCTCTTTTTTTATCAAGAATATTATAAAACATAAACTTAAAACTTGATTTTTAAAAACGGGCATCTTTAGGTTGAACATCGTAAATAAATGACCAAAGATTAATGGATTTCTTGCTCCAATCTGATCTAATTGACAATTTAATAGCTTCTTTAATATCACTTTCAGTATAATTTTCCTTCATCCAATCAGTTGCCTGAATAGTTCCTAAATCAAGAATATTCTTAATGATAATATTCTTATGCTTTTTCATATCTAACCGCGACAAATCATACGACCACAAAAATGGTTTCAGAAATTGAGGAATTTCTTTTGTATGTTCATTATTCATAATGCGATTCTAGCACAAACACCGCTATTTTTCAAATCCCCCCAAGGACGGTCATTGCATTTAACTGATATATTTTCTCTTTTTCTTTTCCGCTCCCAACAATTCCCATGCGTTCAAAAACTCAGTCACATCATTTTTCAAATCCCCCAACGAAACTTTTCCCTCTCGCAAGTAAACATTGGCGCGATAGCAATCAGTAGATTTATGATAATAAATATTATTCGCCTTAGCCTGCTTTTTTACTTCCGAAAAAGGCACTATTAAAAAATTATAAGGCTCCCCCGCGTTTTCAATCAACACAAAAACAAACACGATTCCCCTTTCCCTTTTTTTTAAAAGGGAGATTGAGGGGGATTTTTGCAGAGATCCCACATTAAACATCCACCGATTTTTCCCGGTATTTCTAAAAGCCGTTTTCACTTGAACTGAAAAAACTGCGCCCTCGCGAACAGCCAAAATATCCGCTCCATCATCAACCAAAGGCTTCGCCACATTCACTCCTCGCAAAAGCAACTCCGCCATCACCAACCGCTCACCGGCAAAACCGATATAGTGGGCAAACGATTTCATCTTGCGAAAAACTTTCAACCGCTCATCCTTCGGCTGATTAACCAATCGGATATCAGCCTTATTGGTCCCGCTAATTTTACTCCAAAATTTCTCAAACATATATTTTAGATATTAAATTTTACAACATTGTTCGTGTTTTCTCTTCATGTCATTCCGTCCCGCTTAGCGGGAGGAAAGAAACGGAGAAATTTATCCGGAATCTAGAATTAATTTATAAAATTAATTTCATTCCTCCGGCAAATTTTCGCGTATTCCCAGGCGCTTTTTCTTATCTTGCGCTCCATTGTTTCGTAATCAATTTCCACCAATCCAAACCGCGGCCAAAAACCTTTATCCCACTCAAAATTATCCAGTAGCGACCAATAGAAATAACCGCGAACATCAGCGCCTTCTTGAATGGCTCTATAAATCCAACCTAAATGGTCTTTTATAAATTTCGCGCGCCTAGAATCATCCGCGTCCGCCAAACCGTTTTCAGTAATGTAGATCGGCAAATTATATTTCCGCAAACCTTTTATAATATGATAAATTCCTTCCGGATAAATTTCCCAGCCTAAATCAGATACTGTTTTATTTTCATTCTTAATCCTTCCGAGAAACTTTAATTTGTTATGAAAATAATATTGAACTGTCAAAAAATCATGTTTGCCTTTTGTAAGATTCAAGAATTTTTCGTTTCCAAAATACTTGGCAATTTTTACCGCTATTTTATCTAAGGCTGAATTTTTATTATAAGGTTCATAGAAAGCTAAAATATTCGCGAATCCGACTTTTGCTTTCGGAGAAATTTTATGGATCTCGCCATAAGCATAGTTATGAGCTCGAGCAAGATTTTTATAAACCCTCAACATTGACAACAAATTCTTTTTCTGCGGTAGCCATACGCCGCTCATATATGAATTTGCTATCACTGATGTCGGCTCATTTAAAGTTATCCAAAAATCAACTAAGCCGCTTAATTGTTCAACAACAAATCTTGCGTAACGAGAAAAATAAAACGCGAATTTTTTATTTTCCGGACCGCCCATCTTAGAAAGCCAAATAGGATTAGTCCAATGCCACAGCGTCACAAACGGTTCCATTCCCCGCTCACGCAACGCTTGCAAAATTTTCCGATAATGTTCAATTTTCTTCTCGTCGAACTTTCCCTCTTCCGGTTCAATTCGCGACCACTCAATAGAAAAACGATGAGCGTTATGCCCCAGCTCTTTGGCAATATCAAAATCTTCTTCATAACGGTTGTAATGGTCGCAAGCCCGCCCGGAAATATAATTTTCAGAATTAAACATCTCGGAAAATTTATCCTGTTGCCATTTTTCCCATTTACTCCCCGCTTCCTTGGCAAGCCGCTCGGCGTTCACGCGCTCCCACTCGCTCCAATCATTATGATTATTTCCTTCAACCTGGTGCGCGCTAGTCGCCGCCCCCCACAAAAACCCCTCAGGAAATTTTAATTCTTTTTTTGTTTTTTTATCCATATCTTTATGTCATTCCCGCGAAAGCGGGAATTTATACTTTCTTTTATCTTGCGCTTAAGTCTCAAACTACCTTATGTAGTTGAATGGTAGTATACATCCAAAGTCTCCCCCGCCATCTTCTCCCAGCTGTATTTTTTTATCTGCTCGTATCCTCTGGCTGTTAATTTTTCCCTTAATTTTTCATCGTCTAGCACTTTAATAATCGCTTCCGCTATCTCGTCCGGCTTCCTTGCGTCAAAATAATAAGCGCTGTTTCCTAAAACTTCCCGCATACATTGATGGTCCGAAGAAATTACCGGCGTCCCTTCAGCCATCGCTTCCAGCGGAGGCAATCCGAAACCTTCATAAAGTGAAGGAAAAACATACAGCGAGGCTTGGCGGTAAACTAAGCTTAAATCGCGATCGGAAACAAATCCGGCAAAAATCACATTTTTTATGTTCCTCTTTTCAGTCATCTTTTTGAGCCGATGATAAAAATAGTCTTCTTTGCCCGCTAAAACCAATTTTAAATCCTTTTTAATTTTATTTACTTCCTTGAAAGCTAAAATTAATCTTTCCAAATTTTTATGGGGATAAGCGTTCCCGACATACAATAAATACGGTTTCATTATACCACGCCGGCGTAATATTTCCTCGTCGTTCCCAACCGGCGTTTCGCGAAAATTATCGCAGGCTTCATAAGTCACTTTTATTTTATTTTCCGGAACTTTGTAATTTTTCAATATGTCATCTTTGGTAAATTCAGAAACAGTAATTATTTTTTTCGCCTTTTTAATAGCCGACCAAATTACGATTTTATAAGCTAAAAATTTTATCCAATAAAAAAACGGATTAAGCGTTGTGCCGCGAACGGTGGGAAAATGAATTAAAATGAGATCATGAATGGTAATAACAAGCTTCCCGCGATACAACAGCGGAACGTTAAAATGAGGAAAATGGACTAAATCAAGATTGTACTTGTTTAAAATTCTGGGCATATTAATCTGCTCTGAAAAAGTGTACCAGCGATAATCCGCCAAAACTTTTTGGAAGTTTTTATTTTTCGGCTGATACTCGCCAAAATTTTCCTTTTTAAGAAACACAAAGTATTGATTGCGGCCGTCAATCCTTTCCAAATTTTCTATCAATTTTTGCGTGTAGCGCCCCAACCCCTTCCCCGCCGTTCCATAAAAGCGGGCGTCAATTCCAATTCTCATAATTTTATTCATAAGAATCACTAATGTTGTTCATATTTTTTACCGCTTACTCCCTGCTTGTCATTCTCTCCCTGCTTGTCATTCTCTCTCTGCTTGTCATTCTCTCTCTGCTTGTCATTCCCGCGGAGGCGGGAATCTACGCTTTCAATTATCTCAAACCTTGTAAGATTTTAATAACTCTAGATTCCGGATATTTTCTCCATTGCTACTCCTCCCGCTCAGCGGGACGGAATGACATAAAATGAAACTGTGCTCTGCTACATAACTGAAAAAGAAAAAAATTAAGAAACGATATTATTTTTTCCTCGGAACCGGATCATATCCCCCATCGTTCCAAGGATGGCAGCGAATTATCCTTTTCAGTCCCAGCCATCCGCCTTTAATAGCTCCGAATCTCTCAATGGCCTCATAAGTATATTGCGAACAAGTGGGATGAAAGCGGCAAAATCTTTCAGAATAAATAAAGCTTAAAAATCCTTGGTCCAAAGACAAAGTTTTTTGGTAAAATTTTATCAAAAACAAAATAATTTTTTTCATTTCCTATAGCTTAATAACAAGCCCATTCTTTGTCAATTTAGTTGTTTGGCAGTATAATAAAATATAGAATTTAAAGTATGCCAAAACTTTCGCGTTTGGAAAAAAACAGACAAAATATATTTTTCTACTCGGCCTCTCTATGTCATTCCGGAATTTTTTCCGGAGCACAGTGAAGAAAAAAATATCCGGAATCTAGAGTTGAAAAAATAAATTTGCAATTTGAAATTTAAAGTTTAAATTGAATTTAAAATGATTTAATTTTCAATTAAAATTAAGAAATTCATTCATTAAAAATTCATTTCAAATTTCAAACTTTAAATTTCAAATTAACACTATGTTCAAACTACACAACACCCTAACGAAATCTAAAGAAACTTTCAAACCAATAAACCCCGGCAAAATCGGCATGTATACTTGCGGACCGACGGTTTACGATTATATCCACATCGGCAATATCCGCTCTTATATGACAGCCGATATTTTGCGGCGCTATCTGGAATATCAAGGCTACGAAGTGCGCGCTATAAAAAACATTACCGATGTGGGACATTTGACCGAAGACGATATCGCCCAAGCCGACAGCGGCGAAGATAAAATTTTCAAAAAAGCGCGAAAAGAGAAAAAGACGCCGCAAGAAATCGCTGAATTTTACGAGGATTATTTTAAAAACACGGAAAAAGAAATGAACATATTGCCGGCGCGCTATTTTCCAAAAGCCACCGCCCATATCAGCCAAATGATAAGAATGATAAGCGGATTATTGGAGAAAGGATTGGCTTATGAAAATAACGGCAATGTTTTTTTTGATGTTGCGAAATTTCCCGGCTACGGAAAACTTTCCGGCAACACTTTGGAAAATTTAAAAACCGGCGCCCGGCTGGAAAGACATCCCGACAAAAAAAATCCATGGGATTTTGCTTTATGGCTGAAAGCGCCCAAAGATCATCTTATGAAATGGAAATCGCCTTGGTCAATCGGCTATCCCGGCTGGCACATTGAATGTTCCGCTATGAGCCTGGAATATTTGGGCGAAACTCTTGACATCCACACCGGCGGAGAAGATAATATCTTCCCCCACCACGAAGCCGAGATTGCCCAATCGGAAAGTTTTACCGGAAAAAAATTCGTTAATTATTGGACGCATACCCGCCATCTTTTAGTCAATGGAGAAAAAATGAGCAAATCCAAAGGAAATTTCTATGCACTGGAAGATGTTAAGAAAAAAGGATTCAGCGCTATGGAACTGCGGCTTTTATTATTATCTTCCCATTACCGCTCCCCCTTAAATTTCACCTGGAATTCTATGAAACAAGCCCGCCAAAATTTCAAAAGAATCACTGAATTTATTCAGGGATTCCCGCCCAAGGCGGATAAAAAAAACCGGGAATTAAATCAGAAAACGGATTTAAAAACCGGCTCATCGGATTGGCTGAAAAAATACCAAGAAAAATTTGAATCCGCTATGAATGACGATCTCAACACTCCCCTGGCTTTAAGCGTTTTGTATAATTTAATTACGGAAACCAATAAACTAATCTCTCAAAAAAAACTGGACAAGAAAACAGCCGCAGATATTTTAAGTTTATGGAATAAAATAAATAAAGTTTTCGGCCTAACTCTTAAAGGAGAACGAGCTGAAATCCCCGCTGAAATTAAAAACCTGGCGCAAGAAAGAGAACAAGCCCGCCAAAAAAAAGATTTTCAAAAATCCGACGACCTGCGAAAACTAATCAGAAAAAAAGGCTACGAAATTAAAGATGAGAAAGAGAGATATAAAATAAAGAAGTTATATTAAAAGATTCTTTTTCCTTTCACTACTTTCCACTAGTGTACGATCGTATAGCAGCGGCAGATAGCCAACCTAATATTATATTTTGTCATTTATGGACGATCGCTTATAAATGACACGGTTTCTCTTTGAAACTAACAAAAAAACCGCCGCTTGTTGAAATCTTTTAAAATCAACACGCGGCGGGTTTGTTTATTTGCCAATATTTGATTTTCAAAAATACACTGCTATAATAAAAAGGCTGTAGAAACTAAAGAAACTTAGCTTCAAAAAAACAATGACAAAAGAAATCAAGGAAAATTTGCGTGTGCCGCCGCATAATATTGAAGCCGAACAGTCTGTTCTAGGTTCTTTAATGATGGACAAAGACGCTATTATTAAAGTAGCCGACTTCGTAAAGCCGAACGATTTTTACAAAGACGCTCATAATATTATTTACGAAGCTATCCTAGATTTATATGAAAAGCGAGAACCGCTGGATGTTTTAAGCATTTCCAATCGGCTGGAAGAAAAAAACAAGTTGGAAGAAATTGGCGGGTCCAGCTATCTGGCGTCTCTGGTAAATGCCGTTCCTTCCGCTTCCAATGTTGTCCATTACGCTAAAGTTGTCCAGAAAAAAGCTTTGCTTCGCCGCTTAATAAAATCTGCCGGGGAAATTTTGGAAATGGGCTATCGGGAATCGGAAGATGTGGAAAAAATTATGGACGAGGCCGAGCAAAAACTTTTTAAAGTTTCCCAAAAATATATTAAGCAGGATTTCGTTCCCATTAAATCAATTTTGGAATCCGCTTTCAACCGCATTGAGGAACTTCATAAAAGCGATCACGAGCTTCGCGGAGTGCCTACCGGCTTTCCCGACCTGGATAATATTCTGGCCGGGCTTCAAAAATCCGATTTGGTTATTCTAGCTGCCCGTCCTTCTATCGGAAAAACAACCTTAGCTTTAGATATCGCCCGCAGCATTGGAACCAAGGCAAAAATTCCCGTAGGATTATTTTCTTTGGAAATGTCCTCTGACCAGCTTATTGACAGAATGATAGCCGCTCAAGGCGGCATAGATTTATGGCGGCTCCGCACCGGCCGGCTCCGCACTGACAAAGGTTATGACGATTTTCAGCGCATCAACGAAGCTATGGGAGCATTAAGCGAAGCGCCCGTTTATATTGACGACACTGCTTCTGCCAACATTATGGAAATGCGCACCATGGCAAGAAGGCTCCAAGCCGAGCATCATCTGGGATTGATTATCATTGATTACCTGCAATTAATGGAAGGAAGAAAAACCGGCGGCGATAATCGCGTTCAAGAAATTTCGGAAATTTCCCGAGCTTTAAAACAGCTGGCGCGCGAATTAAATATTCCTATTCTGGCTCTTTCCCAACTTTCCCGCGCCGTGGAATCCCGATCGCCCCAAGTACCCCGCCTTTCCGACTTGCGCGAGTCAGGATCCATTGAACAGGACGCTGATGTCGTGTTATTCTTGTACCGAGAGGACAGGGAAAAACCGGACACCCCCAATAAAAACATCGTGGAAGTCATCGTTTCCAAACACAGAAACGGTCCATTGGGCAAGGCGCAGCTATATTTTGAAGAAACTTCCACCACATTTAAATCCTTAGAAAAAACCCGCAGCGGCAAAGAACAATGATTCCCAAACCTTTCCAAAAATTAATTGATAATTTTTCTTCCCTCCCTTCCGTCGGGCCTAAAATGGCGGAACGGCTGGTGTTATTTTTATTTCGGCAAGATAAAGAAAAACTGGAAGATTTTTCTGAAAATATCTCTAATTTAAAAAATCTAAAAATCTGTAAAAAATGTTTCAATATATCCGAGAGCGATTTATGCGAAATATGCAAAAATCCCGGGCGGGAACAAAAAACAATCTGCGTTGTTGAAGACGCTCTAGATGTCATTTCTATTGAAAAAACCGGAATTTATAAAGGGCTTTACCATATTTTAGGCGGAACTATTGAACCTTCGTCCGGCAATGAAAAAAGCGACCTGAAAATCCCCCAACTCTTAGATAGAGTTAAAAATGAAAAAATTCAGGAAATTATTATCGCTTTCAATCCCACCGCGGAAGGAGACTTAACCGCCTTATATCTTAAAAGGAAACTCCAGCCCTTGAAAATAAAAATAACCCGCCTGGGACGGGGACTTTCTACTGGAGGCGACATTGAATACTCCGACGAGACAACCCTCTCTAGCGCCTTGACAAATCGGAAAGAGCTAATATGATAGCTTAAAGTTCTTTAAAAAAAGGGGGGATAAATTTGAAAGTAAAAGAAAAAATAATATTTCTTTTTAAAACAAAGCTAGGGTGGCGTTTAATTGCAGGAACTACATTTATTACTATTGGGATAATCGCGATATTTATTTCACCCGACCTTAAATCCAACACTGATTTAATCTCTGGAACTGGATTTACATTTTTTATTTTAGGAGGAATATTAGTTTACGAACCTTTCACAAAACCCGATTTTATCAGATCGCATAAAAATACAAGGAGAGAAATAAATGAGAAAATTTAGTTTCTTTAATGTTCTTGAAAATAAAATACTAGAATCAATCTACACGCTGGGATATTTGCTCGTTCCGGAGCCAAGATCACCAAACTACCGGTTAAGCCTGAATAATACTTGGTTTCCACTAAAGGTTGCGGGATTGGCTATCGCAAGCTTGGTAATCATTGTTATCCTTATAATATCCACAATCATTGCCATACTTTCCACACCATTCATCTTTCAATCTAAATCTTCTCAACCCTGGGAAAAATGAAGAAAATCGCCCGATGGGAATCATCCCGTCGGGCGTTGTTATTTTTTCTCTATATTATATTAATTATTTTTTACCTTCCTCTTTTCCTCTTTTCCTCTTTTACACGCGACCGCGTGTAAAAGAGGAAAAAACAAAAACAAACGATACTAGCATTAAAAAAAACAAAAAAGAAATTCTCACCGAGTGATAAATTCTGCTAATTAACTAAATCCCATTTTAATGGCCGCTTTTTTATCCGCTTTTAATTAGCAAGTCTTAAAATCTCCACTTCCGTAAAATTCTGCCGATGTCCGAATTTTACTTTATATCTTTTCTTGGCTTTGTGCTTCACTCCCCAGACTTTCTTTCCCTTTCCCTGTTTTAAAATCTTAGCTTCCACTTTCGCGGCTTTAATTAACGGAGCGCCCACTTTTGCGATTTTTTCATCGCCCAAAAACAAAACTTCGGAAAAAGTAATTTTATCACTCTCTTTTCCTTCCAGTTTTTCCACTTTAATTTTATCTCCTTTCTCAACCTTATACTGTTTCCCGCCAGTTTTAATTATAGCTAACATAAAATTTTAATTTACATAAATTATCACACACTTAAAAAATACTATATCTATTTGCCAAAAAAGTCAACTGCTATGTCATTCCGGAATTTTCGGAATGAAGCCGAGCTGCATGCCATTCCGAAAAATTTTGGAGCGAAACCATATGTCATTCCGGAATTTTCTGAGTAGCAACGGAAAAAATATCCGGAATCTTAACCTATTGTCATTCCGGAATTTTCCGTAGCGATAGCGAAGGAAAATATCCGGAATCTACGCTTTCAATTATCTCACGCTTAAAGATTTTAACTAACCTAGATTCCGGATATTTTTTCTTCCACTTTCCTCCAAAGGCGGACGAGCGTTCCGGAAAAAATTCCGGAATGACATAAAGAAAAATTGTAAACAACGCTATAGTTTCTTACACTTGATATTTGCTACTGAATTAAAACAGCCTTTATCCTCCTGACTCCGGCACCCGAACTTTGCTCTTTAACAATTTTAAATTTTCCTAATTCACCAGTATTCTTTACATGCGGTCCGCCGCAAATCTCTCGACTAAAAGGAGATCCGCCTTGGGCGGAATCGCCTATCGTATAAACTTTCACTTTATCTCCGTATTTTGCCTCAAACACACCCATAGCGCCCATTTTTTTTGCCTCATTCAATTTAACTTCTTCAAAACTTACGGGCAATTCTTTTTTTATAGCTTCATTAACTAACTCTTCCACTTCCTGTTTTTGTTCGTTAGTTAATTTTTCCGGATGAGAAAAATCAAACCTCAATCTTTCCGCCGTAATATTAGATCCTTTTTGAAAAATATGATCGCCTAAAACTTTCCGCAAAGCCGCCAGTAATAAATGAGTAGCCGTATGCAGTTTTTTAACTTTCTCCCCGCCATCCGCCAACCCGCCTTTAAATTTCCCCGCCGAAGCCGTCCGCGAAAGCTCTTGATGTTTCTTTAATTCGGTGTCAAAACCTTTTCTTAATTCATCTTCAGAAAATTTAACGCCTCTCTTCTCTAATTCTTCTAAGCTCATTTCAATTGGAAAACCGTAACTTTGGTATAAATCAAAAATCTCTTTTCCGCTTACATTCTCGCCGTTATTCTTAATTCTTAATTCGTAATTCTTAATTATTTTTAATCCTCTCCCTAAAGTCTTTCTAAATTTATTTTCCTCTTTTTCCAATTCTCCAAAAATTTTCTCCTTGTTTCCTTCAACTTCCGGATAAGTTTCTTTATAAATACCAATTACTGCTTCCGCGATTTGCTTTGTAAAATTTTTCTCAATCCCCAAAATTTTTCCGTGCCTTACCGCCCGCCTAATCAATCTCCGCAGAACATATCCCCGGCCGACATTGGACGGAACCACGCCATCAGAAATAATAAAAACCGCCGCTTTAATATGGTCCGCGATAATTCGCATTGATTTTTTAGTATCTTTGGATTCTCCATATTTTTTTTCGGATAACTTTTCAATCTCCTCAACAATCGGCGCAAACAATTCCGTTTCATAAACATTATCCAGCCCATTCAAAACCGCCAGCATTCTTTCCAGCCCCATTCCGGTGTCCACATTCTTTTGCTTTAATTTAACATATTCGTATTCCTGTTCACTGTTCACTGTTCTTTGCTTATTGAACTCCATAAAAACATTATTCCAAATTTCAACATACCTTCCGCATTTGCATCCCGGCTGGCATTCATCGCCGTTGGAACATTTTTCGGAATTTACCGGCTTACCAAGATCAATAAAAATTTCCGTATCCGGTCCGCACGGCCCTGTTTCTCCCGCCGGGCCCCACCAATTATCTTTTTTAGGCAGAGGAAAAATTCTCGCGGTTTTATTATTTCCTTTTTCTTTATCGTAAACTTCTAAAGAAATTCCGGATTTCTTAAAACATTCCCGCCAAATTTTAATTGATTCATCATCGCGCGAAGCGTTATTATCTCCCTCAAAAACAGTCACTTTTATTTTTTCGGGAGAAATTTCCAGCCATTTTTTATCCGTCAAAAATTCCCAGCTCCATTTTATAGAATCATTTTTAAAATAATCTCCCAGCGACCAATTGCCAAGCATCTCAAAAAAAGTATTATGCGAACTGTCGCCGACATCTTCTATATCACCGGTTCTTAAACATTTTTGAACATTAACCAGCCGCTTTCCCTTTGGATGTTTTTCGCCCGTTAAATACGGCGCTAACGGATGCATTCCAGCCGTGGTAAAAAGAACGGTCGGATCGGTTTCATTTGGAACCAAAGAAGCCGAAGGAATAATCGTATGTCCTTCAGCGGAAAAAAAATCCAAAAACTTTTTTCTCAATTCATCCGCGGTAATCATAAACCTGCCCCCTCCCGCCTGCTATCAAACAAACCCATCGATAAATTTTAGGGGGGGCTTTTTTTATTTCCAAAAAAATTAGCGTATGGCTCTTTTTATTTCTTCGTAATCTTCGCGATTAAAATTATACTTAAACTCGCTCTCTATCTTTTTTATGGCTCCTTCCGCATCTTTTGTCTTTTCAAGTTCCCGATCCCAGTTTCTAAGCCGGCCGTCCAGCCCGCCCGTTATTTCCACGCCTTTTTCTTGAGCAACTTTTTTAACCGCGTCCCTTAATTTTCTCATAAGTTTTTGCTATGTCATTCCGGAATTTTTTATGGAATGAAATGGAATAAAAAATATCCGGAATCTAGATTAATTAAATTTTTTTAAGCGTAAGATAATTGAAGGCGTAGATTCCGGATATTTTCTCCGCTGCTACTCCGAAAATTCCGGAATGACATAAAGTAAAAAATAATACTAGGATTTACCGTCTTACAAAGCCTTCAACTTCTTCTTCAATCTCGCAATATTTTCTTCCAGTGCTGCTTGCTCGCGATTCATTTTTTCCAGCTCTTCATTTTTATCTTCAACGCTCGCTTTTATCTGATCCATTTTTCTTTCCAACCGAGTTATTTCCAACTTTATGTCTTCCGCCTTTCGCTCTCCCCTGTTAAAATCCGATTCCATTATCAGCAAGCTGGATTGCATGCGATGCCTTCTGGCTTTAATTTCCGCTTCTTTCTCTTTATTATCTCCCTCTTCATTGTAACCTTGATTTTGAAATGAATATCGCATAATTTTATAAAAAATAAAGAAAATTAATTTTTGACATTTGAATTTTGATTTTCGGATTTTGCGATAATTCCCCCGCCCAGCGCTTCGCCCTCATCCGAATAAAACACTGCCGACTGTCCCGCCACAACCGCTCTTTGAGATTCATCAAATACAACTTCATAAAACCCCGCTTGCCGCTTATTGCTTGCCGCTTTCTTCTTGCTTATTGTAGCACAGACCGCCGGATGCTGATAGCGAATTTTAATCTTTGCCTTAAGAGGCAGTTTGGGCGCGCCGGCTATCCAATTAACATTTTTTACTATTGTGGATTTCTTGTAAAGGCACGGGTCTTTCCCATTATTGGTTACGACTAATAAATTTTTGGAAAAATCCCTGCCAATCACATAATAAGGGCCGGTTCCACCAATGTTAATCATCCGTCTTTGCCCGGTTATATACAACGGCAATCCCTGATGCTCGCCTAAAACATTTCCTCGCGCGTCAACAATTTTTCCCGTTTTCATTTTTAAATTTTCTTTCAAAAATTTGCCGGGATATTTTTCCGCGATAAAACAAGCTCCTTGCGATTCATCTTTTTTCTTAAATTCAGGAAAATTAAAATCTCCAGCCATTTCCAACACTTCCGATTTTCTATAATCCCCCAACGGAAAAACAATTTTCGCCAACTGCTCCTGCTTCAGTCTGTATAAAAAATAACTCTGATCTTTATTCTCATCCCTCGCCTGAAATAATCTACATACAGCTTGTAGCTTGTAGCTTGTAGCTTGTAGCTTGTTTGGAATTTGTAATTTTGGATTTTGGATTTCCCGCCTTCGGCGGGCGTAGTGTCCCGTCGCCGCCAAATCGCATTTCAACTCCGCCATTTTATCCAAAAGGAATTTAAATTTTATTTCCGGGTTGCACTTAACGCAGGGATTAAACATATTTCCCGTCGCGCATCCCCGCAAAAAATAATCCACTATTTCTTTTTTGAATTCCTTTTCGGCGCTGATAATATGCAACGGAATATTTAAAATTTTAGCTGCCTTTCCAGCTTTTTCTTCCGCTTCAGCATAAACGCCGCTTTTCCAAAAACGCGCAAAAACTCCAACAACATCGTATCCCTGTTTTTTAAGCAATCCCGCCGCTACGGAAGAATCCGCCCCGCCCGACATCGCCACGATAATTTTTTTCTTTTTTTTATTCATTACAAAAATTATTCGCGAACATTCGCAATAAATTCGCGTTGATTAGCGAGTCAAAAACTTTCCAAATACTTCCCAAAATCCGCAATCCACTTAGCTTTCTCGGGATAAAAAAGAAATCTTTCCGCGTCTTTGGCGGCTTGTTTTAAATCAAGTTTGGAAATTATCTTTTTCATTTCTATTTTTAATTCTCGGCGATTTTTAATTCGCAAGCCATTTTCTCCCAAAAGTTTATAATTCGGCTCAATATTTTTTTGCGACATAAACCAAATAATATCATAAAAATCCCTCCCCTTCTGATACGGCCGAAATTTCAAAGCAATAATTTTCTGAGCGAATAAAGTTTCCTCCGTGTTCGCGACAATATTAAATGTTTTCCCATAGGAAAAAATTTGCTTCGTTTCATATTCAATGTTTTTTTGAGGAACAGGATCAATTTCAAATTTAATGGTGAGCTTCTGATTATCCATGCCGCTTAACCCCATTTCCTTCATAATTCCGGGAATTTTAATAAAAATGATAAAAATATTTTCAGTCCTTTTAACTCTGGTTTCCGCCTTAAATCCCAGCTCTTTTAATCTTTTTCCGATATAGCCGGACAATTCTTCATAATCCAGCCCTTTTTTGATTAAATCAAAATCAAGATCTTCCGAAAAGCGATCCAACTTATAAACAAATCTTAAGCAAGTTCCGCCCAAAAAAGACAAGGAGCTTCCAAACTTGGAGCCGTAAACAATCGCCAAAATTTCTGACTGCAAATATTCCGTCAATGCCCGCCGCGGAATGTTTGGAATGTTATTTTTTTTAATATAATCTTCAAGAAAAAATTTATCTAGCATTTTTTTGGTATTCTAGTAAGCTTTGAATTAATTTATCAATTTTCTTGTCATTAAATAAATCGCGGTAAAATTTAAGCGTTTTTTTATTAAATTTAAATTCTTCATTAATTCTCATTTCACGCCAAAAATCAGGGCTTGCGACAAGCCTGCTTTTATTTAAATATAAATAATCCAAAATCGCTTTTTCCGGACTGGCAATGTTAAAAGAAATGTTTTTATCCTGCGCGGTTTTATATCCGGAAAATAATTCGGATTTGATTTTTTGGTAAGAAAAATTTCCAAAGCTATTTTTAAAATAGGCGGTTTTTTTGGAAGTAATAGAAGTGAAAGTTCCGGGAATATCGGGAATAATTCCGTAATAATTCAGCGCGAATTCCAAACTCAAATACGAAGGCGAATAAATTTTTTCCGCCAGGCTCATAGGATTAATATCATCCTCAATTTTTGCCAGAACATAAAGCCCTTTTCTGATTTTCCGCAAGTACCTTTTTTTTACCCAGAAAGCGATTTGTACCAAAATATTTTTTTGGTTCAAAAAAATAGCCTTCGTTTCAGAAGCTGTAAAAACCGGGTAATCCATCATTTTTTGCTCAAACTCAAAAAATTTCATATTTAAGCTGAAATCTTAATATTTAGCGTTTCCCCTCATTAATATATATTATAACGCAAAGAAATGAGTTGTCAAGCCGGTTTCCTCGCCTAATATTCCGAAAGCTATAAATTTTTCTCTTTTGTAATTATTATTCCTATGCTACAATATTATCAGATAAATTATAATCTGCGCGATAAAGAAAAAATATGAAAATTTTAGTGGTTGGCGGAGCGGGCTATATCGGATCCATTGCCGTAAAAAATCTTATCCGGCAAAATTATGAAGTGGTGATTTTTGATAATTTATCAACAGGAAACGAGTGCTTGATAAATAAAGACGCTAAATTTTTTCGCGGAGATTTACTGGACTTTAATGAAATCAGCCAGGTTTTTAAAAATGAAAAGATTGGCGCGGTTATGCATTTCGCCGCTTTTTCTCAAGTTGGAGAATCAGTTAAAAATCCTCAAAAATATTTCATCAACAATATCTCCGGAAGTTTGAATTTGTTTAAGGCAGTGCTGGAAAATGATGTAAAAAAAATTATTTTCAGTTCTTCGGCATCCATCTTTGGCGAACCTAAAACCGTTCCCATAATTGAAGAAGCTGAAAAAAATCCCACCAGCCCGTATGGAACGACTAAATTAATGATAGAAAATATTTTAAGCGATTACGATAAAGCCTATGGTTTAAAATCCGTCTGTCTGCGCTATTTTAACGCCGCCGGCGCTGACAGCGAGGGAAAATTCGGCGAGATGCACGATCCGGAAACGCATTTAATCCCACTGGTTTTAAAAACTGCTAAAGGCGAAAGAGATGCCATAAAAATTTTTGGGACGGATTACAAAACTAAAGACGGCACTTGTATCCGTGATTATATTCATGTGGAAGATTTAATCAGCGCCCATATTTCAGCTTTGGATTTTCTGAATAAGGAAAACAAATCAGAAAAATTTAATCTGGGAAGTGAAAAGGGATATTCCGTCAGAGAAATAATTGAAAAATGTAAAAAGATAACCGGCATAAATTTTAAAGTGGAAGAAACGGAAAGGCGAGCCGGAGATCCGGCCAAGTTAATCGCCAGCAGTGAGAAAATAAAAAAGAAACTGGGCTGGAAGCCAACTAAAAATTTGGATAACATCGTAAAAGACGCTTGGAAGTGGGAGAAAAAAATGTAATTTCTCCCCTTTTGGAAAAGGGGGATCAAAGGGGGATTTGAAAACTATAACAAATATCCTATGAACAATTTAATCAACAAATATTTCATAGCTAGAACTGATACCACTCACATTCAATTTTTTCGCTACATTTTTGTCGGCGGGCTGGCTACCGCGGTTGATATGGGCTCCTTTTATTTTGCCGACAATATCTTAAATCTTCATTATTTAATTGCCCAAACTATCGGTTTTTTACTGGGACTGGCGGCGAATTATTTAATCAGCGTGGCCTGGGTTTTTGAAAGCACGGGGAATGTCAAAAAAGAATTTGCCATATTCGCCTTAATTGGCGTCGGCGGGCTGTTTTGGAGCTATCTTATTTTATGGATTGTGATTGACATATTAGGACTGCACTATTTTCAGGATATGCTGGCTAAGAGCATCGCGGTGGCGCTGGTTTTGATTTGGAATTTCGGAATGAGAAAAAAATTCGCGTTTGATAGTCAGTGAACAGTGAACAGTGATCAATGAACAATGGAGAATGGAGAATGAAGAATGAAGAATAATATCTTAAAGCAAAAGGCAGATAAACTAGCTCATAAGGCTATGATCTAACGCATAAATTTCCAAGGGAGAAAATGTACTGTTTAACTTCCCAAGTCAGAAGAGCTCTTTTGTCGGTTCCGTCTAATATTGTTGAAGGTTGTCACCGAAACAGAACGGCGTTATTTTTAAATTATCTGGAAATAGCTTACGCATCATTGGCTGAAGCAAAATACCAAATATATTTTTTGCCTATAAAAGAAAATATATCACTAAAGATGAGTATTTGGATTTCTATGCTGACGCAGAAGAAGTTAGTAGAATATTATGGAAAAGCATTGATACCATTTCTAATAAAATTAATAACCATTAATAATTATAGGAATAATAAACACTGATCATTGTTTATTGATCGCGGCAAGAACAACGTTTAAGAATCACCTAAAACCATCTTTACCATTCAACCTTATATGGTAAAATGGAAAAGCAATGCTAACAATATTGCTCGCTGTTCACTGTTCACTGTTCATTGTTCCCTGTTCACTTATGGATACAATCATTTTCGGCGCTGGACCGTCCGGATTGGCGGGAGCGCGCAAGCTAGCAGAAAACAATAAAAGCGTTATTGTTTTTGAGAAAGAAAAACAAGTGGGAGGCATCAGTAAAACCATTGAATTTAAAGGCTGCCATTTTGATTTGGGAGGCCATCGTTTTTTCACCAAATCCAAGGAAGTAAATGAACTCTGGAATAAAACGCTGGGAAAAGATTTTTTGAAAAGGCCGCGTTTGTCCAGAATTTACTATCGCAATAAATTTTTCAATTATCCCATCAAGCCATTCAACGCTTTGTTTGGGCTGGGAATAATTGATTCCGTCAAAATTCTGGCCAGTTATGTAAAAATTAAAATCTTTCCCTACAAAGAGGAGAAGACTTTTGAACAATGGGTGTCTAACCGCTTCGGCAAAAAACTTTTTGACACTTTTTTCAGAACTTATACCGAAAAACTATGGGGCATTCCCTGCGATGAAATACAAGCGGAATGGGCGGCGCAGAGAATTAAAGGATTGTCGCTTATCAGCGCCGTAAAAAACGCTCTTTTTCCCGGCAAAAGCGGTAAAGTTAAAACACTGATTGAAGAATTCAAATATCCTAAATACGGGCCGGGAATGATGTATGAAAAAATGGCGGAGAATGTGGAAAAAATGGGAGGAAAAATACTAATGGAAACAGAAATTGTAAAAATAAATCACACTGATTTCAAAGTGGAAAATGTTATGGTTAAGGATAGCGCCGGACAGGAAAAAATTTATCAAGCCGATCATTTTCTTTCCAGTATGCCCATCACAGCGCTGATTAAACGGTTATCCCCCGCTGCTCCGGAAGAAGTTTTGAACGCCGCCCATAATTTGCATTACCGCAGCTTTATAACCATCAGCGTCATTTTGGACTGCCCCACTCCCTTTCCCGACACTTGGATTTATGTCCATTCCCCTGAAGTAAAATTGGGACGCATCCAAAACTTTAAAAGATGGAGCCCCTATATGGTGGCTGACAAAAACAAAACCGCGCTGGGCTTGGAATATTTCTGCTCCGAAGGCGACGAGCTTTGGAATATGAAAGACGCGGATTTGATAAATTTAGGGTTAGAAGAATTAGAAAAAATCAAGCTGGGTAAGAAAGCCGATTTCGCAGACGGATTTGTCGCCCGCGTCCCTAAAGCTTATCCGGTTTACGACGCCGGCTATAAGCAAAACATTAAAATCATTCGGCGGTATTTGGATAAATTTAAAAACCTTCAGCCCATCGGCCGCTACGGAATGTTCAAATACAACAATATGGACCATTCCATTTTAACCGGCCTTTACGCCGCCGAGAATATTTTGGGAAGCCGCAATGACATCTGGACAGTCAACGCTGACAAAGAATACCACGAGGAGAAAAAATAAAAATCCTAAGAAAAATTTATGCGAACAATTTTAGAGAAAGTAAAAAAAATAGAATTTACAAGATTAGAATACATTTTTCTCATTATTGCTTTAGTCTGGGGAATTTTTCAAATATTTTTAATGCCGCCTTACCAAGTTCCCGACGAATCCGGACATTTTTACAGATCTTGGGATTATACCAATCTAAGCTTATTCTGCGATAAAGATCTTAAAGCGGAAGTTCCTAAAAATGTCATCGGCTTGCATGGCAAATTTAGCGACGGAATGGTTGACAGCGGAGTTTTTTCTTCCGAGCAAATACATAATAATTTAAGCGATAAAATCGGCGAGGATAAGAAAAAAGTTTTCACGCAATTCTGTTCTTATAATCCCATTGGGCATATGCCACAATCTTTGGGAATAGGCGTTGCCAGAATATTCAATCTTTCCCCACTTCACGCTTTTTATTTCGGCAGAATATCAAATCTCATTATATCAATTCTTCTTATCTTTTTTGCCATAAAAATAACGCCCTTTGGAAAAATTATATTTTTCTTTTCCGCGCTTTTGCCAATGTCTCTTCACCAAATGGCAAGCTTAAGCGATGACGCGCTTGTCATATCGGGAGCATTTTTGTTTTCCGCGCTTCTGTTTTATTTTTCCACGAAAAAATATTTAAGCAAATCGCGCCTTTTATATACTTTAGCCGCTTCCCTGTTATTAACCCAGATCAAACCGGGATATATCGGACTTCTGGCGCTATTGTTGATTTTAAAGCCCTGCCAATTCGGAAAGAGGGATAAAACAGCAGACAAAAGCAATAAAATGAAATACATTAAATATGCGACTTTTATTATTGGCGTATTGGCAATAAATTTTTTATTTTTTTACTCTCTCACAAAATTATCCAATCCGGATAAATATCTCCGCCCCGCTTACAAAGTTTCTCCCAACGAACAGATTATGTATATAATAAAAAAACCATTGAACTACGCGAAAGTTATAGGAGAGGAATTGGAAAAGCATTCCGAAAGCCATTTAAAAGGAATGTCCGGAACATTGGGAATGTTATCCATAAGATTTTCCGAGTTATTTTATATCTTTCTTATTCTGTCATTATTTGCATTGCTTTCCGGAACAAAAGAAAAAGTCCCGCTTAATTTTTTCCAAAGAATTGTTACATTCAGCGCCTTCTTATCGGTTGTTCTATCCATATTTACCTTGGAATACATTTTTTGGACGCAACCAATGCATAACTCTATTAAGGGCATACAAGGAAGATATTTTATTGCCGTTTTCCCCTTGCTTATTTTCAGTATTTATAAAATCAGGTTTAATAAATACACCCGGATAATCGCTTTGATTATTATCTTCGCGGTAATTTCAGGACTGACCATAAGAAATATCCACTCCCATTACTATAAAAACTATTTTACTGAAAAACCGCAAAGTGAAAATATTTCGCGCGATCTTTTCAGTATAATTGAAGAAAAAGAAAGAAAAGATATAGAAAAAATTTCAGACGCGCGATATATAATTAAAAATTCTGATTTAAGCTTTATTATCACCACTGAAAATATTAAAGGCATTTCTTTCAATTTATCAACTGCCGATGATATTTCCTTTAC
>JAGGSH010000032.1 GCA_021159185.1 bacterium
TGATTGTTCTGCAGAATTTTATTACATCTTCGCCAAACTTAGCTGTTCTTTCTTCAAGATCAAAGTTCATAAGATTAATTTTGAATTATGAATTATGAATTTCAATTGAATGACTAATGTTTTAATTTCTAATATTTAAACATTCTATCATTCAAAATTAAATCAAAATTCGAAATTGGAAATTCAAAATTAATTTTCTACTCTCCCCAGTTACTCATCATTATACCAAGATCTCTCGTATTCACCACTCCGTCTCCGTTCACATCAGAAGTTAGTCCGGATTCCGATTTAAGCCAATCGGCGACTAACTGGATGAAATTTGAAAGGCCGTAAACGGTATGGGGAGGAGAAGCCACAGAGAATGAAATTTCAAAATCATCCGGGTTTTGGTTTCCTGATTCGTCCTGGCAGCGGACATAATAATGGTAGGTGTTTCCGTCTGATAATCCGGTGATAGTTTGAGAATGAGTCGTGGAATCGGTAGATGAAAATGTATTAGTTATTGAATCATAATTCGTTCCCGCAATGGTTGAATATTTGCATACGGCTGTTTCATTGGTGGTTAATGATATGGTGGTTTGGGTTGTGCCGGAAGACAGGGTTCCGGTTGGCTGGGAGTTGGAGCAGGAGGGAGGGGTAGTATCTGGTCCGCTTGTTGGTATCCCATCCCATATTTCATAATCATCAAGCTGGAACCAGCCATGGCCAGCTTCGCATCCACTATAACCATTTCCGGAAGCGTTAATAGAAGGAACTGACATTCTCCCAGGTTTTCCTGTAGAAACCTGATTATCCGATATTACAGTGATTCCATTAACCTTCAGCCATTGAGTTCCATCATAATTAGAATGATTAGCTCCTGTTGATAGTTTATAATAAATCTCAACATGCATCCAATTACCCATCACATAATCGGCTGTCCAATAGCGAGCTGCCTTGCGGTGTGACCAAGCCTGGCAGTTATTTCTTTGTAGAAACCATCGCCCCCTAATGTCTGTATCGGTCTGACTGCCGAAAATAAGCTCGTTATGATCATCACCATATGTCCAAAGCCATTTAATATTATTACAAGGATTGTAATAATCCTTTTCATACTTTATCCAGTAACTAATATATAATTCATCAGATGCAGGCCAATAATTATTTCCATTTCCACCTGTGGTTGTTATTACTAACCCATATCCATTTGGATTATCAAACCTATTATCATCACTAGAGTGGCTGCTCCTAACTGCATAACCTGTATGTCCTGGAACATAGCCTGTAACTGTTCCGGGATTTTCAAAAAATACAAAATCGTACGGATCGTTAAGCTCCTGCTCAAAATCTACTTTAGATAACAACGATGCCGCCCTCACACTCCCCCCAAACCCCAAAACTCCCGCGAGTAATCCGAATAACATAAACATATATCCGAATGCTCTGAATAACATGGGGTTTGTTTTTTGTTTGTTCCGCATATTATTTTTTGTTAACGAATTATAAAACGCTGATAGATCGCTGATTTTATACGCTGATTAGTCGCGGACTGAAAATATAATACTTACTGCTTGCTACATATGCTACATGCTGCTTGATTTTATTTTCCAACCGTAAAATTTCTCCAATATTTTATCATGCGGCAGGATGCTGAATTTAATATCCGGATATTGCTCTTTAAACTTAGCATATTTTGATTTTTTAACTTTTCGTCTGTCGCCGAATTTAACTTCATAAGCTTCTTTTCCGCTCACGAAATCCACTTCCTTTTTATCCTGGGTGCGCCAGAATTTAATCTTGTCCGCGCTTCCAACCTTTCCAAGCAGTTCCCTGAAAACAATATTTTCCGCATAAGCTCCCTTATCCGAACGCCGGCTTATCGGAGAATATTCTCCCAAAAAAAAGTTCCTAAGCCCGGTGTCAAAAAAATATACCTTGGGCATTTTCACCAGCTCTTTTCTGATATTTCTGTAAAACGGACTGATGAAAGCGATATGGTATGACTTTTTCATTATGTATAAATATTCTTCAATTGTCTTGTGGGCTGTGCCGAGAGTGTCGGCCAGTTCTTGGGAATTTACCAACTGGCCGGTTTGTCCGGCTAAAATCTTCAGCAAATGAAAATATTTTTCAATATTGCGCGCGCCGGCGTCTAAAATATCTTTTTTAATATAGGAAGATCCGATTTCTTCCAGCATCATCTTTTTCATTTCGCCGTCTTCGGCCAAAACAACCTTGGGATAGCCTCCGTAAATTAAATATTCTTCCCATAATTTTTTTAGTTCATTCTCGTGATAAACCGATAATTTCTTTTTTTTGCGTTTCAATAAATCTTCTTGGGATTTGAAAACAAGAAGCTCGTTAAAATTCAACGGGTAAATTTCAAACAGAAATTTCCTGCCAGCCAAGCTGTCTTTGAATTTTTTGTCAATGTAAAAAGAAGATGACCCTGAAGCGATAATTTTCACTTTGTCCTTCTTTTCGTCGTAGAGCAGTTTTAAGAATTTGCTGGGGTCGTCCAGATATTGAATCTCGTCAATAAAAATATGCTGCTTGGATTTTCCTTCCGGCGCCAGCTCAAAAATATTGAAAGGGTGTTTATTGAGCAATTTCAGATGCTCCGGATTTTCCAGATTGAAATAATGGCAAGCGCTTCCTTTCTTTTCCAGAAAATCTTTCAGCATTAGCAATAATGAGGTCTTGCCAACCTGCCTGGCTCCGCTTAGAACAATAAACTCGTCTCGGGGAAGAACTTTCTTGATTTTTTTTAATATGTCTCTTGGATAAAGCATTTTTTTATTAGTATGACAAAATAATTAAAATCAGCGATTGTTCAGCGTCAATATCAGCGATTGTTCAGCGTTTGTTAGGTATAATATTATCAGATATTTTTATACCTGTCAAGTATAAAATCCTTTTTCATTATATCCTCTTCCTTCAGCGTTTCATCGGCATCCTATCCGTAATCCGCCGTGTTCATCTGTCTATAATCCGTGCTTATCCGTTAGTTTTGCCAGTTACTCATCATTATACCAAGATCTCTCGTATTCACCACTCCGTCTCCGTTCACATCAGAAGTTAGTCCGGATTCCGATTTAAGCCAATCGGCGACTAACTGGATGAAATTTGAAAGGCCGTAAACGGTATGGGGAGGAGAAGCCACAGAGAATGAAATTTCAAAATCATCAGGGTTTTGGTTTCCTGATTCGTCCTGGCAGCGGACATAATAATGGCAGGTGTTTCCGTCTGATAATCCGGTGATTGTTTGGGAATGAGTTGTTGAATTGGTAGATGAAAATGTATTAGTTATTGAATCGTAGGGAACATTCATCAATGTTCCGTATTTGCATTCAGCTGTTTCGTCTGTGGTCAATGATATGGTTGTTTGAGTTGTGCCGGAAGACAGGGTTCCGGTTGGCTGGGAGTTGGAGAGGGAGGGAGGGTTTATGTCTATTGCATTTGGAATTCCATCCCAGATTTCTATGTCATCTATCTGCCATCCTGATGAAGATGTAAGTATATTATGGAAATACCCAAAAGACATTCTTGATATTTTACCTCCAGATGTACAAATTGGTCTTATCCAAGTTCTATGGATTCTTTCAACATCATCAACCCAAACTGTCAAAATACCATTACTATGACCTTCTCCAGAGCCATCTGTATTATACTTTATGTATATTTCCCATTTATGCCAGTTACCATCAACAAGATCCCCCCCCAACCCCAAAATAGTTCCCCGATTCACCTTCTCCATCATTACACCCAATGCGCGACTCATCATAAAAGGAACCGCCAGTTCCCCTAAATTGAACATAATAAGTATTCGTATCACCTTCGAACTGCATCCACCAAACCTTATTGCTACCATAGCTATCTGTTGAATCGAAATCAGAATCGTATTTTAACCAAAAACTTATAAATAATTCATCATCATGAAAGTTATCTAAATCATAAGAAGTTCCTAAAACTGGATTTTTTCCCTCCCCATCCAAAATTCAAATCTGTCCTACTCTTTCCAATCAAACCAGTTATTGGATCAGAACAAGTACTACAAGCATTACTTCTAAGACTATATAATCCTCCATGTGGATTATTGGTTACTACAGCATGATGATCCCAGTAATCAGATTGTGCTGCATGGAAAGTATCAGAAAAATTCTGATCCTCAAAATTTTCATAATGAATTCTAGTTACCCCAAAAACACCCTCTCCACAAGCAACCAAAAACCCAACTACTAACAAAAACACCAAAACATCTTCATCGCTTTTCTTTTTTTATCCACCATCTTCATATTATTTTTCATCTTATTTTTAAATTAACGAATTATTTAAAAACGAATTAAAACGAATTTGTAAACGAATATTCACTAATCGCAAATAGAATCACGGATTTTACTATAACGCTGATAGGCCGCTGATTTGAATACGCTGTTTCACCCCGTGGAATATAGTTCTGATTTTATTCCACGGAGTGAAACGCGAAATCTTTACTTGACAAAGCTTTTCATTCTTGATAGTATTATAGCATAAGAATCCTGGCCAGGAGTTTATACACTCCACATCGTGGCGGGGATTTTTATTTTTTCTGTTTTTCATCCCGCTTATTCCGGTGGAAAGCAGGACATAAAATATTTTCTTTTCTTTTTATTTTCCTTTATCTGAACATAAAATAATTCTTTTTCGGCCGTTAGTCCGGCGAAACGATGCACGATCTCATTTGGTTTACTCGGATTTTGTTTGCTGATCGGCTTATTTCTTGAGTTTTTCACAAGCTCTACTGCCGCCGCAAAAAATTTTAATCTTTTCATTCTTTCCTTGGGAGATTTTTGAAAAAGGTGCTTGCGAAAATAGTCAAAAAATATCTTTTCTTTTTTGAAATAAGCGCTGCGCACATACGGGCGCCTTTTGGTTTTCTTCTTAATTTTATCATAAACGGAAAAAGCGTTGCCCATAACTTCTCCATAGTTTGTCCCAGGAACTTTTTTAGATTTTGCTTGATATGGAATCATTAAAATTCGTGATTGATTAGATTATACCCCCGCGCTCCCCCCAAACCCCAAAACTCCCGTGAGTAATCCGAATAACACAAACGCGTATCCGCCTGCCTGCCGGAGTGTTAGCGCAGGCAGGAATGCTCCGAATAACACGGGGTTTGTTTTTTGTTTGTTTCGCATATTATTTTTTGTTAAATTATTAACGCTGATTGGCCCTATGGAATAAAAAAACTATCCCACAGAGTAAATCGCTGATGCGTACGCCGATCAAGGCGCTGAATTATCCGCGTCTTACCTCTTTAACAGCCACTTCCATAAAGGAATAAATTTAATTTTTCTTTTCACTCCAAACCATTTTTCTTGCGTTTCCGCTTCGTAATCGTTGGTAATAACTAATAAATTCCGGCATTTTAATTCTTGGCTGGCTTGAATTAACGACCTTATTTCTCTTTTTTTAGTATTTAAATCTTTTATATCATAACACACCTGAATTAATTGCTTGACCTTAATATTTTCTTTCACCACAAAATCCACCTCCTGATGCTGTTGGTTTTTCCAATAAAAAACTGAAATTTTTCCTTCAAGCTCCAGCTTTTTTAATTGAATAGCCACTGTGTTTTCATAAACTTTGCCAATATCCGCGCTGATTTTGAAAGCCTTGGCGCGGATAAAACCGTTGTCAAAACAATATATTTTTTTGGGAGAATTCACCTGTTCCTTGAATTTAAATGAAAATCTGTTCAGCTTAAATAAAATAAAGCTTTCCTCCAAATAATTAAGATACTTCTCCACGGTATGGACGCTTTTGCACTTTGTCGCCTGTATCAAAGTGTTATATGAATAATCTTTGGCGATGTTAGAAATTAAATAGGAAGCCAAATCCTCAATTCCCCGCGCCGATCTTATTTTAAACCTTTTTATAATATCTTTGTAAATTATGGAATTCAATAAATTCAAAAGATAATCTTTGTGATTCAAGTTTTCCACCAATGGTTCCGGGTAACCGCCCAATTCCAAGTAGGAGTTAAGGCGCTCTTTGATTTCATCTTGAGTGAGCTCCTGATCGCCAAATTTCAAAAACTCCTTAAAGGAAAAAGTAAATAGCAAAATTTGGGAATATCTGCCCGTCAGATGGGTTGCCAATTCGGAGCTTAATAACTTTGAATTGCTGCCGGTAATTATTAAATTGTATCCCTGCCGGCGCAAACGGTTAACAAATAATTCCCACTTGGCTAAATTTTGAATTTCGTCCAGCAATAAATATTTAGGTTTATGATAGACGGAATTCATGGCGTTGATTATTTCGTTGTAGTCCGTCATCTCAACCAGTTTTTCATCATCAAAATTAACATATCCAAAACCGCCCGTTTTTTCCAAACTATGCATGGAAAACAGCGACTTCCCGGCTCTTCTGGGGCCGATAACCACTTTTATTAAACGGCTTTTCAGTTCTTTGAATTTCGCGTCTCTCGGAATATATCGCTCTTTCAATTCGCGATTTAATTCTCTTTTTTGGAGTATAAGTATGTCTCGTACCATAATAATGTTGTAATGCACAATAGTTTACAAATTTATGCGCTATAATTATATATAAACCGCTGCTTTACGTCAACGAATTTCCACCAATATCCCTTACGGCAACGAGCAAGCCTGCTCAAAATTTACAATAATCAGCTTTCAATTTTCATTTCACCCTGTTAAATTTACTTCGCAACCATTTAACAGGGCGAGTCTTAATTTTAAATTTTTTAGCCATGGATTCCGGATATTTTCCCTTGATGCTTGATACGAAATGCTTGCTACTTGTTTATTATTTCCCAATGTCCTCCCTTTGCCGGACCGATTCGTTTGAGAAGATTTTTTTGTTTGAGCTTGGCGATATCCCTCTTTACGGTTTTTTCATTCACATTTAACTTTTTGGCTATAGCTGGAATTGCTATTTTCTTATTGATTTTCGCCAAATCCAAAATTGCCCTCAATCTATTTTCGGGGACATTTTCGGGGACATTTTTACCAAACTTTTTATTGCTCCTTAAAAGCGCGGAAAAATTATGTTTGTCAAAATCAAAAACCGGTTTTGGAAGATTCGCTTTTTTCATTGATAACCTTATTTATTAGATTTCACAGCGTTGTTTGCATTTTTTGTTAATTATTTTCACTTGTCATTCCAGAATTTTTTCTGTAACGCCTGCCTCGCCGGCAGGCAGGCAGGCTAGATTCCGGATAAATTTCTCCGTTGCTGCTCCGAAATTTTCCGGAATGACAGAGAAAGAAAATATAAGCAACGCTAGTGATTCTTACATAAAAAACAAAACGCCAGCGTTGTTTAATTTAAGCTTGCTTTTTTCTTTAATGGCAATATTTAAATTGATTAGAATATTTTCTTTTTTGATGCTTTTAGTTATTCCGGCAAGTTTTAAAAATTTATTCAATTTATTCTCATCAAAATCATCAGGGTAAACAAAATCAGTATTAATCTGTTCGTCAAATCTTATCTTTCCTTCACCAATCGCGAAATTCAGTATTTCATCTCTGGTCATTTTTTGGGAATTCGCTCCTTGCCTTAAATAAAATCCGGAGGAACATTTATATGGCTTATCTTTGCCTTCTTTAACTTCAACAATTAAGATGTTCTTAAATTTTTTCAAATTAATTTTTTATGGACGGGTCGCATTTTTTGGCAATATCTTGAATTTGGGATTTTAGCCTATTGGTTACATTAATTTTTTTGATGTTATTTTTTATCATCTACGCCCAAAAATATTCGGCCCCCGCAAGAATTTGCAAAAGCGACAATTTCTTTGGCAAAATTTTTAGCGTCAAAAAATTCTTTAAACTCTATCTTAAGACCTTCCCCTTCCTGCAAAATAAACTCTAGTTCTTGTTTATCCATTAAGTTTTAAGTGAATTATAAATTCAAAACATCACGGACGCGTCGCTTTGAATTTCCTCCAAAACCTTTTTCTCAAATTTCCTTAAATCTTCACTTCTGAATTCCACGGCTAAATTTTCCTTATCCCAATAGTAATCTTTCATTAAAACAAAAAAATTCATATTTTTCATTTGCTCTTCCAGCCAATCAGCAAAAGAAAATTTGCGCGTAAAAATTTGGCTGATTCTCGCTATTTCTTCGCCATCTTCAGATTTCTTTTCTTCCAATTTTATAATATGATACCCCAGTTCGCTTTCAATAACTCCGCTTGTTTTACCTTCTTCAAGAGAAAAAGCTATTTCGGCCAGCTTGGGAAGAAGCTGTTCTTTTTTAAACCAGCCTAAATTTCCGCCTTCTTGGGAAGTAACTCCCTCTGAATAAGTTTTAGCCACTTCAGAAAATTCCCCGCCATTTTCCAATTCCTCCGCGGCTTTCTTTATTTTATTTGCTGATTTCTGCCAGCGGTCTTTACTTTCGCGAAAAACAATTTTTTCCAGCTCGTCTTTATACATATCCGGCTTTACTATCTTTTCCTTAAAATCTTCCATATTCCATCCATACAAACGCGCCAAATCTTTTTTGACTGCCTCCTCGCTTCCATATTCTTTTAACTTCCGCAATACATTTTGGCTGACTAAATTATTATTAATTTTAACACCTCTTCGGCGAGCTAATATTTTAATAGCCTTATCCTCAATCATTTTATTTAGCAATTGTTTTTCCCTAATTTTAAGCCGCTTTTTTCCGTCCTCCGTAGAAAAATCCACTCTTATGCCCGCCCTGGAAAAATCCTGATTTTCATAAAAACTTTTGACCGCTTTCAAATTTCCGCTAAGTTCACTGGCGGAAATAAAATTATAATAATCAACTATCGCCGCCGGAAAAGGAATGTGTTTGGTTACAATCCGCGCGAATTTATTATTATCAGCGCTAACTCCATACGCCAGCCCTGCCGCCAATCCCAAAAACAACGCCGCCGCAATCAGCAAAGAATAAATAACCGTGCTCAGTTTTACTTTTTTATTTTGTTTTTTTTCTTTATTATTCGCCATAATTCTGTTAAATTTTATGATTTTATTTATAGTCTTTCGCCTAATCTCTTTATGTCATTCCCGCGCTTTCTTTATGTCATTCCCGCGGAGGCGGGAATCTAGATTCCGGACAAATTTCTCCGCTACTGCTCCGAAATTTTCCGGAATGACATAAACTTTTCAATACCCAAAAAACTGGTTATACCATTTTAAATAATTGGGAATTTCTTTTTCTGTATTTTCCTCAATGTTATCCGCGGAATTTTCCTCAATAATTTCCCGCGAAACACTTGGCTTAACAATAACCACTTTTTCGTCCGACTTCTGTAAATTAAGCTTTTCCTTGGCGGCTCTCTCTTGAAATTCTTGAGTCGCGAAATAAGAAATTTTTTCCTGAAGATTATGATTGCTGGTTTCTATTTCTTCCGCTTCTTTCCGCAAAGTTTCTATCTCGCTTTCAATTTGCCGGCCGCGCTGAATTTCCTTCATAGATATGTAAATAATAAAAATTGCTAAGATTACTCCCGCTAAAATAGCTATCTTTAAAACAATAAAGCGAAATGTTTCCATCTTTTTACGACTAAAAAGTGGACACTGCCGGAGCTAACAAAAACATCAGCATTGACAAAACACCCAAGATAGAAATAACAACCCAGGCAATATACATTTTTCTTTTGCGTTTTCTGATATTCATAATTTAATTTTACTACGGCGCGCCGCAAAATACAAATGGCGCTTTTCAAATCACCCTGTGCTCATGGGAAGATGTTCAAAGGACAGAGGGAGTTCTTTAATTAATCTATTTCTTCAATGCCGCCAAAAAAGCTTCAGGCGGGATAGCCACTTTTCCAACGCCTTTCATTTTTTTCTTTCCTTTTTTTTGTTTTTCCAAAAGTTTTCTTTTGCGCGTTACATCTCCGCCGTAAAGACCGCTGGTAACATCCTTGCGGAAAGGCTTAATCGTTTCTCTGGCAATTATTTTTCCGCCGACCGCCGCCTGAACCGCCACAGCGAAATTCTGGCGGGGAATAGCCGCTTTAAGTTTTTTAACAGCCGTTTTTCCTTCACGCAAAACATTTTCCCGCGGAACAATACGCGACAAAGCTTCTACTTCTTCTCCCGCCACTAAGATATTAAGCTTGACCAAATCAGACTGGCGATAACCAACCACTTCATAATTCATAGAAGCAAACCCGGAAGAAGCGCTTTTCAGCTCATCGTGAAAATTAACAATAATATCCATCAGCGGAATTTCATATTTCAAAACAACCCTTTCTTCATCAATATATTCCGTGTCTTTGTATTCAACTCTGGGCGAATTCATTAATTCCATTATGGCCCCCAGATAAGAGGACGGCGTTATTATTTCCAGCTTAACATAAGGTTCGCAGATTTTTTCAATCACGGAAGGATCAGGCATATCGGACGGAGAATAAATAAGCGTCTCCTGAGTTTTATGTTGTGAGTTATGAGCTTTGAGTTTTACCTTATAAACGACACTGGGAACAGTCACTGTTGAAGAAAGATTAAATTCTTTTTCCAAGCGAGCGCGGACAATTTCCAAATGGAGCATTCCTAAAAATCCGCAGCGAAAGCCTTTTCCCAGAGCTAAATTGCTTTCCGGCTCAAAAATAAAAGCGGCGTCGTTAAGTTTTAATTTTCCCAACGCGTCTCTCATAAAATTATAATCATCCCCTTCCAGAGGATAAAAACCGGCGTAAACCATCGGCTTAACTTCCTTATATCCTTCTAACGGCCTCACGGCCAAATTTTTCCAGCCTTGGGCTGGTCTGCCTCTGGCAGAAATTCCCAATTTTGCCAGTTCAAGGCTAGTCTGTTTTGGGCGGAAATTTTGAATTTGTTTGGGATTTGTGATTTTGGATTTGGGATTTACGACAGTGATGGTATCGCCTGTTCGGCAACGCTCCACGCTTTTAAGTCCGGTGGCAATATAGCCAATGTCACCGGCTTTCAAACTTTCGCACGGCGTTAAAGCGGGATTAAAATATCCCGTTTCAACCACTCCGGTTTCTTTTTCACCAGCCATCATTAAAATCTCATCGCCTCTTTTAACTTCCCCGTCAACAATGCGGACATAAGCCAGCACTCCTTTATAAGTGTCATATTTGGAATCAAAAATTAAAGCGCGCAAAGGTTTTTTTATATCTCCGCGCGGCGCGGGTATTTTTTCTATCACGGCTTTCAATATTTCCCTTACTCCCTCGCCGGTTTTTCCCGATACTGCTAAAATATCTTTTTCCCGGCATCCCAAAATATGAACAATCTCTTTTTTGGTTTTTTCAACATTGGCATTGGGAAGATCTATTTTATTTACCGCCGGAATGATTTCCAGCCCCTGCTCTATCGCCAAGTAAAGATTGGACAAAGTTTGCGCCTGCGCTCCCTTGGTGGCATCCACTAAAAGTATCGCTCCCTCCACCGCCGCCAGCGATCGGGAAACTTCATAATTAAAATCAACATGCCCTGGCGTGTCAATCAGGTTCAAGACATAGTCTTGAACCTGCGCGGAAAGACGCAGACTGGACGCAGAAGAACGCGGTTCCGCGTTGTTCTGCGTGTCATTCCGCGTTATTCCGCGATTAAAATGAATCCTGTGCGTCATACGCACCGGAGTCATTTTAATAGTAATTCCCCGCTCTCTCTCCAAATCCATTTGGTCTAAAAACTGCTCCTTCATTTTTCTTTTTTCCACCGTTCCGGTAATTTCCAAAATCCGATCCGACAGAGTAGACTTTCCATGGTCAATATGGGCAATGATGCAAAAATTTCTGATATTTTTCATATTCTCGCTCTTGTTATTTTCTTCGCCTTTTTTATTTCTTAGCTCTTATGCTTTCGTATTTTTTGTGTCCTTATGTGGTTATGTGGTTATAAGGAAATCTATCATTCACTTATGCTGCGCAAAATATTTCCAAAATATCTTGTTCGCAAAACAATAATTGTCCTTGCGTTTCTTGGCGTTTCTTGTGTCCATATGTGGTTATATGGACACAAGAGGAATACAAGAAATTATGACTGCGCATTATACATTAGACACAAACTTAAAAACGCCGGCAATATTTATTTATGACAACAACTCTTTCAAAAACCTGTGCTGCGGATACCTGTCTAAAAGGCTTCTGCTATGTTTTCGCTTTTGGCTATTTTCTATTTTCTTCTCCGCTTTTTTAAAACATTTTGCGATCCAATCGCGATAATCTTCGCTTCTGCCATTCAGCCAATTATCGGTTTTAGTTATGGTTTGGTTGCTCACTCCCAATTCTTCCCGAATAGTTTCATAGCTTTCTTTCCCTATAAGCATCTTGGCAATTTGAATTCTCCGCGCCATCATCAGCGTTTCACTGGAAGTAAGCAAACCGACTAAAAAATCAATGATTTCCTTTTTTGAGTCTAAGATGGAAATAATTTCAAAAAATTCTCCAACAATTGCGTATTTTTCTCTTGAACTAATTGAACTTACTTTTACTTTAGCCATATGTGTTCTATTAATAATTATTGACTTTATTTTAGCGCTTTTTATTTCTTGTGTCCATATGTGGTTATATGGAAGTATTGTGTTATGTGATTATGCAACATTCATATAACGCTATAGGATGTTGTAAAACATCTTTTGTGTCCATATGTGGTTATGTGGAAATATTGATTGCCAATCGCCAATCCCGCCAGCTAAAATAACACCGCGTTTTGTTACTTCCTTATGTGGTTATGTGGTTATGTGGTTATAAGGAAATCTATCATTCATTTATGCCGCGCAAAATATTTCCAAAATATCTTGTTCGCAAAACAATAATTGTTCTTGCGTTTCTTGTGTCCATATGCGGTTATATGGAAGTAAAAAAAGGCAAGGGTAGAAAGACATAAGAACTTTTATTTGCGCCTCTTGTGTCCTTATGTGGTTATATGGAAATGTGAGATATGGAGATACTGGAAAAGCTTATCGTATTCATTAAAAGAAAAACAAAAAAACAGCCAACTAGACTATTTTAAGTATTTTAAAAACCGCGTAATAGCTTTTGCGCTTCATAAACTTTTCAACTCTTTAATTCTCTTTTTATAATCCGGAATGGTTTTTTCCACTAAGCTCCAAAATCTGCGGGAATGGTTAAGTTCCCTTAAATGGCAAAGTTCGTGGACAATAATATAGTCAGCGCATCTTTCGGGAAGCTGGATAATTTTATAATTGTAATTTAAGTTCTTCTTTTCCGAACAGCTTCCCCATATGGTTTTCTGGTTGCGAATAGTTATTTTATTATATTTGAAATTGTAAAATTTATTGTATTCCCTGACTTTTCTACTCGCCAACTGACAGGCCGCGCTCTTCAACTCAAGATATTCTTTTCTGCTCCGACGGGCGAATATTCCATTCGGATTTTTTCTCCTCATAATTTTTATTTTCTCCAACACCCATTTGGCTTTTTGGATAATAAAATTTTCAGCTTTTGCCAATCCCATTCCGCGCGGGATAGTCACCACAAAATCTCCGCCGCCGTAAATCGCCAACCGCATCCGCCTCGCGCGGGAACTCCGCTTTACCGTATATTCTATCCTTCTGTTTTCAAGAATTATTTTCCTTTTCATAAATACTAATATTATTTTACCTCGCAATTTTAGCATATTTTTCTTCTATATTAAAAAGCAGGAGAATGAAACCCCTGCTTTATGCAAAACGCAAGCGCGTAAAATTAAAATTTATTTCCTCAAAAAATTCAGATTATTAAGCACTAAATCTATTACCCGCGAATATTCCTGATTTTTATAAATTCTTCCATACTTGTGAAACTTGAGAGCTTTAAGGCTTCCGATTCTTATCTTGTGTCTGTATCCATCCGTATAGCCGTCCGGATCAACCACTTTAGCAACCAGCTTTTTGTGCCCCAATTCTTTGAGTTCTTTCATGGAGAAATAGCCGATTATTTTTTTAGAGCTTTTCCGCTTAGTCTTATCGGCTTTTTTGCTTCCCAGCTTTACTTTAGCATGCTTTCTGAAATTTTTACCGTAGATCACCACCCTTACTTTTTCCTTGCCGTTCTTGCTTAAATATTTTCTGGCCTTAACTTTGGTAATTTTAGGAAGAATGTCTGAATTTGAAGAAGACAAATATTTTTCAAAAGTATATTCTGCCGCCGAAGTTATGTCGGAATTATCGCTGTGGGCTTCATAACGCACATTGACCGAGTCTCCCCAATTTAAATCCAAACTTCTGAAAATCTCGCCGATGTCCATCTTAACCTCTTGCAAAACAGCTTTATTCACCGACGCTTTACTGCAAGAAAGTTCAAATTCGTTGTTTCCAAATGTTTCCAAAAGAGTTTCTTCGCTGCGAGTATAAGTTCCATTGCCGTTGTCTTTATAAATATAACCGGCCGTGTCATAATCGCCCACCGATCCTTGGGCAAAACTAATATTAATCACCAGATAGTAATCATAGGTTCCATTTTTATCTTTATCCACGCTTAGAACCATATCGTGGTTAAAATCCGCTGGAGCGGTAATTACTTTGCCTTCGCAGGGATTGGATTGGTAAGCGATAGCCGCCGAATTGCTAAAGCCTATTTCATTAATAACATCTTTTTGCCCCCAATAATAATTCATAAAGTCCGATCCTCTTTTCCACAAGATATATAAATAATCGGCGTCGTTGGTAAGCTTTAGCTCTCCTATATCCAAAGCCCGATCGGCCGTGTACATGCAAGTTCCGGAAATAGCCGATGTCTGCCAGGCATTGGCAGAAAGATTGTAATAATACTTCGTTCCGGTATACGGATAATCCGCTATATCATCGCTAATAAGAAGCGGAATATCGCTCCAGTCATCAAACGACCCGTCCATAGTAATAGTTTTGGCATTAGCCTTTAGACTGCCTGCCAAAAGCAACACTGTAAAAAATGCCATCATTGCCAGCGCGCTTTTTATATTTTTTTTCTTCTTCATACTTTTTTGTTTTTTTAATTATTGATTAGTTATTTAAAACCCTCCGAAAGCTTAATTAAACTATACCACAAACTGCTAAACACGGCAACTTTTTTTAACTTTTTTAACTTTTCTGATATCTTCCAGTGGCTTAAATAAGCGGAGCGGGCGCAATAAAAAAACAGAGCTTTGTGCCCTGCTTTTTTAAAGTCACTCCGCCAAAGGCGGATTGATGTTCGCGATCCCGCTTTGCGATTTCCTGCTACTCCGCCAGCATCCATTGGTTTTCATCGTCATCATATTCATAAATAATAATATCTTTTTGATCTTTGTATATATCTTCTCCAAATTTAACTTCAGCTTCTTTATCTTCGTTGGAAGGAATAATATAAGCCAGCTGTTCAATGCCAAAAGGATTGTTTTTCTCGCGCGCCCTCAATAAAAGCAGCCTATCCTCTTCATAATCTTCATCATTTTCATCATAAGAAGAATAAGAAACATAAAAATTATTATTATCAACAAAATAAAATTCTTCCGCCGCCCATTTTCCTTTTCGCGGTTTTTCGGGAGCGATATTATTGATATTGCTAGCTATATAATTCATTAAATTCCGGCGGAACGCGACATTCTCCGGTTTTATTTCCTCTCCGATACAGCGAATTTTCTGAACCTGAATTTCACGGTCACTTTTCTTATTTCCCTCTATTTCTACCTTGCGATTAGTAAAATAATTAAGAGAGTATTCTTCGGGGATAATAAAGGCGCGGCTTCCGTCTTCGCTTATTAAATTTCCTTCCTCATTTAAAATTAATTTCCCTTTATATCTATCATTCGGCTTGTTCGCGTCTCCGGGAAAACTAATCCACTTTCCCGTTTCGCAATTCTTGGAAAAATCAGCTTCAAGTATATCGCTTTCGCTGACTTTATCCGAGCGCTCATTGATGAAAATAAAAAGCCCGTATAATATAATCGCGGACAGCAACCCATAAATAAGTATTTTTGGCAGATTGATTTTCACCTCTTGAGGTTGTTGGAATTGTTGGTTTTCGTCCATCTTTTTGAAAAAATTTTCTAATTAAATTAAATCCGGAAAGCAAGAGAGCGGACAAAAAACAAACCGCCCGCTCTCTCTATTTATAAATTACGGAAGACTGCCTGCTACTAGTTAGCCAACTGTAATTTACAGCTTTTGCGAACTGTTTTTCCGGCTTTCACTTTCAGCTTACCGGAAATATACCTGCTCTTGGCCGGATTTTTCGCGTTCACATATCCGGACTTTTTACACTTGATTCTGTATTTCTTTCCAGCGGTCAGATTCTTAAATTTATACTTCCCTTTGGAATTTGTCTTGTCTTTCTTCTTTACTGTTTTGTTTTTGTAGCTAAGCAAATAAACCTTAGCTTTGCTTACCCTTTTATAGCGGCCTTTTTCGTTGAGGGTTTTCACCTTTCCGCTGATAATTCCTTTTTTAGCTTCGTAGGCGGCGATACCCGCTGAAGTGACAGCAAAACTTCCCAGCAAAGCCACGACAAGCGCTGCAGAAAATGGTTTTTTTATATTCATTTATTTTTTACTTATTTAATAACTAGTTATTAAAATGTTTGCATACTCGACCTCCTGTACGCAAACCATCATTTATTTTTACATTACCACAAACTAATAATTTCAACAAGCCCTTTTTTCATAAAGTTATCCACAGCTTTTTTAATGCCTGAACGCGATTTAATTATCAATAGTCTTATCAATTTTATATAATCTAAAATTCTCGCTATCTTTTTCCACAGGCAGTAATTTCATTTCATCCAGCCAATAATAATCCTCAAAATCTTCCGCTTTCAGTAAAAGAACATAATTTATTCCCATTTCTTTCAAGTCGGAAATAAATTCATTTTCGTTAATTTTGCCTTCAGATAAAATATATCTTTCAATCACTTTTGATTCGGGCCGTCCGGATTGGGTGAAAATGCCGCTCACTTCCATATTATCGCCTTGGATTACGCGATCGCCAAAAAACGCCTTTGCCGGATTAACAATTTCTTTGTCTCCCAAAAATCCGACTTCCATATACTGGTGCCAAGGCAAAAATAAAATTCCGCCTTCCGTGTTAAGATTTAAATAACTTTTCATGGAATACCAATCCGGCGGAAAATCAGCCGGCTTCAATTGCCCCAAAAATCCCAGAAACATTGTCGGAGTATAAATTAAAATAGCAAAAATAATTCCCACGCCCCAAGCGGAAATATATTTTTTTACTTCTTTTAATTCCAAAAAATGCCTAACGCCCAGACTTCCCAACCCCGCGCAAGCAATCAGTAAAATTCCCGCCCACTTTTGAGGCTCCCGAAGCCCTATGTAATAAGGAACATTATTATACAGAAATTGCGAAATAGGCTTCACTAACGGAGCGGCAATTCCAATAGCTAAAATCCATGACAGCGCCGCTAAAACCGCCAAAGGAATAACGCTTTTATTCTTCTTTCTTATTCCCATTGCTGCTCCGAAAACAGCCAGCGCAAAAATCAGCAGGAAAAGAGGCTTCCAAATAAAATTGTAATTTTGCGTGGAAATAAAACGCATTTCCCGCTCGCCCCAATAACCATGAAGGGAGAGAACATTAAAATAAACGGAAGTATTGTCATAATCGGCGGTATCAAACGCTTCCAGATGATCTTGGTTGAAATTATAAAACGCTCTTGAATCTCTGTCTTTATTCAGCAGATAGCCGGCGACAACATTGGCGTTCAAAAACAGCATAATCAAAACAACCGCGCCGGATTTCCAAATATTCGCCCAATACTTTTTAGTTTGGATAATATTGCCGATAAAAAACACGCCGGTTATCGCCAAAACAAAAAAAATGGAATGGGGCGAAAACATAACGGCCAATCCGGAAAACAAACCGGCTAAAATTAAATTTTTTCTTTTTCTGTTTTTAAAATATCTTACAAGATGAATAACGAAGAATAAAATAAACAATACCGCGCCCAGCACTACGCCAAACTGCCCGTCCGCCAGCCGTCCGTAAACAAAGGGATTAAAGATCATTAAAAAACCGGCAAAGTATTTCGCCCAAAGAGCGCTGTCGGATTTCTTGCCTTTTTCATTTTCAATAAGAGTCTCCGCCAGTTTCCATCCTCCGATTCCCAAAAAACAGACCAGGAGAAAAAGGATTACTTTTTGCAAAAAGCCAAAAGGAAGTATTGTGGCGGCTAACACATAAAACATTCTTCCCAGAGAATAATCCCATCCGCTGATATCGCCCAAGCTTAGATACGGATTAACGCTCCAGTCCAAAAAAAACAAATAGCCGCTTTGCCAAGCGGGAAAAAAAATAAGGACTGCCAGAAAAATAAATACTACCGGATAATCTTTTTGAAAAAAATTTTTCATGGGATAATCTTTTGCCTCCTCCTCTCTTTGAGGGGAGGATTGAGGAGGGGTGTTGAAAAAACTCCAGCGCTATTAAAGCTCCCCTTCCCTTTTCCCTGCCTCGCCGGCAGGCAGGCTAGATTCCGGATATTTTCTCCGTTGCTACTCCGAAAATTCCGGAATGACATTATTTAATCCTTAATTGACAACAAAGCTTCCACATCAAGATTAGCCAAAGACGCTTCTTCCCCTTGCGGGGAAACCCGCAGATAAAAAGTATCGCTTTTGCCGTTTCCGTTTACAACCAAATGGCTGATGGTTCCGCGAGGATTTTTAGGATCTTCCGTTTCTTCGGAAGCTATTTCTTCCCAATATTTTCCGTCAAAGGAAATTTCCAAGCAAAGGCTTTTTAAGTAAACAATATCGCGAAGGATTATTTTTTTAACGGGATGAAAGGCTTTAAATTTATACGCCGCGAAATTGTCTTTCTCGGCGTAGCCTGAAGCCAGCATACAATTTCCGCTGTCGCTTATACTGCTGCATTTGCCTGAATCCATATCATAGATTTTCCTTCCGCTGAAGCCGGAAAAAGAATTATAATCCGTTTCTCTTAAAGCATAGCGCAAACGGCCTTCTCCTCCGCCCAGATCAACAATTGTCATTCCGCTGGGAAGAACGGTTTTGTCCTTAGAGCTGAATTTGGGATATAATGTTTTCAGCCAAAGATTTCCCGGATAGTCTTTCCAGAAAGAAAGATTAGTTTCAGAGGAAAGCATTTTCCCGTTTCCTTCTTCCGCCAAAAATATTTTCAAGTAATTTTCGCTGTCAACTTTAACTCCCTTATTGGAAATTCCCACCCAATATTTTTTTTCAGGATCCAGTTTCGCGGCGATGGGAATTACAACTTCCCGCGTTGTGTTAAATCCCTCTTTCATTTCTCTGATTTGATTATTTAAAAGCTGTTTCCTTTCTTCCTTGTTTCTTTTTATCGCTTCTTCTTCCGTCAATTTGACCGGGTATATTTTTTCAGCCGCTTCAGCCAAATTGTCCGCAATTCTTTTCTCGGCTATGGCTTTTTCCTTCCGAGCCAGTTCTTCCCGCATTATTTTTTCTTTTTCTTCTATCTCTTTTTGTATTTCCGGATTAAGATCGCAGTTAATAACAGCGGAGGCGATGATATTGCCGGAAGGAATTCCCGCGTTTTCGTCAACTTCCCTGATTTGAAGCTGATAATTTCCCTTGCCTCCGTCCCCTCTCCTCTGAATCTTCAGCGTTATTCCGGAAAGCGTTTCTCTGTCCAATTGGATAACCTGCCCTAATCGCCTATTGGGACGGGAGAAAAAATCTCCTGAATTATTTTCCGAATCTCCAACCTGCGAAGCGCTAACATTTTTCCAAAAGGTTTCTCCCGCCACGGACGGCTGAAGATTTTTCATCTCCTCAACGGAATTAACTCCCAGCTTGTCAATAGAAACATCGTCCAGCCAAACATCCGCCGCGGTTTCGTCCCGGGAAGATATAATTAAGTCTTCCGCGCCGTTCTCCGCTTGAAAAAGAAATTCATAAAAGCGGACTTCCTCGTCTCCGGCTAAATTAACTTTTCCCAGCTCTTGAACAGAATCTTCGCCGGCAACTGAAATAATCAGTTCCTTGCCGTTGCCGGCCTTCGCCCAAAAACTCAATCTATAAAAGCCCCCTTCGTAAATTCCGTCAATATAATCCTTTACTTTGACGGTCGCGTCTTTTTCATTCTCAAAAATAATATAGAGGCTGGCGTTTCCGCTGATTTTTCTATAACTGGAACGGGCCGGCTTGGCGTTAATGCTTGCGAGCGCCACATTATCTTCAAAACCGAAACTTGCCACTCCCGCGTCAACCGGCATAGGCGTTTCTTCCAGCAAAATTCCTTCTTCTTTAATTTCTTCTTTTTCGTTTCCAGAAAAGAAAAAAAAGCCCGCCGCGATTGCCAGTCCAATCCCAATAAGCCAAAAGAATTTTGGAATTGGTTTTTTATTCACTGATAATTTTTTCTTTATTGCAGTATCCATCGTTTTTTAATTTTATCATAATTATAAACAGAACCTTGATTGGAATCTTGGTAAATATCCTCCCCCCGCAGAATAATTTTTTCATAAGGAATTTCTTTTTTCTTAACGGCCTTTTTCTCCCTGGAAGTTTTTTCTTTTTTAGGATTTTCAAACTTTTTTTCCATAAAAGCCAACTCTTGAATAAGCGGTTTTGGCCGTTCCAGCTTAGACGCTCTCACCAGCCAAATTCTAGCTTCATAACCGTCATCGCCTTTCAGCAATGAGGCAGACTCCAAATCAACATATAAGTCAACGGTTTTATTCTCTTTATTTTCACCGACAAAAGAAAAAGCGGCTACTTTAAATTTATCGTTCGCGTTCGGCTCCAACACTAATTTATTAATATTGGCGTTTAAATAATTCATTAATCTCTGGCACTCGGCCGATTTGATTTTGTCAGCCTCCGCTCCCGCGCATCTTATTTTCTCCACGGCTATTTCTTTCCCTTTCTTTTTGCCGGTAGCCGCTCCGGAAATTTCCACCTCTTTTCCAACAAAATAATCCAGGGGATATTTTTCATCAGACACAAAAAAATATTCTTTTTCGGGATCAGAAAATCGGCCGCGTTCTAATTTAAGTTTCAATTTTTCTTTATAATTTTTATCATCGCCGGAAGATTTTCGCGAAGAAAAATTTATCCACCGTCCCGCTTCGCAAAGGCCGGGAAAAGTTTTTTCCAGTTTTTGCTTTTCGCTTTCTTTTTCTTCCCGATGCTCTTTTTGGCTCTTGTAAAAAGCCAGGCCCCCGTAGCCTAGAAAGAATATAAGAACCAATGAAACAATAATTTTTGAAACTTTCATCGTTTTTGCAAACTCTCTAACTTTTAACTTGATAACTTGATAACTTTCCGGCTTTTCAATTTTATCCAAAGCGAAATAAGAAACAGAAAACCCAGTGAATAAAACGCCCAATCGCAAAGCTCTGCTTTTACATAATACCTCAAAAAAATAAAAAACAAAAGCAGAAAAAAGAAGCTGGCGAATTTGCCGCCGATTTCTTCCAACAGCCGGCTCCAAAAAATTTTTCGGAAAGGATTAAAATCCCATTTAGAAATCCGCGAATCTTTCTTAAAAGAATAAAATTTTCTAACAGGAAAACTTTCTTGAACAACAGCCGATTGGAATTTCTTAATAATAGATTTTCTCGCAAAAAACGTTATTTCTTGAAAAACACAAATAACCAAAAGATAATAGGCGTAAATTGCTGAAAATTCGGCCAGCTCTTCTTCTTTAAAAATCAGCAGAAACGGACAAGCGGCTAAAAATAAAAGGGCGAAAAAAGCGGAGATTCGCGAGTCCAGATTTTTAACCAGCGCGAAAACAGCGTAGCCCAAAATAACAGCGCCGATTACAGTAAAGTCAAACTTTTCGGCCAGCCAAAACACTCCGCCGGCGACAGCCAGCGCGGTTATAATGTCTTTTCCTAATAAACCGCCGGCTGCTTTCCGCAGTTTCAATAAATCCTTTTTTGGTTTTTCTCTTTTGTTTTCCTGAGACGCTTCACGCCTTCCCTCAAAAGGCCAATAAGGAACTTCCAAAATAAAAATAAATTTCTTTTTCATTGGCAATATTATGTAAGAATCACTAGCGTTATTTAAAATAAAAAGCCATTTATTTATTTTTTTGTATATTACACTTAACAGCAAAAGAAAGTTACAATACTAGTATAAAAATCCAAAAAGATATAAGGGAATTCGCTTAGCGTCTCCGGTTATGATATCATCTAAAATCAAATAAGCGTTTTTTATCCCGCTAATTTGGCTTTCACTTTTGTTTTTCCCGCCAACTTCAAATATATATTTTCCGCATTTAAGATCTCCCGCTTTAGAATAAAAAGGCTTTAGTCTCGCGCTTTCAAGGCTGCTAACAACAAATAATTCGCGAATCGCGCCTTTTTCAACTTTTTTTCCAATTTCATTTTCCAAAGCGTAAGAAAGATTTGTGTTATTGAGATATACTTTTTCAGGTTTTCTAATAAGAGCATGCCCTGTTTTATCGCTCATAAGAAATCTCAAAAGTCCCGTATCTCTCATCATTCCCAAGTAATTGGCTGTATCGGAATAATCTTTATTTAAGCTTTTGGCGATTCTATTGATATTTATTGAAGAAGGACTGGATGTGTGGACAAAATAAAGAATTTTTTTAAAAACGGGCAAGGACGAAGTCTTTAACCGATAATAAAGAGCAATATCTGAATAAACCGATTTTTCTATTATCCCGGTCAGCGCTTCATAAAAATCCCGTTTAGTTTTATGCTCTGTAAATACCGGATAATATCCCGTCTGCAAATACTCCTTAAAAAACCCTAAAAGTTTCGGGGTTTCAATAATCTCTTTAAAAGAAGCTATCTTGTTTTGAACTATTTTATCTACGGTTAAAATTGGATACTTGCGTTTCAGTTTTATCTCTAGAAACTCCCGGAAAGAGAGTCCCGAAATATGGCGTAAAACCGCTCTTCTGGAAAGATCGTATCTTTCTTTTATAAGATCAATACTTGAACTCCCGGAAAAAATTACTTTAACCTTGCGATATTTGTCGTAAATATTTTTCAGTTCCTGCGACCAATTTGGATATTTATGAATTTCATCAATACACAAAAGCCGCCCGTCGTATTGGCTTACGAATTGCTCAACAAGATCCACTAAGCTGTTGTTGGCAAAATAAAGATCATCGGCTGAAACATATAAAGCTCTGCTATCATTTTTCCGGTTTCGCTTAAGATAATCAATGATGTAAGTTGTTTTTCCAATCCCTCTTGGTCCTACGATACCCGTGATTCTATGGTTTGATTCCAATTCCTTGAAAATATTTCTTTGATAGACCGAACCTAGCTCGCGCAAGATCCTTTGATAACCGCTAATAAGAGTTTGCATACGAATAAATTTAAATTTGGTTGTAGCCAAATTATACCATAAAGAGATTTGGATGCAACCCAAACAAATTTTATTTAACAGGGTAAACTTTCAACTTTATAACTTGATAACTTTTAACTTTATAACTTTACAAACTTTCAACTTTACAACTTTACAAACTTTCAACTTTTAACTTTATAAACTTTACAAACTTTCAGCTTTACAAACTTTAAACTTTACAAACTTTATGAACTTTCAACTT
>JAGGSH010000006.1 GCA_021159185.1 bacterium
GTAAAAGGCCATAAAGAAATTGTCTCGCCGGAAGAATTTTCCGGCTGGCTGAAAATAACGCCTATTCTTGAATATTCTGATAATTATAAAACAGAAATTGAAAATATTGATTATTGCTCCAGTTTTCTTATTTGCGACATCATTAAAACCAAAAGAGATAAATATAAAATTAAAAAAAAATCATTAGCCTCTGTCAAAAAAGAAAAAATATCTTCTTTTCTTGAAAGTCTGGGAGAAAGAATTAATCAGAACCCCATTGACGCGAAATTCAAAATAGAAAACAATAAAGTTGCCACTTTCTCTCTCAGTCATAATGGCTTTAAGCTAAATACTGAGAAAAGCGTTGAAATTATAGCTAAAGCTCTTTTAAAAAATGATGCGAATGTCCAAAATATAGATTTGGCCTATGAAATTTTAAAGCCTGAAATAAATTCTGAAAATGTTAACCAATTAGGCATAAACGCTTTAATTGGAAAAGGAACTTCGGATTTCAGAGGATCAACCAAAAGCAGAGTTCATAATATTAAAATCGCTTCCGCCCGTTTTAATGGAACATTAATTAAACCGAAAGAAGAGTTTTCTTTTATAGATACTCTGGGCGAAGTGAATAAAAAAAATGGCTATCTGCCTGAATTGGTAATTAAGCATAATAAAACCGAGCCGGCTTTTGGAGGAGGAATTTGCCAAGTTTCCACCACCGTTTTCCGCGCTGCCATTTACAGCGGGTTGAAAATAACCGCCCGGCGCCCGCACGCTTACCCCGTGCATTATTATAATCCTCAAGGACTGGACGCCACCGTGTATATCCCCCGCCCCGATCTTCGTTTTATAAATAACACGCCGGGATATATTTTAATTCAAACTGAAATTAAAGGAACTAAGCTCACTTTTTATTTCTACGGAATAGATGACGGAAGAAAGATTGAAACAATCGGGCCTAAAATTATTCAACGAAATTCAGATGGATCAATGAAAACCACTTTCACTCAAAAGGTTTACGATGCAAAAAAAAGTTTAATAGTTAACGATGTATTTAATAGCAACTACGATTCTCCGAACAAATATCCCCGTCCCGGGCAAGAAACAAAGCTCACCGAAAAACCTGAAGACTGGTCTAAAAAACAGTGGAAAGAATACAAGAAGAAAAATTACTAATTACTAAAACATTGACTATCCGCTTAAATCTTGATAATATTTTCTATGCGCTCAAAATGCATCCATAGCTCAGTTGGCAGAGCAGCTGGCTCTTAACCAGACGGTCGTGGGTTCGAATCCCTCTGGATGCACAACGCCCCTATAGCTCAATGGATAGAGCAGCAGCCTTCTAAGCTGACAATCTAGGTTCGACTCCTGGTAGGGGCACAAAAAGATGAATAGGTTTTGAGCCAAGCCGACTATCCGGACACTTTTGATAAAAGCATTATTCTTCTAAAGGTTTAAAAATATCTTTAACCGGCGAAAAATCTTTTTGGTAATTTTCTTTTTTTCTGTCAATATCTTCTATAGCTTGCGTAAAGTTTTTCTCCTTGAAACTTATTTCCTGTCTTTGAGAACTAATATATCGATTTTTCCTTTCTTCATTCCATGAATTCTTATATAAGCTTACATAAGAAAAATAGAGGCCTAGCCCGAAAACCGTCAATGAAACAGCGATAAAAAATATTTCACGGCGCTTAACCCAAAACCAAAAAATTTTTATCGCTGTTTTTTTTGGACTTAATTTTCCTTTTTTAAATTTAAATAAATTATCCATTGCATTTTTATTCATTAAGATAGAATACTATTTCTAAGACAGATTTGATTAGAGCCTCTCCCGTACTTTCTCTCGTGGCAATCTCGCCTTTGCTATTTTTAATGCTCGGATTTTTTCCCACAAGGAAACCGCTTTTTTTTGAATATGATCCAGAAAGCTGGCCGGCAAGCTCGTTTTTTTCAACCAGCAATTGAAAAAAAATTATATCGGAGCAATAATTCATATTTTCTATTTTCCTGATAAAATTTACAGCATCGTTATAGCTTCCCCGAAGGCTTACTTTCACTTTTATATAATTGTCGCTGGGAAAGCTGAACTCTTTTTTGTCTTTTCCCGCGCCGCCAGCCGCGCTTTTATTTTTCGGCTCTTTCTTTGAATTTTCATCTTGAATTTCAACTTCTTCAATGGCTGCTTCATTGCCTGTTTCCTCAGCTGTTTCTTCCAGTTTCTTTATTAAAGTAATTATTTGATCACGCGACACAAAAACTTCCAACTTGCTTTTCTCTTTTTCTATCATTTCAAATTGCTTTTCAAGGCTGGAAATTTCTTTCAATCTTTTCTCTCGCTCTTCGTGGTCAATTGCTTCTCTTTCAATGCTGTCATTTTTGGCAGATATTTCTTCCGCCAAGTAACTTATAATAAAAACGGAAATCACTCCCAAAATCACTGGGACAATAATTAGAATTGCGTATTCTTTATATTTTTTCCAAAAAATATTCATCAGTTTTTAAGACAATTTTCGCTTAACTCAATATCCATTTGAAAATCAATATTTTCTTTAGCTATGAAATTGGAAACCGGCACTTCCGCGCTATTGAAACAATCAGTATTATTAATAATATTTTTAAATTTTACCAAATCATCTCTGGTTTTAGCCTTTCCTGTCAGCAAAATTTGATTATTTTCAGCAGTTAGGCCCGTGATGGATATTTCATCCGAAACAGCTCTTTCTAGTTTTGATAATATTTCTGACCAATAAAAATGCCCGGCTTGGATATTAGAAATAAAAGCTATTTGCTTATTTGTCTTTTTAAAAGTTTCTTCATATTGGCTTATTTTCTGAAATTCTTCCCGTGATTCTTCAAGCGAGCGAGTAATTTCTAACGCGCCCAGCTGCATTTTTAGCACAAAATTAAAACTCAGTAAAGTGCTGATAAAAATTAAAACTACAAAAAACAAGCGTATCCATTGCCCCATAATTAAGCGGACAAGCTTTTTTCTTTTGATTTTATTCTTTCTTTCTTCAGGAAGAAGATTAAGGTAAATTTTCATAATTCATTCCTTTTAACGCCAGTCCGACAGCGGTAGAATATTTAACTGACTGGTCTTTAGGTATGGGCGGAATTTGGTTCCCCAGATCCAAATTTATCCAAGGATCGCCCAAATTTATTTTTTTATTTATTTTTTTTGACAAGTAAGGCACCAAACCCTTGGTAAGCGCCCCGCCGCCGCAGAGAATGATTTGATCAATAGAAGCTGAATATTTAAGTTCGGTAATGTAAAAATTCGTTGATCTTTCTATCTCAAAAACCAGATTTTTTAAGGCCGGGCTTACCGCTTTAAAAACAGGGTCTTTTTTCACGAATGACCCTATGCCATAGTTTAGCTTTACTTTTTCTGCTTCATTAAAAGAAAGCTTTAGCGCTTTAGATAAAGAGTTTGTTAATAAACCGGCGGAAAAAGGAATGCTAGATGTAAAACAAGGAATATTTTCAGCCAGTATAATGAAGCTGGTTCTGCGGTCTCCAATATCAATTATTAATATTGTTTTTCCGCGCTCATTTTCTTTTATAAGGCTATGGACTTGAGCCATGGATTCAATCTCCAGTCCGATTGGATCTAATCCGGCCGCCTCTAATATTTCCAAAAACTGGTCGGTCACATCTTTTGAGATAGCCGCTATTAAAGCGCTGCTCCCGTCTTTATTCTTGCTGAAATTTTTATTTAGCAATTGCCAGTCAAAATAAACCTGTTCCAGCGGCAAAGGAATATTAGCTTCTATTTCCCACTTAATCGCTTCTTTAATTTCTTCTTCTTTCATTTTAGGAAAATTAATCAAACGCAGAAAGGCTTTCGTTTCAGGTAAAGAGCAAATCGCTTTGTTTGAATTTAGTTTTTTAGGTCCGGTTTTTTGAAGAAGTTCTTTTATTTTTGATACCACTATTTCTTTTTTGAGAACCTCTCCATTGGAAATAACTCCTTGTGGAATATCCACCATCCCAAAGCTTCTTATTCTATCCTGAGATCCTTTTTTTTCAAACTGAATCGCTTTTACCGAAAGATCGCTTAAATCCAGCCCAAAAGCGCTGTTTGAAAAATTAAATATTTTTTTATTTAGAAAACCCATAAATAACTTGTGACTCGCTTCCTGTAGCTTGTAGCTAGAAATTAGAAATTCTTTTCCTTTCCTCCTTTCACTAAAGAGAGAATTAAGAGGGAGAGATTCTTGAGTTATAAGTTACAAGTTGCGAGTTTCGCGACTTACATTTCATCCCAAAGATCCAGGGAATATTCCGTGCCCGTTGGAAAATAAGGGGGAGGATAATATAACAGATTATTATCGTATATCAAATTTCTATTAGTATATCCCGTGCCGTCCGTATAAGCGAATCCATATCTTTTGTTGGTAGCCATTGATCCATATGTTGTAATAGTGTTTTTATGGTCATTGCAAGAACATACTTGGGTGCAAATCCACCACCACCATGCTTTGCAATACCATTGATAATGCAACCGACCCACTCTTCCGCTTTGGGCGATAAGCGCTCCGTCAATCCTTAAATCATTTTCGCTATCTCTGATTATTTCAATATCATTCTCAGCTATAATGCCAATAATATCACTTCCATCATAATTTGTATATTTTATATCATGCTCAATAAAAACATTGGGACTGCCTCCGCCAACTAGGTCAGCTGCCACTACTGTTACTTTATCTCCGTTAACTTTTCCTTCCAGCCATACATTGTCTTCCGCGAAAATTACTCCGCTATCGGGAATAGCATATGTCTGCCATGCTCCGGAATAGCTGGTGATATGATTAAAGCATTGATCGTAATTCTGAACTATCCGAATATCAAAATTTCCATCCGTTTTCAAAATAATGTGCCTTCCTGCTCCAGAATCGTCAAAATAAGTGCCGCTGTCGTTAGCCGCTTGCTTCATTAACGCTAAATCGGCGATTACTCCGCTAAAATCTTTTTCGGGAACGGGGAAGTCTTTGCCGGCTAAAAACACATTGCTTCCCATATTGGTGTTGTATTCGCCCGGCCAAGCAGTCCATACTCCCGGCCGGTTAATATGCGTGTCCGGATCAACATAAGTGGTTTTATTGCTGGAAACCACATTATGGGCGACTCCGTCAAACCTTATGCCTCCGTTGGAATGAAGCGGTCCGTAAACATCCGTGCCGTCGCCGAAGCGGATATCGGCGTTGGCTAAAACGGAGAACTCGCTCCAGGAAGGGCGGCGAAAACGGACTTTAACCACTCTTTGAGAATTTGGATTTTTGTAAGTCCAGCCGGTGGATTGGACAATTACGATAGTTGAATCGGGATCGGGCGGAGTGACGCTAATACTGAATTTTCCTATACCGGCTCCTTGGGGATCCGTATATTCCCTTTCGTATGGAACACTAACGCCATAAGGATTTCCGTTTTCCCAAAAATCTTTCACTTGGGCGGCTGTTTTTCCCTCCACTTCATGAGCCAAATACCAGCGATAAAAATATACCCCCCCCTCGGCAATTTGCAGTGATTCTTCTTTGGATGCTTGATAAGAGCTATACTTAATTTGGGAAGCAATATACTGAACCATAGAAGAAAGCACAATTAACACAGCCGACATTATCACCAGCGCGTAAACCAACGCGGAACCTTTTAATTTTGATTTAAATTTCATTTTAGTTTTTCAAATTTCTTATTGTTGCGAACGATTGAATATCCACATTATTGGGAAAATGGGCGGGATTGGCATTGGTTTCCAAATAAACTTTCACCATTCTGACTTCATTTACATTGGCGGGTGTTGTTAATAAATTATTGTCGCTATCATAATATGAAAAGACGGGCGCAGATGTATTGACCACATATCTGGATACATCATTCACGGTTTGATCTCCCGCCGGATAAGCGGGAGGCGCTCCGGCTGGGTCAGTGATTCCCGCCTTTAACGCTCCGCCGCTTAAATAATAATGGACTTTTTCCGTCACGCCATCTTTGTCAATGTCGCTGTAAATAACCAAATCGTTTTCGTTGGCGGAAATTATCGGATAAGCCCCATTATCCGCCTGCCGCGCTTTTCTAATAACATCCACCGTTTTTTGCACGCCTCTGGACGCCGCCATAGAAGCTGTCCCTTTTTCCAAGATAAAAGAATTTTGTTTCCATGTCTTGACGAAAAGCAGGGAAAACCCTTCAATGCCAATCGTGAAAATAGCAATAGCTATTATCATTTCAATTAAGCTCATTCCTTTTTTATTTTTACTTAGCATAAAAAAATTTTAGATTTCTTTTTTCTTCCCTCCCCTCCTCTTTGAGGAGGGGAACAAAAGGGGTGGTGTGTAATTCCGCCAGCCGTCTAACTATTGCCTTTATGCACCCCTCCGCCCTGCGGGCACCTCCCCTCAAAGAGGGGAGGAAGTTTCTTGAGTTATAAGTTACGAGTTATGCGTTATGCGATACGCGTTACGCGTTACGCGTTACGAGTTGCCTATGTAGCAGTTAACACAATATCTTTCTCCACTAATCCGCTTATAGCATTTGCGGAATAATCACTATTAAACCCAGTGGCGCTTATTGTCAAGTCGTAAGTGTCATTTTGCAAAGGTCCGCTGGCATCGGGGAAATAAACTTTTCCGTATTTATCGGTGGTCAGGGTTATATCATATCCCAGTCCATCGTTTTTCAGTCGCGCTTCTGCTCCTTCAACCGCGCTCCCGCCATCGTCATTCACTGAAACTAATAGCGAATTCACGGACTTGTCAGCCACGATAGCTTTAACATCCATAGTAATTCCCGGGCTTAAAGTGAATTTATTACTGCTTGTATCGTCCCCCGGATCCATTTTAATAAAAGCAAAATCATCATTTGAAGCGTCCCTAAGCATAAATTCATATATTCCCGGGCTGACATTGGAAATTGATTTTTCTCCGGAGCTGTCAACAGCCAAGTCTTGCTCATAATTATAACCAGGCTCGCCGTCAGACACTTTGGTTCCCAAAATCCTCCCCCCCGTTAATTTAAAAGTTATATCCCCGACAGCGTTGCCTAAAGAATCAACTGTCGCAATATTGATGTCGGAAATAAGATTAACTATTATGGATTTAACATTCAGAGCGTCCGCTATGACAGACGCGTGTTCGTCGGTTACTGGATTATAAGGAGAAGCCGGACTGACGGCTAAAGTGGAAACGCTTTCATATTCATTTTTAGAAACATCTATTTCGTAATCGCTTCCCGCCGGCGTTCCCGGGAACAGCACGCTTCCAGTTGAATCAGTCACAGTATTTAGATCAACACCTGTTCCCGCGTTATGAAGATGAATACTGGCATCGGCAATTCCCAGCGCGCCTGAATCAATTATATTTATGCGCAATGTTCCCCCTCCCGCGCTTGTCTCTACTCCCGGAGGAGCGAAAGTCGCTACTAAATAAACCTGCTGGGAGGCAGTTTCTTCGCCCCACTTGATAGTAACTCTGGCAATTTTATAGTCATTTGGAATAGCATCATCTGTTGATCCTCCTTGAGTGCCGTCAAACGAATCGTCACAATATTTTATGTCCGTTAAAATATGAAAATTTCTTGTGTTTACCGTTTCATATTCATCCGCATTGATGGATCCGCTTGGAATTCCGCTTATGGTCCCAACACTGCTGTAATTAAGATTTCTAATAATCTCCATTTTTTGATTAGCTAGCGAAACCGCGCCCAGGCGGTTTTTGGATTCAATGATATGCCTGGTTCCTAAATTAAAAACCGAATAAAAAGTCACCGCTATCGTGGAGAATATAAAAAGTAAAACTAATGATTCAATGAAAGTAAAACCGGATTTGTTTTTTAATGTTTGTCTCATAAACTTATAACTCGCAACTTGTAACTTGTAACTTGTAACTTGTAACCCAAGAGAGTTTATTTTTCTAATTTAATCCCGCGATATGCGTTTCGGGTTATTTTATATTCTCCAAAACGCTATACATTGGCTGCAGCATTGCCACCGCGAAAAATCCTACCGCTCCGCCGATAACCAGCATTAGCACCGGTTCAATAATGGAAGATAAATTTTTAGTGAGCTGGTTTACTTCCTCTTCGTAAAATTCGGCCAGCTTAATGAGAACCGCTTCAGTTTTCCCCGTTTCTTCCCCCACTTCCAACATTTGAGGAACCAAAGTGGGAAAGATTTTGGGATAGCCGGCAATGATTTTGCTTAAATCAACGCCTTTTTTAATTTGCTCAATTCCGTTTTTTAGCGCGTTTTTGTAATAATAATTAGTCAAAGTGCCGGAAACAATTTCTAGAGATTCTATTACGGACACCCCGCTTTTAAGAAGCGAACTGTAAATTCTGGAAAATCTGGCGCAGTTGATTTTGACTACTATATTTTTAATTGCCGGCATATTGATTAAAATGAAACCCAGTGTTTTTTTCCCGGCGGCAGTCTGGAGAAAAATTTTCAAAAGAACCGGCAGACAAATAACGAATGCTATCGCTATTAAGCTATGGTTTTTTAAAAAGTCGCTTAGCGCCATAATGAACCGGGTTGCCGGAGGAAGAGTTACTTCCATATCCGCGAAAACTCCGGTTATCTGAGGCAGAACATAAGTCAGCATCAGAGTTCCAATTCCTACCATAGCCACAACAATCACTGACGGATAAATCATAGCTCCTCTAACCTTGCTCAAAAGTTCATGCTCTTTTTCCAGTTGAATCGCTAAAATTTTTAAAACTTCTTCCAAATTCCCTCCCGTTTCTCCTACCTTCACCATATTTACGAAAAGATCGCTGAAAACTGCCGGATATTTAACCAATCCCTCACTTAATGTTTTTCCTCCTTGCAAATCATTATGTATGTCGGATAAGATTTTTTTGAAGCGTTTGTTTTTTATTTGAATGGCAAGATTGTTTATGGATTTGGAAAGAGTTAGTCCGGAAGCGATCATTACGCTTAAATTTCGAGTGAAGATCATTTTGTCTTTCAATGGAACTTTCAGAAAACGGTCAAAAAATTTAATGCTTGCTCTATTCTGCTCCTTGTCTACGCGCTTTATGGAAGTAACCAAAAAACCGTCAGCTCTTAACGCTCGCGCCGCTGAATTTTCGTCCTTAGCTGTTATTTCTCCCCCTTTGGTTTTTCCGGAATAATTTTTAGCAGTATAAATAAACTTAGCCATAATCGTTGAAAATCTAAATGTCAAAATCCAAATATCAAATCAAATCCAAAATTCAAATTAAAAAAGTTTTTAGATTTTAGACTTTGAGCTTGATTTGAAATTTAAGCTTTGTAGTTTGGATTTACTCTTTTGTTACTCTCAAAATTTCTTCTATTGTCGTTATGCCTTGGGCCGCTTTAACAAATCCGTCTTCCGCCATAATAGCCATCCCGTTTTCTTTAGCCTGATTGGCTATGGTTTTCGTTGAAGCGGACTGGGATATAAGTTTTTCCGTGTCGCTGTCATTTTCCAAAACCTCGTAGATTCCAATTCTTCCTTTGTAGCCTTCGTTATTGCATTGGCTGCATCCTTTAGCCCGATAAAATTCCAAATCCTTCAATTCATCACCGGACCCGATTTTTTTATCAAGCTGCCCGGAATTTTTTAAGAATTCCAATATTTCTTTTGTGTTGAAATTATTCTCCAAAGATTTTACTTCTTTCTGGCTAAGCTTATACGCGATTCTGCAATTCGGGCAAAGCCGCCTTACAAGGCGTTGAGCGACAATCACATTTACAGTAGAGGCAACTAAGAAAGGTTCCGCTCCCATGTCCAGCAATCGCGGCAAAGCCGCGGGGGCATTATTAGTATGTAAAGTAGACAATACCAGATGTCCCGTCATGGCCGCGTGCAAAGCAATCTCTATCGTTTCTTTGTCGCGAATTTCGCCAACCATAATAATATCCGGATCCTGGCGGAGCAATGATCTTAAGCCGGCTGAAAAGGTCATTCCTATCTTAGGGTTAACTTGCGTTTGGTTTATCCTCGGCATGCGATATTCTATGGGATCTTCCACAGTGCTGATATTCACTTCGGGAGTATTAAGAATATCCATAATAGTATAAAGGGTGGTAGTTTTTCCCGATCCGGTAGGTCCGGTAATTAAAATCAAGCCATTAGGTTTTTTAATTTCCCTGTGAATAATTTCTAAAGATCTTCCATAAAATCCCAAGCTTTCCAGCGTTAATCCTTTGGAAGATTCATCCAAAAGCCGCATTACTACTTTTTCCCCGTCAAAAACAGGCAAGATGCTAACCCGAAAAGAAATTCTATATCCTTCTTTTTTAATTTTAAATCTGCCGTCTTGAGGCAGGCGGTGCTCGTCTAATTTAAGATTGGACAGGACTTTAATCCTAGCCACGATTCCGGAGAGAATCTGCTTGGGTAAAACCATGGCGTCATGAAGAATGCCGTCAATGCGATAACGCACTCTTACTTCTTTTTCACCCGGTTCAATGTGAATATCACTGGCGGATTGCAAAATCGCGTGTTTTAAAAGAGTGTCAACAATGCGAATTACCGGCAATCCTTGCGCCACTTTTTCTAAATCTTCTTCTAATTCTTTGTTATCAGAGGACACCGCGGTCATTTCTTGGGCGCTTTTGTCTATAATGTCGCCAAATTCCGCTTTCAAGCTTTTTTCATACTGCCTGATAGCGTCTTTAATATTTTTTTCAGAGGTAAGGCAGGGAATTATTTTCAGTCCCGCTTTTTTTTTAATGAAATCAATAGTCTGCAAATCTTCGGGATTGAGCATAGCTACTTTCAAATCATCGCCTGTTTTTTTAAAGGCCACTATGTTGTATTTTTCGGCAATAGGCTTGGGGATTATTTGGAGAATTTCTGAAGGAATTGTTTCCTTGCCCAAATCAATAAATGGAATGCCCAAAATATAAGCGTAAAGTTTTCTTAACTCTACCTCGCTAATCAATTTTTCTTTCAATAAAAAATCTCCCAGTGGCACATCCTTTTTTTTCGCTTCCGCAAAAGCTTTTTCAACCTTCTCTTTATCCAACAAGTCAGAATCCATCAAGAATTCTTTTAGTTGTTTGTTTTTGATTTTCATGATGATTTAAATCCCAAATCAACACTAATCTTTCTCAAATAATCCCTAATGATAGAAATCACTAATCCACACAAATTTTACCACAAATGATCCCTAATAATTCCGAATTAATTAGTGATAATTAGAGTATAATTCGTGTAGTTTAGGGATTCATATCATTTCGCATCCAGTGTTTCTTTTATTTTTTTCGCGACATCTTCCAAAGAATAATCCGTCTTAGTTAAATATGTCGTAGCTCCCAGCTTCAAGGCTTTTTCCACATCCGCGAAACTTCCCAAATTGGTTAATAGAATAATCGGAATATCTTTGGCAACACCGGATTCTTTTTTAAGCTCCTTAATAACCTCATAACCGTCTTTCTTGGGAAGAATAATGTCTAGGACAATAAGGTCGGGATTTTTCTCTTCCGCCATTTTTATTCCTATTTCTCCATTTAAGGCAATAGCTACTTCAAACCCGTCCGCGGACAAAAATTCTTGCAGCGTTTTTGAAAGGATCTCGTCATCTTCTATTATTAATATTTTCTTTTTATTCATTTTTTTAAGCAGAGCGTAAAACATAAAACGATTTATACTTTATGCTCTGTGTTTATAAATTTAGTCCCCACAAATTTACAAATCTGGTTACAAATCTACAAATAAATTCTTTTTTATATTTGTAAATTTGTAGCTAATTTGTAGATTTGTGGGAAGGAAGAGAAAAACAAAAAGTTGATCCCTCTCCTTCTTCTGATTTAAACCACATTTTCCCGCCGCATTGTTCTATAATGCTTTTAGCTAAATACAATCCCAGTCCGGTTCCTTCAGTTTTAAATCTGGCTTCATTGCTTCCGCGGAAAAATTTCTGAAAGACTCTTTCTTGCTCATTTTTAGGTATGCCCACCCCGCTGTCTTTAACGCAAACAATGATTTTGTTTTTTTTGCGATTAATATTTATTTTAATTATTCCCTCCCGAGTAAATTTAATGGCATTGGAAAGCAAGTTGTCAACAACGGCCTTAATGCCTCTTCTATCTCCTATGGCGAAAGAATTGTTTTTAGTTGCGTCTATTAAGCTTATTTTTACATTTTTAGTTTTAGCCAATATTTTATTTTCGCGGACGGCCTTGCTTAAAATTTCTAAAATATCAAATTGTTCTTTTTTTAAGCTGAATTTTTTTTGGCTTATTCTGGTGATGTTAAGCAAATTATTGACAAGTTTTATCATTTTTGAATTGGACTCTGAAATTTTTTCAACAAAATCCAGAAAATCTTTTTCAACACCATTTTTATGCTGGGAAAGAAAAAGTTCGGTTCCCCATTTTATTTCCGACAATGGAGTTTTAAGCTGATGGGAAGCGATAGAAATAAATTCCGACTTCATTTTGTTAGTTTCAGTAAAAGTTTCTATGTTTTTAATAAGAGAACCTCCTATGGCGAGGATGATTATAACTATGGCGGTTTCGCTTATAACTAAGATTTCAGGGGAATCATAATGGCTGGACACAAAATAAACCAGCGCCATAGCCGCCATAATAATTATTCCCATTACGGAAAAAAGGAAGCCAGGCGTTTGCCAAACGCTTATCTCTAAGTCTTCCGCTTGCTTCTTAATATTTAAATCATTAACAATACCTTTTAACATATTTTTACTTTTTTATTTTCTCATTTCTAGGATAATTATAACACAAAAACAACATAACAAAAACACCCAACAAACTTATAACCCAGAATCAAGATTAAAAAGCCCTGCTCCTCTCGGAGAAAGGCTAAAGCGGAAGTTCCAACTAAAAAATAAATTTAAATTACAAAACCCAAATTTCGAATCAAGCTAAAAATCCAGAAACTAAAAAATTTGATTCTAATTTGAACTTTGGATTTGGCTTGGCATTTAGATTTTGATATTTGGATTTCCCAGCGCTTGGGTTACGAGTTTTGCGTTGCAAGACTTTACATCATTCCCGGCATAGCGGGAGCGGGCGGAACGGATTCTCCTTTTTTTTCTGGAATGTCGGTTATAGCCGCTTCAGTAGTGAGCAGCATAGCCGCCACAGACACGGCGTTTTCCAAAGCGGTTCGAGTGACTTTAAGAGGATCAATAATTCCCGCTTTAATCATATCAATCTCAAACTTGTTTTTATTGGCGTCATATCCGTAATTGATATTTTTGTCCGTCACTACCTTGTTTAATACAACCGGCGCTTCAATTTTTCCGGCGTTAAGGGCGATCTGCCTAAGCGGTTCATTTAAAGCATCCAATAATGATTTTTTTCCGGCGATGTATTCACTTTTATCACCCGCTATGTTTTCCGAATTGTTTTCGGTTTTAGAAAGTATGATTTCAGACGCTTTGGCCAACGCCGTTCCTCCTCCTGCCACTATTCCTTCTTCCACAGCCGCCCGGGTAGCCGCCAGCGCGTCTTCCATTTTATGCTTTAAATAAGTAAGCTCAGTTTCGGTCGCCGCGCCTACCTTGATAACAGCTACTCCGCCTGCCAGCTTAGCCATTCTTTTTTGCAATTTTTCTTTATCATAATCGCTGTCCGCTTTTTCAATCTGCAGTTTGATTTGCTCCACGCGGGCGTCTATGTCTTTTTTCTTTCCTTTTCCGCTTACAATGGTGGTATTTTCTTTGGTGGAAATTACTTTTTGCGCCTGTCCCAGCATATTAATCTCGGCTTTTTCCAGTTTCATTCCCTTATCTTCGCTAATCACTTGGGCGCCGGTAAGAATGGCAATGTCTTCCAGCATTTCCTTGCGGGCGTCTCCAAATTCCGGGGCTTTAACCGCCAGCACATTCAGCGCTCCGCGCAATTTGTTTAAAATTAAAGTCGCCAACGCTTCTCCTTCTATTTCTTCCGCGATAATGACTAATTCTTTTTTGCCGCTCTGGGCCAGCTTTTCCAACAAAGGAAGTAATTCGTTGATGGACGATATTTTTTTGTCGGTTATTAAAACGCGCGGATCCTTTAATTCCGCTATTTGCTCTTCCGTATCGGTAATCATATAAGGGGAAATATACCCGTTGTCAAAATTCATCCCTTCCACTATTTCTTTGGATAATCCGAAAGTCTGGGACTCTTCCACGGTTATCACCCCGTCTTTGCCAACTTCTTCCATTACATCGGCAATCATATTGCCCATTTTTTCCGATTCTGCCGAAATGGTAGCCACTTGGGCGATTTCTTCCCGGGAATCAATTTTTTTTGAGTTTTTTCTAAGAATTTTTATTATTTCGTTTTTAGCCGCTTCCATTCCTTTGCGGATTCCCACCGGGTTGATTCCGGTTTCTACAAACTTAAGCCCGTCCCGGATTAGAGCCTGGGTGATTAAGGTGGCGGTGGTAGTTCCGTCTCCTGCCGCGTCGTTGGTTTTGTCCGCCACTTCTTTAATGAGTTCCGCCCCGACATTTTCAAATTTGTTTTTTAGCTCAATCTCTTTGGCGATGGTCACGCCGTCATTGGTGATAGTCGGCGCGCCGAATCCCTTGTCCAAAACCACATTGCGCCCTTTGGGCCCGAGTGTCACTTTTACGGCATTGGCCACTTGGTCAATGCCCGCTTTAATTTTTTTGCGCGCGTCCGCGCTGTATTTTATTTGCTTAGCCATTTTTGTATCGTTCTAAATGTTCTAGTTGTTCTAGTTGTTCAAAATGATTTGAACATTTTGAACAAGCGAAGCGATAGAACATTTAGATCGTAGTTTAGTGATTTATACAAGCTTCATCTTATAAAATTTCCCGCTGGCTGTCAATAGCAATTTTCTAAATCTTAAACTCTATCACGTCTCCGTCTTGGACAATATAATCTTTTCCGACCGTTTTTATTTTGCCGGTTTCTTTAGCTTTGGACCAGGAGCCAATTTTTAACAATTCATCCCATCTAATGACATCAGCGCGGATAAATTTTTCTTGAAAATCGGTGTGGATGGCCGCTCCCGCTTTCGGCGCGGCGGAATTTTTTTTAATTGTCCAGGCGCGGCTTTCTTTCTCGCCGGTGGTAAAAAAAGTTATTAGCCCAAGTAATTTATGGCATTCCGCCGCCAGCTTGTTTATTTCAGGCGTTAACCCAAGTTCCGCGATCTCCGCCGGGCTCATCTCGCTTAATTCCTCCTCCAGCTTAATGTCCAGATTGATACATCTGCCTGCCTTTGCGGGAGCGCGGTTAGTTGCGTCTTTGTGATCGCCGGAGATATTGTAGATATACAAAAACGGTTTTCTGGTTAGAAGCGACAGCTCATGAATTAACTCCGCAATTACTTTATTTTCCGCATCTAATTCTACTTCGTTAGCCAACTTTCCTTTTTCCAGATTTTTTTTAATTTCTTCCGCGGCGGCTAATTTTATAACCGCCTCTTTATTATTCCCCCTGACTTCTTTTTGCAGTTTAGCGATTCTTTTATTCACTGTTTCCAAATCGGCCAATATCAGTTCGGTGTTTATTATTTCTATATCCCGGGCGGGATTGATAGTTTCATAAATATGGGTTATTTCTTCACTTGAAACGGAATCGTCTTTGGCGGGAAACGCTCTTATTACTTGCGCCACGGCGTCCGTTTCGCGGATATGGGCCAGAAATTTATTTCCCAGTCCCTCTCCTTCCGCCGCGCCTTTTACCAATCCGGCGATATCCACAAATTCAATAACAGCCGGAACGGTTTTTCGGCTTCGCGACATAGCAGATAATTTTTCCAAACGCCCGTCGGTTATTTCCACCACTCCCACATTAGGTTCAATAGTGCAAAAGGGGTAGTTATTAATATCCACCGGATTTTTTGTCAGGGCTTTAAATAAAGTTGATTTGCCCACATTGGGCAATCCCACGATTCCTACTTTCATAAGTTTAAATGGCTAAATTGTTTTATTGTTTTATTGTTTTGTCTTCTTTTTTTAAGGCTATACTACACACCACTTATTATACTTACTTGCAAAGGCTTGCTTGTCAATGGTAAAATAAAATTGCGAAAAGAAAAATTGCGAAAGAAGAGCAGGCAGCTCTTTGAAAAAAGAATCAAAAAAAGGAGATAATAGCTATGACTGTGATGACCATTAGCAAGCTGTGGGACATAGCAACATTACCGTTGGCAGATGTTAAGCCAACAAAAAAACTGTTCAATGAGAAAACAGGAGAAGTGGAAATGATTAAAATGTTCGGGAATATCTTTGAAAGGAAGATGCCATATTTTTGGTTTTTATTTGAAAGAACAATTGGCCAATTAATGGCCGCGCACATTGAAAAGAAGTCAGTAAAAACAATTTCGAAGCATCTTAATGATGAAGAAACTGCTATGCTTAATGATCCTGTTGCTAGATGTAAAATTTTGGCTAAAACGCGACGTAATTTCGGACGAAACAGAATTCCAGAACTTTTCAAAATACGCACCAAATTGTTTAATAGCAATTCTCCTTTGATGCAGCATTTTTGCCAGCATGTGGAAAGAGCAGAAGCGCTGGACGATGTTTATAATGCTTTAGGAAGCTTCAAATGGAAAGGAAAAAGGCTATGGCCGGAATCAAATACTCCAGATTCTTGGTCGTGGTTCTATCTAAATTGTCCCAATGCCCAGGGAGTCAGAAATCGTTATCGGCAAGTGTGCGAGCTTTATAAGGAAACAGGCGGTGGTAAAACTCTTTCTATCGCTTGCGGTTCAGCCCAGCCTTTGTTTCACGCCATCGTAGAAATGCTAGAAGTAGGGCAAGGGAAAGATATTCAGGTTATATTAACTGATACGAGTAAGGATTCCCTTAAATTAGCAGAAAGAAAAGTCAATCAGGCCGGAATTGAGGATATAACTTCTTATGTACAAGATTCCTTCCAAAACCTGCCCAGGCTCTTTGGCGATGAAAAATTTGATGTGATAGAAGCGTGCGGTATAGTTGATTATCTGCCCGATAGAATCGCAATAAAAATGTTGAGGGATTCATTTAGCCTTCTGCGAAAAGGAGGCCAAATTATTGTATCTAATATGAATGAAATTTTTCCTTCAGCCGATATACTTAGGAGGGTTTATAACTGGGAACTTATTTATAGAACTCCTGAACAATTTAGCCATCTTATACAGAAAGCCGGGGGACAAAATATCAAGGTTTACATTGAACCGTGGAAAATTCATTCGGTCGCAACTGCGACTAAATAAAAAATCATAAAAAAAACCGAGCGTCAATTTTATAATTGGCGCTTTTTATTTTGATTAAAATAAGCATAAATATGTAAATTTTCTTTTGTAAAAAATAAAAAGTATAATAT
>JAGGSH010000017.1 GCA_021159185.1 bacterium
TAGATTTCACAGCGTTGTTTGCATTTTTTGTTAATTATTTTCACTTGTCATTCCAAAATTTTTTCTGTAACGCAGTGGAAGAAAAAATGCCTGGAATCCAGAGTTAGATTGCAAGAGCCTTTAAATTAACTGTTTATTTTATTGCATTTGCGATTTCTCGTCCTAGATTCCGGATAAATTTCTCCGTTGCTGCTCCGAAATTTTCCGGAATGACAGAGAAAGAAAATATAAGCAACGCTAGTGATTCTTACAGTTAATCTTATGTGGATATTTTCATTCTATCTTTTATTGCCGGTGAATGTCAACAACTGTCAGTAACCGGTAATTAGTAACTGGTAACTAGGGCTGTTTTCTAATTTCTAATTACCAGTTATTAATTTCGTTATTGCGTGATAAAATATAGGTGGTATAATAAACTCGCAGTTCAAGAAATTAACTTTCGTAGTTGTATATAGGTTTATAGTTCACGGGAAACACAAACAAAAACAAATGTTTAATTTTTTCAAAAAGCAAAATCATTTTTTAGGCATAGATTTCGGAACATCTGCTCTGAAGGTAGTAGAGGTTTCTTTCAGCAAGCAAAGAACCCATCTGATTAATTACGGATGGGTTGATTCAGGTGAAAAGAAGAAAGGAATTTACAAGGGCTCCAAGCTTCGGCTGCAAGGAGGCCATTTGCAGAAATACTTAAAAAAATTATTTAAAAAGATGCCTTTAAAGTCAAAGCAGGCCTATGTTTCAATGGCGGGCTTCAACGGTTTGGTGGCGCTAATAGAGCTTCCCAATATGAAAAAGGAAGAGCTGGATCAAGCGGTTAAATTTGAAGCTCATAAATATATTCCCGCTTCTTTAGATGAAGTTTTTCTTAGCTGGGATATTGTGTCTAGAGAAAATATCAAAAAAAACAAGCTTATAAAAAAGATAGGCAAAAATTCAAACGTGTCTGAAAAAGTGGAAATTTTATTAGTGGCCGCTCTTAAAGAAGAAGTGCTTAAATATGAAAAATTAATCAGCGATTCTGGATTAAAAATGAAAGCTTTAGAACTGGAAATGTTTTCCATGGTAAGATCTTTGGTGGGCAATGATTTGGGAAATTTTATAATTATTGATATCGGAGCTATGAATTCCAATATTATTTTAACGGAAAAGGGAATAGTTAAAATAAATCGCAGCGTGGATATGGGCGGCAATGAAATAACTAAAACTATCGCGGAGAGCATGGGCATTTCCAGGCAAAGAGCGGAATCCTTAAAGAGGCAAAAAAAAGATATTTTTAATAGCCGGGAAGGAACGATATTGTTTCCTTCTTTAGAGCTGATAGCTGAAGAGGCGCAAAGAATAATAAAATCTTACGAAAGCAGAAATAAAAAAGCTCACCTAGACGGCGCTATATTGTCCGGCGGAACGGCTAATCTTGCGGGCATTGACGCTTATTTTTCCAAAGTTTTGGGTGTAAAAGCTGTTGTGGGAAATCCATGGAGCCGCATTGATTTTGACAAAAGCCTTGATTCTCAAATTAAAGAAATGGGTCCGTCATTTTCTGTCGCTGTGGGATTGGCTTTGAGGGGAGTGGAGGAATACCAAAGAAAATGAAAAGGACAAGCGCAGTTTCTCAAAAAATAGATTTGTGGTATAATAAAGTTGGTTAAGTTTTAATTTTTAAAATCTACATAAAATATGGTAAATATAAATTTTCATCAAAAAAATCAGCAGGATGAATCCGCTAAGAAAAAAAGGATGGCGATAAACGGAAGTTTTTTCGTTTCCATTTTAATTTTGGTTATATCGTTTTCAATCTTTTTCGGATTAAAAGTGTTTCATAATAATGTTAAAAATGAAACAGCGTCAATTAAAGGCCAGATGAACGAGGAGTTGAGGAGTCTGGGAGAAGAGAAAATAAGTCGAACAGCTGATTTTCAAAAAAGAACCGAGGAAATAGAAAGCGGCATTTCGCGCAACAAGAATCCCAAAGAAATAATGTCCAAGGTGGAAAGCTTGATGACGCCGGGAGTAGTTCTTACTTCATATAAGTATGACAGCGTGAAAAAAACCTTAGCGCTGGAAGCGATTTCTGATAGTTTTAAAAAAATAGCCGAACAAATTTTAAGCCTGAAAAGCTCCAGCTATTTTGAGGATGTGAGAGTTCCCAAGACAACCAGGGACGAAGAAGGAAGAATTAATTTCAGCGTAGAATCGCGGCTGGTATTTGAAACTAACTAATAACTAACATAAAAATATGAGATTAAAAATATTCTTTTTCCCCATAGCTTTGGCAGTGTCAATTGTGCTGTTTATTTGGCTTATCAATCCGGAATTTTCTCAACTCAAAGGGGATAAAAGCGAATTAGATTCCCAGAAAAATATTTTGCGGGAAATAAAAGTTAAAAAGCAGAATGTAAATAATTTAAACGCAAATTTGGATGGCAATTCGGACAAAGAAAAATTAGTTTTGGAGTATTTTCCTTCTGTTGAAAAGGAGGAGGAAATAATCAATATGCTCAACTATTCAGCTACCAGCTCGGGCATAGCTTTGTTGGATTTTAACGCTGATATTGTAAAAGATAGTTCAAAATCATTTAAAGCGGCAGAAGCTGAAGAAAATAAAGCGCCTGAAGTTATGGTTCGTAAAACAAAAGTCAAGTTAAGCCTCGCGGGAAGCTATGAAAATATCAAAAGCTTTTTTGACAGAATTTACAAAATAAAAAGAGCCAATGATATTTCTATGGTTAATATTTTCAGCCAGCCCGAAAGCGAAAAATTGCTGGCCGAAGCGGAAATTTGTTTTAGTTATTTGCCGCAAACTCATTTAAGTTTGGGAGATGAATTATCCGATCCTATTTTCTCTCAAAAAAGTTTTAATTTCACGGTGGCTGATAAAGTGGCGGAATTAACCAGTGAGAATAATGTTTCAAAATTGGAGGCAAATCTTGCCGGAAGAAGCAATCCATTTATTCCCTAGTAATAAAAAACATGTGGATAATAAAAATAAATCAAAAGAAAATTCATCGGAAAAGAACAATTTTTCAGGCTTTCCCAGTTTATTGAAAATTCCTAAAGATATTGACAAGAAAGCGCTGGAACTGATTTCCCAAGAAACAGCCAAAGAATATAAGCTGATTGCTTTTGAAAAAAAAGGAAACGCGCTTAAGGTGGCAATGGTTAATCCCCAGGATGTGAAAGCGTTGAATGTATTAAGGTTTTTGGCGGAAAGCAAGAAAGTAAAAATTAAGATTTATTTAATTTCCAAAAAGCTCTTTCAAAATATTATCAGCTGGTATGACAGCGCCGAGGAAACGGTGGATGAAATTATGAAGTCTTTTGAAAAGAAAACGGGAATTAAGGTAACAGGCAAGGAGCGGAAGAGAGAAGAAATTGACGAGGTTGTCCAGGGCGCTCCGGTCGCCAAGCTAGTCGGTGTTATCATTAAATACGCTGTTGACAAAAAAGCGAGCGATATTCACATCGAGCCGATAAGAAACAGTTACCGGGTTCGTTTCAGGATAGACGGCATACTCCGTTCCCATATGGTTTTGCCTAACGAAGTGGGAAAAATGGTTGTTTCTCATATTAAAATACTTTCCAAATTAAAAATAGACGAAAAGAGAAAACCTCAAGACGGGCGGTTTAAAATAAAAAAACAGGATAGCGCCGTTGATTTCAGAGTTTCAACCTTCCCCGTATTGGAAGGGGAAAAAGTGGTGCTGAGAGTATTGAGTAAAAACGAAGGAATATTTGATCTTGATAAGCTGGGAGCTGTAGGAAGAAACAAGGAAGTACTGGTCAGAAAATTAAAAGATTCTTTCGGAATTATTTTAATGACCGGACCTACGGGTTCGGGAAAATCCACTACTCTGTATTCTTTGTTAAAAATACTCAATCAGGAAGAGAGAAATATTATAACGCTGGAAGACCCGGTGGAATATTTTATAGAAGGAATAAATCAAAGCCAGATAAAACCGGAAATCGGATATACTTTTGCCAGCGGGTTAAGATCCATATTGCGCCAGGATCCCAATATTATTATGGTGGGGGAGATTAGAGACAATGAAACGGCGGAGTTGACCACTCACGCGGCTTTAACGGGACATCTGGTTTTTTCCACCTTGCATACCAATAACGCGATCGGAGCGATCCCGCGGCTGGTGGATATGGGTGTAGCGCCTTTTCTAATGGCTTCCTCCTTGAAAGCTCTGGCGGCGCAAAGGCTGGTAAGGAAAATTTGCCCAAACTGCAAAGAAGAAATAAAAATTCCCCGATTAATGGAAGATAAAGTGAAAAAAGAGCTAGAGAATGTTTCCGCGGAAGAAGCGGCTAAGTATAAAGTGGATCTTTCGGAAGAGCCCAAATTTTACAGAGGAAAAGGATGCAAGGAATGCAACGGGTCGGGCTTTAAGGGGCGTATCGCTATTTACGAGGTTTTAGAAATAGACGATGAATTTCAAAAAATAATTTCGGAAAAAGGAGAAGATGAGACAGTGCTCAAAGAGGTGGCTAAAAGGCAGGGAATGCTAACGATGAAACAAGACGGGATATTAAAGGTTTTAAAAGGAATGACCACTCTTTCCGAGATAGAAAGAGTTACTGAAGGAAGTTTGACTATCGGAGGAAAAGTGGATGACATTTGACATTTGACATGGAACCTTGAAAAGCTTTGCCTCGTGGCGGGCATGAAACATGCAACATGTATTACTAATTACTAGTTATTGATTACTAACGTTTAAAATTATGGAATCCATTAATGTTGAACAAAAAGTAAAAAGCCTCTTGCGGCTAACCGCCCAGCAGAATGCGTCCGATCTTCATTTGGCGGTGGGGAGGTATCCGATGTTGAGAATAGACGGGAAGCTTTGCCCTTTGTCGCAGGAAAAAATTTTAACTGATAAAGACACTAAGGCTTTCAGCAATATTATTCTTAGCGAAGATAAAAAAAAGAAACTTTTGGAAAACGGGCAGGTGGATTCTTCTTATAGTCTTGAAGACAAGGCGAGGTTCAGAACGAATGTGTTTTTTCAGAGAGGATTCGTAAGTATCGCTATGCGTTTTATCACCAATAAGGTGCGCTCGCTGGAAGAATTGAATCTTCCCTCCAGTCTTTATGATTTTACCAAATTTTCCAAGGGACTGTTTTTAATCACCGGTCCGATAGGGCATGGAAAATCAACCACTTTGGCGGCATTGATAGATTACATCAACCATAACAGCGATAAGCACATTATTACCATAGAAGATCCCATTGAGTATATTTATAAACAGGATCGTTGTATTATAAACCAAAGAGAAATAGGACAGGATGCTAAAAGTTTCAATAAGGCATTAAGGGCGGTTTTCAGGGAAGACGCCAATGTGGTGCTTATCGGGGAAATGAGGGATTTGGATACCATTAGCACTACCATAACGGCGGCGGAAACCGGGCATTTAATTTTTGCCACTTTGCATACCAATGACAGCGCCCAGACTGTGGACAGAATAATAGATATTTTTCCGTCCCATCAGCAAAATCAGGTGAGATCGCAATTATCTAATGTTTTATTGGGGGTGGTTTCCCAGAGGCTGATTCCCAAGGTGGGAGGAGACAGAACGCCGGCGTTGGAAATAATGATTAAAAACCGAGCCATTGAAAACCTTATCAGGGAAAATAAAACCTACCAAATAGACAATGTTATCGAGACAAGTTTAAAAGAGGGAATGACTTCTATGGACAGATCGCTTCTGAATTTGGTAAAAGAAGGAGTAATTACGATAGATGACGCGTTAAGCTACGCGAAAAACAGGGATTATTTTAAAAGTGTTAAATAGATTAGGGTATACGCATTTGACAAGAAAGTTACATTTCTATGTCATTCTCGCGGAGGCGGCCTGCCTGCCGGCAGGCAGGGAATCTAGGTTTCCTTTTGCCTCACGCGTAGATTCCGAATATTTTCTCCGCATCCGCTCCGAAAATTCCGGAATGACAACCAAGTGTGTAAATTCCTATAAACAAAAAAATTATGCGTTTTGTTTTTAAGGCCAGAGATAAAAAAACAGGAGAAGTCAGAATGGGCCGGGTGGACGCTTATGATAAAAAAGCGGCAGCCGAAGCATTAGAAGAAAATAATCTAATTCCTCTGTCTGTTTCCCAAGAAAGAAATTTTTCTCGGGTATTCAGGGAATTGCAGAGAAGCTGGGAAGGCGGGAATAAAAAAGATATAATGATGTTTTTTCGCCAGCTGACGACTCTTATCGGCGCTTCTGTTCCCGTGGTCCAATCTTTAAGGGCGGTTGCCAGCCAGTCGGAAAACAAATTTATGAGAAGCATCATCAAGGAAATTGCCGATGATGTTGAGGACGGAGCGTCGCTTTCGGAAAGTATGGCCAAGCATCCGGATATTTTTTCTCATTTAAGCGTGAGCATTATAAAAGCGGGCGAAATCTCCGGGGGCTTGCAAGAAGCCTTGAAGTATGTGCTTAAGAACACCGAAAAGAATTATCGGTTAGCCGCTAAGATAAAAGGAGCGCTTCTCTATCCCGGATTCGTACTATCCGCCACGGCGATAATCGGTTTCATCGTAATAACGGTAATCCTTCCCAAAATTACTCTTATGATTACAGAGCTTGATATAGAAACTCCGTGGTATACTAAAGCGGTTATAGCTACGGGAGATTTTATGTCCGCTTATTGGTGGGCGGTGCTGATAGTTTTTTTCGGCGCCATCGGCGGGTTTATATATTATATCAAAACCGAATCGGGGAAAAAAGAATGGGACCAGATAAAAATAAAAATTCCTATCATCGGAAGACTTTTTCGTTATATCTATCTTTCTCGGTTTGCCAGCAATTTTTCCGTGCTTTTAGTGGGAGGCATTCCCATCGTGAAAGCTTTAAATATAATGAGCGAAGTGGTGGATAATAGTGTTTATCGCGGCGTGATTTTACGCAGCGCGGACGAGATGAAATCCGGCGGGAATATCAGCAGTGTTTTTTCCAGATCTCCATATATTCCCAGTATTGTTTCTAAAATGGTTAAAATAGGCGAAGAAACGGGGAAAATGGACGAATCATTGAAAAGCATCGCGGATTTCTATGATGAGGAAATTGAAAATATGACGCGCAATTTTTCCTCTCTGTTGGAGCCGGTTTTAATTGTGCTTCTGGGACTGGGCGTGGCCGTTATGGTGTTCGCGATCATACTGCCGATTTACAGTATTGTGGGGGAGATGTAGGGGTAAGCTACAAGCGATAAGCAACAAGAAGTAAGCAAGAAGAAAAATCAAGAGAAAACAAAAGATAAAAGAAGTAAACGATAAGTGTATGCGACAAGGTAAGATTGTTAAGTTTACGGATTTGATAGCGTGGCAAGAAGGGCATAAACTTTTACTGATGACATATAGGGAGCTTGCGCACTTTCCAAAGGATGAGAGATTCGGATTGATTGACCAGATGAGAAGATGTATAATTTCAATAACATCCAACATTGCCGAAGGTTTTAGCAGGAATACGCTGAAAGATAAGAATCATTTTTATTATATGGCGCTTGGCTCCGTTACGGAATTGCAAAATCAGCTGATAATAGCCAGAGATGTGAAATATTTGGAGAGTAAAATTTTTTCCTTTTTAGCAGAGCAGACAGTTTTGGTTCATAAGTTGATAAATGGTTTAATAAAGAGTAATAAGAAGAAACTAAGCAGAAAGAAGTAAGAAGAAAGCTGTAAGCAAAAAATAAAATAAAAAGGAGAAGTTTTAAATTTGGAAAGTGCTTATTGCTTGCTGCTTAAAGCTTGCTTCTTAAAAAGAAGGGAGGTGTTAATTATGAAAAAATTAAAGAATCTGAAAGGTTTTACCTTGATTGAATTGCTGATCGTGATTGCCATTATCGGAATTCTGGCTTCCATTGTGTTGGTGAGTTTGAACAACGCGAGGGTAAAAGCTAGGGTAGCGGAATTTAAATCTCAAGCCTCTAGTGCTCATGCGTCGGTAATTATTAACTGTGATGATGGTACATGGGATACTGGGGATACTGTACTTCCTGCTGGTACCAGCTGGACGACTGCACCCACTTGTGACGTTAATGGTTTATCTAATAATCCTGTTTTGAGTACGACGAATGTTAATTGCACAGCTACAATGAATGAGTCAGGTGTAACAACATGGGGTGGAGCTGATTGTACATAATTGATTGTCAGTATTTCAAAACTTTTAAGCTTGCTAAGTATATACTTAGCAAGCAAATAAAGTTTTTAATCATTCAAACTAAGCATGTTAAAAGCAAATGAAAAATAAATTACACAACAATAAAAAAGCTTTTACACTAATTGAGATCTTAATCGTAATTGCTATTATTGGAATTTTAGTCTCTGTCATAATGGTAAGTCTGAATGTCGCGAGAAATAAAGCCAGAGTAGCCGAATTTCAATCCACGGCATCAAGCATGAATACAGCGCTTGTTACAGAATGCAACAGAGATACTCCTGCTCCAGGAGGTATTGCATGGCCGGCTGGTAATGTATCAGGGGCAATTACTGCCGGTGATCCCTTAACTTGCGCTAATGGTGAGGTTTCAGGGGGTTCTGTAACAATGACTGCCGCATACGGAACTTGTGTAGGATCTATGACACAAAACGGAGTAGTCTTTATTGGAGGTGATTGCTAGTTAGTTTTAAACATGAAAATCAATCGGAAAAAATTGGAAAATTATCTAATATGCGCAATTGTCATTCCCATGAGACTTGTCTTCGGCTCCGATCGGGGAACGGGAATCTAGAGTATTATCTGAAGCTGGCAATTTTATCCTGGATTCCCGCCTCCGCGGGAATGACAGAGCTAACTCTACGCTAATAATTTTTTCATTCTCGGCCTGATTGTTGGAAGCTTTTTCCCGCCAGAGGCGGATAAAATGTGGTTATATGTCTTGCGCATAGGTCAAATGGAAAAGATGGGAGAGTAGTGATAAAGATTTAACTTATGATTATTTTGATTTTCTTCGTTCTAGGCCTGATTATTGGAAGCTTTTTAAATGTGGTGGTTTGCCGGCTGGAATTGGCGGAGTCTATTTTAGGGCGGTCGCGCTGTCCGCATTGCAAGGTTCTCATTCGCTGGTATGACAACATTCCGCTTTTAAGTTTTATCCTGCTTAAAGCCAGATGCCGGAATTGCCAAGGGAAAATTTCTTGGCAGTATCCCTTGGTGGAACTGGCAACCGGAATAATTTTCGCGCTGGTCGGATATTATTTTTTCATAGCGGCGGATATTCAAAGCTGGGCAGAAACTTTATTTTATTTAGTGAGTTTTTCATTGCTGATAACGGTCTTCTTTTACGATTTGAAACTTATGGAAATTCCGATGATTATTTTATGGATTGGTGTGATATGGGCGGTATCGTATCTTGTGTTTTTGGATTGGGCGTCGTTTAATTCAGTGAATGGATTACTATTTTCAAAAATTATTTCCGGAATCATAGGAGGCGGCGCGGCTTTCCTTTTCTTTTTCGCTTTATCTTATTTATCCAAAGAAAAGTGGATGGGAGCGGGGGACGCTTATGTGGCGCTTTGGGCGGGGCTGATTATGGGCTGGCCGAAAATATTGCTGGCGCTTATGCTGGCTTTTACAGTTGGAGCAATCTGCGGTATAATTTTAATAGCATTAAAAAAGAAAACAATAAAAAGCCAGATTCCTTTCGCGCCTTTTTTGGCGGGCGGCGTAATCTTGGCGGTCTTTCTGGAAAAAGTTTTGCCGCAAGTTGAATATTGGTATAGTGTTTTTAAATAATCGGCTTTCATTTGATATGTATAAAAAGGCTGTTACTTTTATTGAGCTTGTGATAGTAGTCGCCATAGTTGGAATTATGACTAGCGTTTTGTTAGTTTCCACCAGTGGCAGCCGGACGGATAAAGCGCTAGAAGCGGCGGCGCGGGAAGTGGCGGCAATGATTAGGGAAGCGCAAAATTACGCGCTGACGGGGAAAGATGCCGGCGCGGGGTGTAATAGTTATGTCTTTGCTTATACGGATGCAACCAATAGCTATAGTGTTAATAATGGTTGTAATATTAATAACAGCTATACATTAAAAAACGGAATCGTTTTTAATAGTGGGGTCAGCGGTTCGTTTAATTTTTCAGCTCCTTATGGCGCTTGCAGCGTGGTTTTAGGCGCTCCGGAAAATATCGCATTGTCTAAAAGCGGAAAAACAATAAGAGTATGCGTGTATTCTTCAGGGAAAGTAATAGAAACGGATATTGGCGCGGCAGGTTGCCCATAGGATGAAAAACCCTTCCTCCCCTCTCTGAGGGGAGGCGCCCACAGGGCGGAGGGGTGTGTAAAAGGCAGAAGCTAATTATAAAACTAAACGGTTTGAGAAATTACACACCACCCCTTTAGTTCCCCTCCTCAGAGAGGAGGGGAGGAAAAAAGATATAATTATGCTGAAAATTAAAAGTCGAAAATTAAAGATGAAGAAAAAAGGATTTTCGTTGATGGAAGCGGTTATTTCAGTTTTTGTCGTGGCCATTGGATTGGTAGCGACAATCAACTTAGTTGTCAGCGGACTTAATCATTCAACGGACAGCCGCGACCACATCATCGCTTCCCAATTGGCGCAGGAAGGCGTGGAGCTGGTGAGAAATTTAAGAGATAATAATTGGGCGGATTCAACTATTAGTGACTCTTTTGACGGCGCAACCTTTCCTATTGCCGACAATAATAATTTAAGAATTGATAAAGATTCTAATAATGTAAAAAGCCAAGGAGACAAAAAACTTTATTATAAAAATGGATTTTATGTTCACGATGGTACGGGAACAGACACCAAATTTCAAAGAAAAATTGAATTGGATTTTGATAATCCATCCCCGGGCGACTTAACCGTCACCAGCATAGTTATTTGGGGCGGCAGTTTTCCCGCGCTGGCAAATTGCAATATTTCCAATAAATGCGTGTATACGCAGTCAGTTTTGACTAGGTGGGGGGAATAACTGGAAATGATCAATAACCAATAACCAATGATCAATTTTTAGTAAATAAATAATGTTCAAGAAAATGAAAAAGTCAAAAACTAAAAAAACTAAAAAGGGATTTACTTTAATAGAAGTGATCGTGGCGGTTTTCATTTTCGCGCTGATGGCGTCCGCGGCGTCGGGAATTTTTGTTAAAATGATTAAAAGTTACCGCTACGCTAAAGTTGTTCAGAGGGACTTGGAAAGCGCCCAATACGCGATGAATTTGATGGCAAAAACATTGAGAACGAGTAGCGTGGCTAATTGTTCTTCAGGTCCAACCTGTCCCGGAACATCTGCATGGATAAGAGTATTTGATTATTCTAGAAGTGAGTGCAGGATGTATTCATTTAATGATAATAGATTAGAAGAAAGAGTTCCAGTTCCTTCTATAGCAGCGACAGGCCCATCTGATTGTAGTGGTGGCATATATGGCGGATCAGCGCTTAGTAAGTCATTGACAACTGGTAATGTTAGCGGGAGTTTTGATGTGGATGTCACTGCTAATGGCGTACAGATGGGAAAAGTGACTATTTCCATGACGATTAATTCAGGTGATAGGGATACTAATATGCAGTCATCCGTTTCCTTGAGAGATTATTCGGAGGCGGGAATATAAAAGATTCCCGCCTGCGCGGGAATGACACATAAGAGTAGAAATTTATAAAGATAAGGTGTTTCGCAGTTTAAAGTAATCATTTATGGAAGAAGAAAACAAAAAAATAAAGATTTTTTTCCGTCAGGCAAACCGGCAGGGATCTATTTTGGCTTTCTCGTTGATAATAATGTTTGTTTTAATGATAATAGCGGCGGGAGTGGCGACTGTTTCCGTTAAGGAAAGAAAGATGTCTTCCGACACCGGAAAATCAATTATAGCCTATCAAGCGGCGGATAGCGGAGCGGAAATAGCGCTGGAAAAAATTATAGGACTTAGCTGGACAGTTAATGATTTTGATGCGAATATGGGGTGTAGTGTTATCGGTGGAGAAGCGACCGTAATTGCCAGCGCTCCCAGCGGGGAATATAATTTAACTTTTGAAGATGCCGGCGGTTTAGTTAGTGTCTGCAGCGGAGCTGGCGCTATGAATCCTATTACTAAAATCAAATCTTTAGGAAAATATTCCGGAATCAACCGAGCGGTAGAAGTGGATTTGTAATATTTTTTTAAATGTGAAAATAAGGCAGGCGCTAAACCTGTTTTTTGTTTTTTTGTGCTATAATTTAAATATGCTTAATTTAACCAAAGCGCAAGCTAAAAAAAGAATTGGGAAACTGCGGCGGGAAATTGACCGCCACCGCTACCTTTATCACGTGCTGGACAAGCCGGATATAGGCGATGAAGTTTATGATTCTTTAATGGAGGAACTGCGCCAACTGGAAGAAAAATTTCCAGAATTCAAATCTTCCACCAGCCCTACCCAAAGGATTGGAGGAGAACCGCTGGACAAATTTAAAAAAGTCAGGCACAAGTTTAAACAATGGTCGTTTGACGATGTTTTTGATTTTGAGGAGTTGAAGAAGTGGGAGGAGAAAATTGAAAGGATAAGAAGCAAGAAGCAAGAAGCAAGCAGTAAGCAAATTCAAAATTCTTCTTTAAATTACTGTTGTGAGTTGAAAATTGACGGGTTAAAGATAATTTTGACTTATAAAAAAGGGAAGCTGGTCCAGGGAGCGACGCGGGGAGACGGAGTGGTCGGAGAGGATGTGACGGCTAACATTAGAACTATCCAAAGCATTCCGCTGGAGCTTAATTATCCGATTGACATTATCGCGGTGGGAGAAGTGTGGTTGAGCAAGAAAGAATTGGAACGGCTTAATAAGGAAAGAAAGCTTAAAAATAAGCCTCTTTTCGCCAACACTCGCAATGCGGCGGCGGGGTCAATTAGGCAGTTAGATTCCAAAATCGCGGCAAGCCGAAGATTGGATAGTTTTATTTATGAAATAGACGAGTTAAGAATTTCCAATTTCCAATTTCCAACTTCCAATGAATTTCCAATTTCCAATTTCCAATTTTCAAACAAATCCAAATTACAAAATTCAAAATTTAAAACAAAATTACAAGAACCGCAAACACAAACAGACGAACTAAAATTATTAGAGAAACTGGGGTTTAAGGTTAATCAGCATTATGAATTTTGCGGGAGCGTTGAAGAAATAGATAAATTTTATCAGGAGTGGGCGGAGAAGAGAAAGCGGGAAAATTACGAAATTGACGGAGTGGTGATTAAAATTAATTCCAAAGAAATGCAGGAAGCGCTGGGGTATACCGGAAAATCTCCCCGCTGGGGAATCGCCTATAAATTTCCGGCGGAAAAAACGACTACCGTAGTAGAAGATATTAAAGTTCAAGTGGGGCGCACCGGAGCGCTTACTCCCGTGGCGCATTTGCGTCCCGTAAAAATAGCCGGGTCAATCGTTAGCCGCGCCACGCTTCACAACGAGGATGAAATTAAAAGGCTGGATGTCCGTATTGGCGATACGGTAGTAATTCAAAAAGCGGGAGATGTAATTCCGGAAGTAGTGGAAGTTTTGAAAAAATTAAGAACGGGAAAAGAAAAAATATTCAGAATGCCGAAGAAGTGTCCCATTTGCGGAGGAAAAGTGAGAAAAGAACAATTGACAATTGACAAAAAACAATTGACAAAAAAAATGGTCAATAGTCAAAGGTCAAAAGTCAAAGGTCGCGGAGCGTTGAGCGCGGCGCATTACTGCGTTAATCCAAAATGCTTTGCCGTGGAAATTCAGAAAATTATTCATTTCGCAAGTAAAAAAGGATTTGATATTGAAGGGATGGGGAAAAAAATAGTGGAACAGTTAGTAAACGAAGGATTGATAGCTAATCCCGCGGATATATTTGAACTTAAACGGGGCGACCTGGAATCGTTAGAAAGATTCGCGGAAAAATCCGCCGAAAATCTTTTAAACGCCATTGAAAAAAGCAAGAAAATAACTCTGGAAAAATTTCTTATGGCCTTGGGAATAAGATATCTTGGCGAAGAAGGAGCGATCCTTGTAACTCGTAACTTGAAACTCGTAACTCGTAAATCAAAAATCTCCGCCAAAGGCGGATCAGCCTCTGGCCGAAAAAATCAAAAATCAAAACCTGCAGCTGAAGAAATTTTGAGCCTCAATGATATTGTTAAATACTTTCCGAAAATTAAGGCGGAAGATTGGATGGAAATTAAAGGAATCGGGGAGAAGGCGGCGGAGAGTTTGGTTAGGCGGTTTAACGATGAAGAAAATATAAAACTGTTAAAGCGAATGGACAAGTTAGGGGTGAAAATAATGCAACAAACAACAGGCAACAAACAACAGACAACAAGCAAATTAAAAGAATTGAAATTTGTGGTGACAGGAATATTGCAAAACTTTACAAGAGAGCAGGCAAAAGATATGATAAGGAAAGAAGGCGGAAGCGTTTCATCGTCAGTGAGCCGAAGAACTAATTATGTGGTAGCGGGAAAAAATCCCGGGTCAAAATACGACAAAGCTAAAAAGTTGGGAGTGAAAATTATTGGGGAGGAAGAATTTGTAAAAATGGTTAAATAATGTCCCACTAATATACAAATAAAGATACAAATATACAAATTTTTTATGAAAGTTGACGGTAAAAACGGCAAAGTTATTTATAAAGATTTGAGTTATAAGATAGTGGGAATCTTATTTGAAGTGCATAACGAATTAGGATATGGATATTAGGAGAAATATTATCAAAAGGCGATAGAAAATTCTAATTTTACTCCTGACGGGGTTAAGTTTTACAGAATGTTAAATGTCTATTAGTTTAATATGTGAATTTGTATATTTGTAATAGTATTTGTAAATTAGCGGGTATGTTATCAAAAAACGAAATAAACCATATTGCGGGGTTGGCTCGTATCGGGCTGAAGAAGGATAAAATTGAAAAATACCGGAAAGATCTTTCGGCGGTTTTGGATTATTTTAAAAAGTTGGAAGAGCTGGACACTGAAAACATTGAACCCGTTGGGCATATTACCGGAACGCTTAACATAGCCAGAGAAGATAAAGAAAAAGATTTCGCGGAGTCGGGAAAGAAAAGAATTATTAAAAATATTCCGGAAACTAAGGATGGGTGTTTGAAAGTGAGGAGCGTGTTATAAAATCACAAATCAACACGAATTTAATGCACGAATTATCACGAATAATAAAAATCCTCCTAAATCCCCCTTTTGAAAAGGGGGAAGAAAAAATAAATTGGGGATTACGCCAATGATTAAAGAATTACATAAAAAATTAATAAACAACGAGACGACTTCGGTAAAATTGACCGAAGAATATTTTGGTAAAATTAAAAAAAGGGATAATGAGATTGGAGCCTTTTTGACTTTGACAGAAGATCTAGCTCTGGATCAGGCGCGGGCGGTTGACGATAAAATTAAAAAAGGAGAAAAAATAGATTTGCTGGCGGGAATTCCTTGCGCCGTTAAGGATAATGTTTGCTTGGACGGAATTAGAGCTACCGCCGGATCAAAAATATTGGATAATTATATCGCTCCTTATGACGCGACGGTTGTAAAAAAACTGAAAGAAAAAAACGCGGTCATCTTAGGAAAAACTAATCTGGACGAATTCGCGATGGGATCATCCACGGAAAACAGCGCTTACCATAAAACTAAAAACCCAGCTGATTTGGAAAGAGTTCCCGGGGGATCTTCAGGCGGAAGCGCCGCGGCGGTGGCGGCGGACGAAGCGGTTTGGGCGCTGGGGTCGGACACGGGCGGATCTATTCGCCAGCCAGCTTCATTTTGCGGAACGGTTGGGCTCAAGCCGACTTACGGCCGGGTGTCCCGGCACGGACTTATCGCTATGGCGTCCAGCTTGGACCAAATCGGGCCAATCGCGAAAACAGTGGAAGACGCGGCCATAATTCTTTCCGGCATATCCGGAGAGGATAATATGGACGCCACCACGGCCAAAAGTTCGGATAAATTTTACGAGAATTATTTTACGAAAGATATTAAAAATATAAAAATCGGAATTCCCGAAGAATATTTAAACGAAGGATTGAATGATAAAGTTCGCGAAAAATTTGAAGCGGCGGTTAAAAAATTTAAAAAGCTGGGAGCGGAAATAAAAAAAATAAGCTTGCCTCACAGTGAATATTCTCTGCCGGTTTATTATATAATTATGACATCGGAAGTGAGTTCCAATCTGGCGCGTTTTGATGGAATAAAATACGGTTTGCGGGTTAATGATAAATCAGATTCTAATTTTGAGCAGGGCGGCTTGCCGCGGAATTTACTGGAAACTTATTTAGATAGCCGCGAATACGGATTGGGAGAAGAGGTTAAAAGAAGAATAATGCTGGGAACTTACACGCTAAGCGCCGGATATTATGACGCTTATTATCTCAAAGCCCAAAAAGTGCGAGCGCTTATTAAAAATGATTTTAAAAAAGTTTTTAAGGAAGTAGATGTGATTTTTTCTCCCACTGCTCCGGAAACGGCTTTCAAGTTCGGCGAGAAAATGGACGATCCTTTAAAAATGTATCTTTCTGATATTTATACGGTGACAGCTAACTTAGCTGGTGTTCCGGCCATATCTTTTCCCATAGGAACGATTCCCGAAAAAACAAGAAAACTTCCCGCGGGAGGGCAACTGATGGGCAAATGGTTTGACGAGGAAAATTTGTTGCGAGTGGCGCATGCTTATGAAAATGGAATTTAATTTTAATTACAATCAAGCTCTGGAATTTTTAACGCAGGCTTATTATTCTCCTTTTTTTACGGTGATTAAATTTTTATTGGTGGTTTACATTACTGTTCTGCTGGTTGATATTATTCTGCTTTTAATTTTACGGGGAGTGGGGGCGGATTTAAGAATCGCTGTTAAAGGAATGGATATGCCGGCGGTTTCAAAAAATAAAGCGCTGAAAAAATGGCAGGGCATAAAAAAACGGTTGGAAAGCGAAAATATTTCACAATACAAAGCGGCGATTTTAGAAGCTGACAGAATAGTTGATGATATCTTGTCTAAGATTGGATATAAAGGAAAGAATATAGCGGAGAGGCTGGAGCAGGTAAAGCCGGGGCAGTTGGAAAATGTTGAGGATCTTAAAGGCGTTCATAAAGTCCGCAATCGCATTATTTACGAGAAAGATTTTATGATAGATAAAAAAACAGCCAAAGATGTTATTGAAACTTACGAGAATTTATTGAAAGAATTAGATTATATTTAGTTAACATATATTTAGTTAAGATGCATAAGATGAGATACATATTGGACACCCCTTATGTTAAACTAAAGGGTTAAAA
>JAGGSH010000033.1 GCA_021159185.1 bacterium
AGTTATGGTAATCAGAAGCAATGTAAAGAAGAAAATATTAATTTTGTTACTGGGCGGGGTGGCGCTGGGATTGGCAACTTCTCCCAAAGCGCAAAAAAGAATTTTTCGCGCTTTGGCGTGGGAATGGCGAAAGGCTAATAAAAATAAGCTTCGTCGCAATATTTCAGAATTAGAGAATCACAAATTTATCCGTTATCGCAAAAAAGGCGAATGGTGGAATATTGAACTAACGAAAAAAGGGAAAACGGCTGCCCGAAAATTGGGTCTGGATAATTTGAAAATTAAAAAGCCCGGAAAATGGGATCAGAAATGGCGAGTAGTGCTTTTTGATATTCCCGAGAAAAAAAGAATCGGCCGGGACGCGTTGCGGAGAAAAATAAAAGAATTGGGATTTGTGGAGTTGCAAAAGTCGGTTTTTGTTTATCCTTATCCGTGCAGAAAAGAAATTGAAATAGTGCTGAAGTTTTTTAAAATAAAAAAGTTTGTCCAGCAATGCGCGATTGTTGATCTTGATAAATCTTCGGATAAAAAGTTGAGGAAGAAGTTTGGGCTGTAAGATTTTCAATTCGGCAAAAGTTTTCTTTATAAAAGTAGGAAGCAAAGCAGGATAGTGTTTTTAGAAATTTTTTATTTACCACTATTATACGATCGTAAATTAGTGGTAGGAGGATAGAATTGACAGGGAAGGTTTTTTAATATTTTTTGCTTACCGCTATTATACGATCGTGAGCTAGTGGTAATGTGGTAGAATTGGTGGAGGGGATCTTTTAATATTTTTTTATTTACCAGCTACCACTATGATACGATCGTAAACTAATGGTAGATCAGTAAAATTAGCGGAGAAGGCTTTTTAAATTTTCCATTTTTCTATTTACTACTACTGTATGATCGTATGTTAGTGGTAATTGTTTTTTTACTTTTTATTATTGAGGCGAGGGGGGGTTAAAATTTTATAGAAGTGTGGAGATTTGAAAATAAAAAAGTGTCCGCATGATTACGCGCGGACACAAAGTTTCTTTGCTTTTTTGGCGGAGACCTTTTCGTATTATGTTTTGCAAGGCTGGAATGTTGTTATTCCATTGTATTTATCAATTCTTTTGAATCCCGTTATTTTTATGGCATTTGCATCGAGTCCGTTCAACAGTTGTTCTTCGGTTAAACGACACTGACAGGCATAAGTCGCCATATCGTGAAATGTTAAATGATAGACTTCTAATTCAACTCCTATAGGCACTCCTTCTTTTTCCGATGCAAAATTATACTGAATCGGTTTGCCTTGTTTCTTTCTCCAAAAAAGATGAATTCTCTTAAGGAATTTTTTCATTTTACATCTCCCTTTCGCTTAATCATTGTTGTCTTTCTCATCTTTTCTTTTTTTGGTTGCTCATCTTTCAGCCAATCAATAAGACTGTCAGGAGTGATTAAATCAGGATCCCTACGCGAGAGCGATGAACCGTTATTGTGAAAAGGTATTAATGGACAATAATCACAAAAGTTTTCATTTAGACACATAGTATGTTTCCTCCTTCTTAATATTCTTAATATTCTGATATGAAAGAATAATATAAACAACCTACACTTTTGACATAGTCTTGATGCATTTGGCGCAGGCTTTTATTTTTCGGCCGTCAACTTTTTTGGTTTGAAGATTGATTTTGAATTTTCTTCTGGTGGCGATGTTGGAATGGCTTCGGGTATTTCCGCTTTGGGTTCCTCGCCCGCAGATTTGACAAACTCTAGACATAAACTTATAACTTGTAACTCATAACTTACAACTTATAACTCGTAACTCAAGAAATTAAGAAACCCCCTCTGTCCTTCGGACATCCCTCCTTAGTAAAAAAAAGGGGGGAGGTGGAATAATTTAATTCGAAGTTTCGAGTTATAAGTTTTGAGTTGTGAGATTTAGGGTTGCTTAATTACGGAATTTACATTATCATAGGAATTAAGTTTTAGCAAGCGATAATATAAATCGCTAATCAACGCGGATTTTATCGCGAATAATCCCGAATGGAAATTGAAATTTATTAGAGAGAATTAGTGAATAAATTAGCGTTGATTAGAGATTTATAGCATTATGCTTAGTGAAATTGTTTTAATCGGTTTTTATTTAGTAATTCTACTTTACACTATCATAATCCATGAAGTTTCTCATGGGATGGTGGCTTTATGGCTGGGCGACCAGACGGCTAAATATGCCGGGCGGCTTAATCTTAGTCCTGTTCGGCATATTGATCCATGGGGTTCTATCGCGGTGCCTCTTTTAATGTTAGTTATGACCGGTTTCAAATTCGCTTTCGGCTGGGCTAAGCCGGTTCCCTACAATCCCTACAATTTAAAAAATCAAAGGTGGGGTCCGGCGTTAGTGGCTTTTGCGGGACCGGGCATAAATATTTTAATTGCGCTGACATTTGCTATTGCAGCTAAACTTGTCAGCCTTCCCGCCGCGCTTAAAATTGACATTATAAGAAACTTTGACAATTGGAGCGAAGTTTCTTCTGTTATTGCAGGATCGGCGGCTTCCATATTTTTTGAAATCTGTATAATAATTATTTTCTGGAACGCTTTGCTGGCATTTTTTAATCTTATTCCCATTCCGCCATTGGATGGTTCAAAAGTTCTATTTTCCATTTTTCCCATCAAAACGGAAACAATGATTATGCTGGAGCAGTTCGGTTTTATTTTACTTTTATTTTTTATCATATTATTCTCCGGTCCGCTGGGCGCGTTTCTGAATTTTGTGCTAGGCATTTTTTTCAGCATTGCCGTTTGACAAATTTTAATTCATTGTTTACTATTGCTTTGCTAGTTAACTAGCAGTTTTTGTTTATTACATAATCACTAATCAATGCGAATTTTATCTCGAATAATCCCGAATAATTTATTAGAGAAAATTAGTGAGTAAATTAGCGTAGATTAGGGATTTATATTATTATGCCGACTATAAACCAGCTTAAAAGAAAACCGAGAAAATTAACTAAGAAGAAAACCAAGTCTCCGGCAATGGCTATGGTTTTTAATACTTTAAAAAATATTCCGGTAGTTTCGCACGGTCCTTTTAAAAGAGGCGTGTGCCTTAAGGTGGGAACTACTACTCCCAAAAAGCCTAACTCGGCTTTGAGAAAAATCGCCAGAGTAAAATTGACTAACGGAATGGAAGTAACCGCCTATATCCCGGGAATCGGACATAATTTGCAAGAACATTCAATCGTAATGCTTAGAGGAGGAAGAGTGAAAGATCTTCCCGGAGTGCGTTATCATATAGTGAGAGGCGTGTTGGATACGGCGGGGATGGAAGGAAGGCTTAGAGGGCGGAGTAAGTATGGGACGAAGAAACCGAAGAGCAAATAATGTTCTAGTTGTTCCATCGCTTCGCTCGTTCTAATTGTTCTAATTACATATTTACATTTATAACATTTATAACAATTCTTAAGTATGCCTAGAAGAAAAAGAAAATTTAAAAAAAGATGGATGCCAGATTCGCAATACGGCAATTTGTTGGCGGGGCGTTTTATCGGGCATATTATGCGAGATGGCAAAAAAAGCATAGCGGAAAAAGTTGTTTATGACGCTTTTGAAATTATCCGGGAACGCACCGGCAAAGGAGGCCTTAATGTTTTTGAACAGGCGATTAAAAATATTTCTCCTGTTTTAGAGTTAAAATCGCGCCGAGTCGGAGGGGCTAATTATCAAGTTCCCATTCAAGTGTCGGGAGAAAGAAGGCACACGCTGGCGATGCGCTGGATTAAAGATGCTTGCCAAGGGCGCAAGGGAAAAAAGATGGCGGAAAAATTAGCCGACGAGTTAATTGACGCTTCCAATAAAACCGGCGCGGCCATGAAGAAGCGGGAAGATACTCATAGAATGGCGGAAGCTAACAAAGCGTTCGCGCATTTCGCGTAGTTATATGAAAAATACACCTATCAACAAGTTAAGAAATATTGGGATTATTGCCCATATTGACGCCGGGAAGACTACTACTACCGAGCGTATTTTGTTTTATGCCGGGATTACTCATAAAATCGGAGAAGTGCATGAAGGAGAAGCGGTGATGGATTGGATGGAGCAGGAGAGAGAAAGAGGAATTACCATTACTAGCGCGGCTACCACTTGTTATTGGCGAGATCATCAAATTAATATTATTGACACGCCGGGACATGTTGATTTTACGGTGGAAGTAGAGAGATCGTTGCGCGTTTTAGACGGAGGCGTGGTTGTTTTTGACGGCAAAGAAGGAGTGGAGCCGCAGTCCGAAACAGTTTGGCGGCAAGCGGACAAATACAATGTTCCCAGAATTTGTTTCATAAATAAAATTGACAAAGAGGGCGCGAACTTTGAACAAGCTATAGAATCTATTTGGAATCGGCTGACTCCCAACGCTGTGGCTGTTCAAATTCCTATCGGAGAAAGAATGGAGTTTAAAGGAGTGATAGACCTTTTAAAAATGAAAGCTTATTATTTTGAAGGAGATAAGGGAGAGAAAGTTATAGAAAAAGAAATTCCGGAAGAATTTAAAGAAGAAGCTGATAAATGGAGAGAAAAAATGATAGAGAGAATTTCCGAAAGCGATGATAAATTAATTGAAAAATATCTGGGCGGAGAAAAAATTTCAATAGAAGAACTTAAAGAAGCTTTGAGGAAAGCGGTAATCGGTGTGAAATTAATTCCGGTTTTAACGGGAACCGCGCTTCGCAATAAGGGAGTGCAGTTTGTCTTGGACGCGGTAATTGACTATTTGCCTTCTCCTGTTGATGTTCCTCCGATGAAAGGGATAGATCCGAAAACAGAAAAGGAGATTGAAAGAAAACCTTCCAACGAAGAGCCTTTTTCCGCTTTGGCTTTTAAAGTGGCGGCCGATTCTTTTGTGGGACAACTTACTTTCTTCAGGGTTTATTCGGGAATAGCCAAGACGGGATCTTATGTTTTAAATTCCGCCAAGAACAGTAAGGAGCGGATCGGGCGGATATTGCGGATGCATTCCAATCATCGGGAGGAAGTGGAAGAATTGGAAGCCGGCGGAATAGGCGCTTTAGTGGGACTTAAAAATACCACTACCGGAGACACCTTGTGCGATGTAGAACAGCCAGTGCTTTTGGAATCAATAACTTTCCCGGAACCGGTTATTGATATCGCGGTGGAACCGAAAACCAAGGCAGATCAGGAAAAAATGGGGTTGGCGCTTAAGAAACTGGCCGAAGAAGATCCTACTTTTCGAGTGCGGACTGACGAAGAAACCGGACAAACTATAATTTCCGGAATGGGAGAGCTTCATTTAGATGTTATCGTGGACAGAATGAAAAGAGAATTTAAAGTGGAAGCCAATGTGGGGAAGCCCCAAGTGGCTTATCGGGAAACGATTAAAAAATTAGCGGAAGCGGAAGGAAAATATATTCGCCAGTCCGGCGGGCGGGGGCAGTACGGGCATTGTTGGATTAAAGCTGAACCGCAAGAGCCCGGAGAAGGATTTGAATTTGTGAATGAAATTAAGGGCGGAGCTATTCCGCAGGAATTTATTCCGGCTACGGAAAAAGGCATAAGGGAAGCTATGGACAATGGAGTTTTAGCAGGCTATCCATTGGTTGATATGAAAATTACTCTTTACGATGGTTCTTACCATGATGTGGATTCTTCCGAAGCAGCTTTCAAAATCGCGGGATCAATGGCGCTTCAGTCAGCGGCTAAAAAGGCCAATCCGGTTTTACTGGAGCCTGTTATGGATGCCCAAATAATTACGCCGGAACAGTTCATGGGAGATGTAGTAGGGGATGTGAATTCCCGCCGAGGCGTTATTAAGGAAATTAATGACAGAGGAGAAGGCAATGCTCGCGTGAAAGAAATCAGCGCGGAAATTCCTTTGGCTTCTATGTTTGGCTATGCTACCCAATTGCGCAGTATGACGCAGGGGCGCGCCAGCTATTCAATGGAATTCGGCCATTACGCGGAAGTTCCCGCTAGCGTAGCGGAAGAAATAATGGATAAGAAATAAAGTGTATGAGTTGTATGTTATTACCGGAATTTAAAGAAGCTTTGAAATTAATGGATGGAAAAGCGATATTGTTTGATGAGGATGAATGCTATGTTGTTATGACGCTGGAAGAATTTAAGAAAATTAAAAAGGATGAAGCGAAAAATTTGACAAAAAAAGAACCTCTTGATAAAATTAACAGCGATGTAAATCTCTGGAAAAATTCAGAAGAAGTAAAGAATGAAAAAGGTTTGAATTTTCAAGAACTGGAAAAAAGGGAGGAGAAAATAAAGTATGTTCGCTAATATTTATTTAATTAATTTCTAGTTTTTTTATCAATACTAATTTGCGGAATGCCGGCGGTATTTTTTAATAAATAATAATATCCCGCGGCTGTTCGCGCAAGGAAAAATAAAATTATATGGCAGAAGAATTTAAAAGAGACAAAGTGCATGTCAATGTGGGAACGATCGGGCATGTTGACCATGGAAAAACAACATTGACGGCGGCTATGTTGCATGTGTTAAGTTTAAAAGGGCTGGCTAAGCCGAAAGGAGTCAAGGAAATTGACAACGCTCCGGAAGAACAGGAGCGCGGAATTACTATTGCTACCGCTCATTGCGAGTATGAATCCGAGAAAAGGCATTACGCCCATGTGGATTGTCCGGGACACGCTGATTACATCAAAAATATGATTACCGGCGCCGCTCAAATGGACGGAGCAATTTTAGTGGTAAGCGCTACTGACGGGTCTATGCCTCAAACCAGAGAGCATATTCTTTTAGCTCGCCAAGTGGGTGTTCCCGCTATCGTGGTTTTCATCAATAAAGTTGATATGGTGGATGATCCCGAATTGGTTGATTTAGTGGAGGCTGAAATAAGAGAATTACTTTCTAAATATGAATTTGATGGTGATAACACTGTTATTGTTCGCGGTTCAGCCCTTAAAGCTTTGGAAACAAAATCCGCTGATGACGAAGCGGCTAAGCCTATTTTGGATATTGTGGCGGCTTTAGACGAGCAAATTCCGGAACCGGTTCGCAATGTTGACAAGTCGCTATTGATGCCTATAGAAGATATTTTTTCCATAGAAGGGCGAGGAACCGTGGCTACTGGAAGAATAGAAAGAGGCACTGTGAATATTAATGACGAAGTGGAGATTGTTGGGTTAAGAGACACTCAAAAGACGGTTGTGACCGGAATAGAAATGTTTAATAAGTCTTTGGATAAAGGGCAAGCTGGTGATAACGCGGGAATTCTTCTGCGCGGAATTAAAAAAGAGGATATAGAAAGAGGCCAGGTTATAGCTAAGCCGGGATCCATAACTCCCCACACTGAATTTGAAGGAGAGGTTTATATATTAACTAAAGAAGAAGGCGGACGGCACACTCCGTTTTTGAAAGGATACAAACCACAATTTTATATTCGAACCACTGATGTTACCGGTGAAGTTGAGCTTCCGGAAGGAACGGAAATGGTTATGCCTGGCGATACTGTGAATTTGAAAATCAAATTGGTTTCTCCGGTGGCGATGGAGGAAGGTATGCGTTTTGCCATTCGTGAAGGAGGTAAAACGGTTGGAGCTGGAGTAGCCGCTAAGATTATTAAGTAGCGTAGCGATTCCAATACTCCGATAAACGCTCTTCAGCCCGAGGCTGATCTCCTCTAAAGGCGGACTTAAGCGCCTTGGGCGGAAGTGGCTTAAATAAAGAATATTAGTTTATTTATTTAAAAATTTGGAAATGGCGAAGAAAACGGAAGAAGCACCACAATCAAGAATTAGGATTAAAATCAAGGCTTACGACAATAAGGTTATTGACCAGTCAACAAGCAAGATTATTGAAACAGCGGAAAGGAGCGGAGCGGAGATTTCCGGTCCCGTTCCTCTTCCTACTGAAATCCATAAAGTTACGGTCAACCGTTCAACTTTTGTTCATAAAGACGCGCGCGATCAATATGAAATGAGAGTGCATAAACGGCTGGTTGATATTTGGAATCCGAAGCCGAAAACTATTGATGATTTAACTAATCTTGATTTGCCAGCCGGAGTGGATATAGAAATAAAAATGTGATAGCCTTCACGAATTACTAATCTTTTACTAATGTACGAATGAGTTAAAGATTAGTAATTCGTGAGCATGTTAGTTCAAGTCCCATTGTGTTAATAAGAGCTGGCAGCGGATGGGATACTAAACTAGCCAGAAATTTTTTAAAATCTTAAAAGATTTGACTGGCTTGAATGACCAGTTTTTTGTTTGAAAATAAATAAGATGAAAAAGTTTATACTAGGAAAAAAATTAGGGATGACCACTATTTACAGTGAAGATAAAGGGGCGCTTAATGTGACTCTTATTGAATGCGAGCCTAATTTTGTTTCTCTGATCAGAACCGAAGAAAAAGATAAATATTCAGCGACTTTATTGAAAGTAAATAAAACCAAAAATAAATTTCATTGCCGGGAATTTCGCTCAGAGGAAAAAGACGAGTTGAAAAAAGGGGATAAAATAACGGTGGATATTTTTCAGGAAGGAGACAAAGTAAAAGTAAGCGGAGTCTCTAAAGCTAAAGGATTTCAGGGAGTAATGAAGCGGCACGGCTTTCACGGTTCGCCGCATTCCCATGGACATAGGCATGATCATCGGGCTCCCGGTTCTATCGGTAGCGCTTACCCGCAGCATGTTATGAAAGGAAAAAAGATGGCGGGCAGAATGGGCGGAACGAAATCCACGGTTAAAAATTTGAAAGTAGTTTATATAGACAAGAATAAAAATTTATTGGGAGTAAAGGGGGCGGTGCCGGGAGTTAGCGGGAGGATTATTGAGATTACATCTCAATAAATTTCTAATTTCTCAGCCAAAGGCTGGCCAGCCTTTGGCTGGTAATTTCTAATTTCCAACAAAATAATCAAATGTCAGAATTAAAAAAATGAGTAAGCTCCCAAGGAATTAGAAATTAGGTCAATTGGAAATTATTATGGTAAAAATTGCTGTGCATAATTTAAAAGGTGAAAAAGTTGAGGATATAAAATTATCCGAAGCTGTTTTTGATTTGCCTTCCAATAACAGTCTCCTTCATCAAGTTTATGTTTCAATGATGTCCAACAAAAGGCAGGTTATAGCGCATACCAAAGATCGGGCTGAAAGAGCGGGTTCAGGAAGAAAGCCGTGGAAGCAAAAAGGAACAGGGCGCGCGCGGACCGGATCGGTGAGAAATCCTATTTGGAGAAAAGGAGGCATAGTTTTTGGTCCGAACAAGGAAAGAAATTTTAAAAAGAAAATTAATCAAAAGATGAAGCAAAAATCAATTAAGATTGCTTTAAGTGAAAAGTTTAGGGCCGGTGATTTGACAGTGGTTGACGAGATTAAATTAGACAAAAAGAAAACCAAAAAATTCGCCGAAGCGTTGAAGAATTTAAATATTAAAAAAAGCGTTTTAGTCGGATTTTCCTTTCAAGAAGAAGACTTTTACATATATTGTCGCAATATTGAGAAAGCCAATGGAATTCCCGTAAGCGAGCTTAATGTTGTTGATTTGCTGAATTACAAACAACTGATGCTTAGCAAAAAATCAATTGAATATTTAGAGAAGAAATACGGAGCAAGCAATAAGCAATAAGCAATAAGCAATAAGCAATAAGCAATAAGCAATAAGCAATAAGCATAGAATTTTAGAAATTAAGAAAAGTTATGAGTATTTTCCAATTTAAAAAAGAGAGAAAAGAAGATAAGGGAAAAGAAGAGAAAGAAGATTCCCTGCCTCGTCGGCAGGCAGGCCGCCTTCGCGGGAATGACATAGAGAACGGAAATAATATAAAGAAAGAGAAAGTTGTCGGCAATAGTCAAAAACCGAAATCATCGGAAGTAAGAGCGGTTGATAAAGATAAGGCTGACAAGACCGCGGGCTTGGAAAAAAGCGGGAAAAAAGAAAATGATTTTCCGCCGAAAGAGCAGTCTGAAATTGCTTGTCGGGTTTTAGTTGAGCCCTGGGTTACGGAAAGATCTCATAATCTGATGGCTTTGAATAAGTATATTTTTAAGGTAGCGAGATTTTCCAATAAAAATCAAGTCAAGAGAGCTATTGAAGAGTTATATAATGTGAAGGTTATTAAAATAAATATAATTAACATTCCTCCCAAAAAGAGAAATTTTGCCAGAAAGACAGGATGGAAATCAGGTTATAAAAAAGCGGTGATAACTCTTAAGGAGGGAGATAAGATTGAAATGTCAAATCACTAATCAACGCGAATTTCTATAATTATGTCAATAAAGATATACAAAAGAAATACGGCAGGCAGACGGAATATGTCAATTGTGAAGCCTGATAAATTAACCGATAAAAAACCGGAAAAATCGTTATTGGCAAAATTCAGCAAGAAATCAGGCAGATCTCATGGAAAAATATCGGTGCGGCATAAAGGTGGAGGACATAAAAGAAAGTTTCGTTTAATTGATTTTAAGCAAGATAAAATTGGCATTCCCGGAAAGATTATTTCCATAGAGAGGGACCCGAACCGCAATGCTTTGATAGCTTTAGTCAGTTATAAGGATGGAGAAAAAAGATATATTTTAGCTTCGGAAGGAATGGAGAGGGGAAAAGAAATAATAGCTGATGAAAAAGTTCCTATCAAAGACGGCAATAGGATGAAACTCAAGAACATTCCGACGGGAACAATTATTTCAAATATAGAAATGATTCCGAACCACGGCGGGCAGATTATCAGAAGCGCCGGGACAGGAGCCGCTTTGATGGCAGTGGATAAGAATATGGCGCAAGTTAAAATGGCCTCGGGAGAAATAAGGGCGATAAGGAAAGAATGTTACGCTACTCTGGGGCAGGTGAGTAATTTTGAGCACAACGCGATTAAAATTGGAAAAGCGGGGAGAAAACGCTGGATGGGAATTCGTCCCACAGTGAGAGGAACTGTTATGAATCCCGTGGATCATCCGCATGGCGGAGGAGAAGGACGCACCGGAGCTGGATTGAAGCATCCTAAAACCCCTTGGGGAAAGCCGGCTTTGGGGAAAAGGACAAGAAGAAAAAAGAAACATAGCAGTAAGTTTATAATAAAAAGACGAACTAAGCGTTAAAGATGTTCTAGTTGTTCTAAATGTTCAAATTGTTGAAATCATAACGGTTGGAACATTAGAGTAAGCGAAGCGATAGAACAGTTAGAACATTTTCAACATTTAGAACAATTAATATTATGGCAAGAAGTTTAAAAAAAGGTCCTTACATAGATGATAGGTTGTTAAAGAAAATTAGCGATAAAAAATCGGGAGATAAAACGGTTATCAAAACATGGTCAAGGGCTTGCACGATTACTCCTGAAATGATAGGATTCACTTTCGGCGTGCATAACGGAAAAGAATTTATTTCCGTTTATATAACGGAAGACATGGTGGGGCATAAGCTGGGAGAGTTTTCTCTTACCCGCAAATTTACGCGTCATGGAGGAAGAATGCAAAAAGAGCAGGAATTAGAAGCTAAACAGAAAGAAATAGACGCGGCTAAAGCGGCTAAGGGAGAAAGCGAGTAAGAGTAAATTAAAAATGTTGCTAATTCCTTTTTATGTCATTCCGGAATTTTTTCTGGAACGCAGTGGAAGAAAAAATATCCGGAATCTAGGTTTATTAAATTTTTTAAGCGTGAGATAATTGAAAGCGTAGATTCCGGATAAATTTCTCCGTTGCTACTCCGAAATTTTCCAGAATGACATATGACCTTGCTCCGAAAATTCCGGAATAACATAAAAAGAAGCTATAGATAATACTAAGGAAATCGCATCTGAAAGTTTTAAGAAAGTGCCAAAATCATTATGAAGGTTACAGCCAAATTAAATAATTTAAGAATATCGCCGCGCAAAACCAGATTAGCCGTCAGTCTTATTAAAGATTGCGGTGTGGACGAAGCCCTATTTCAGTTAAAAAATACGGTTAAAAGATCCAATCCCTATTTGGAAAAACTTTTAAATAGCGCGGTTGCCAACGCGGAAAATAATTTTGGACTAGACAGAGATAATTTATATGTATATAATATTCAGATTGGCGGAGGGCCTACGCTAAAAAGGTGGATGCCAAGAGCCCACGGAAGAGCTACAACTATTTTGAAGAGGACTTCCAATATCAAGCTGGTTTTAGAAGAAAGAGTAGAAGGAAAAAACAGAAAATCAAAAGAGCAGATGGAGAAAGAAAAAATCAAGCGCGCAAAGAATGCGAAAAAATTGAAAAAAGAAATGACAGAAGGAAAGAGAATTACAGAAGAAAAAGCGGAGTCTAAAAATGAGAAAAGCGAAAAAGTTGTAGCTGAACATAAAAAAGAACATCACGAAATAGAAAATGAGAGAAAGCAGAGTCGGGAAAGCGGGTGGGCTAAAAAAATATTTAGGCGTAAATCAGGGTAATATTATGGGAAAGAAAATCAACCCGATAAGTTTGCGTATAGGCATTACCACGAATTGGAAATCAAGGTGGTTTAGTAAAAATGACTATGCCAAGAATTTAAAAGAGGATGTTTTGATCCGGTGTTTTATAATGAAGCAATGGAAAGACGCGGCTATTTCCAGTGTGGAAATCGAAAGGTTTGCCAATGTTATTAAAATTATTATTTCAACTTCGCGTCCGGGAATCTTAATCGGAAGGGGCGGAACGGGGATTGAAGATATTAGCAGATTATTGAAAAAGAATTTTTTCGCTAATAAAAAAATAGATCTCAAGATTGAAATTAAGGAAATAAAACAATTTGAGGAGAATGCTTCGTTGGTGGCGCAAAATGTGGCTGAACAATTGGAAAAAAGAATGCCGTTTAGAAGAGTGTTGAAGTCAGCGCTTGACCAGTCGGAAAAAAACAGAAATGTAAAAGGGGTGAAAATAGAAATATCCGGGCGGTTGGGAGGAGCGGAAATGTCCAGAAGAGAATGGCTTTCCCGCGGAACTATTCCTTTACATACTCTGCGAGCGGACATTGATTATGCTCGCGCTACCGCCAATACCACTTATGGATCAATAGGAATAAAAGTTTGGATATATAAAGGAGAAGTATTTGATGATAGAAATCGCTAATCTATGCGAATTTTATCGCGAATAATCCCGAATAGAAATTGAAAATTATTAGTGATTATTGGAGTGTAATTTGTGTAGATTAGGGATTTATATAATCATATGTTGTTAATGCCCAGAAAAGTTAAGCATCGCAAAATGCAAAGAGGCGGACGGATAAGGAAAATATCCAGCAAAGGAACCGAAGTGAATTTTGGCAGTTTTGGAATTAAGGCCATGAACTCCGGATTAATTTCCGCGCGCCAGATTGAGGCGGCCAGAAGAGCGATGACCAGATACATACAAAGAGGCGGAAAAGTCTGGATTAGAATTTTTCCCAGCAAGCCAATGACCGAAAAAGGAGCGCAAGTTCCGATGGGAAAAGGAAAAGGAAGTGTTGATCATTTTGTGGCAAAAGTCAGAGGGGGCAAGGTGCTGTTTGAGATGGACGGAGTGACCGAAGAAGTGGCTAAGAAAGCGATGAGTTTAGCCTCTTATAAACTGGGAGTTAAAACAAGATTTGTTAAAAGGCGATAGATTATAAAAAAGCTATGAAAGTTAAAGAAATAAGAGAAAAAAACAAAGAGGAAGTCAAGAAGCTTTTGGCAGAAAAAAGAATGCTGGCAAGAAAGCTAAGATTTGACATAGCTTCCAAGCAAACTAAGGATCATCGGGATTACAGAGAAGCCAAGAAAAATGTGGCGAAATTACTGACTGTTTTAAATGAAAAGAAAATTTTAAAAAGCGTAAAAAAAGTGTAGATTTCTGCCGGAGTTTATCCTCGTGAAGGCGAAGGCGGGAATGACAATTTAGTATAATTTTTATGAAAGATAAAAAAACAATAAATAAAAAAGCGGCCGGGAGAAAAGGAACGGTAGTGAGTGATAAAATGGATAAAACCGTAGTGGTGGCGGCGGAAAGTTACAAAACCCATTCCAAGTATTTGAAAAAATACCGTCTTACCAAAAGATACAAAGTTCATGATCCGGAAAATAAGTATAAAATCGGAGACGCGATTGAATTTATTGAATCCAAACCGATTAGCAAAGATAAAAAATTTAAGTCATTATGATACAAGCCGAAACACAATTAAAAGTGGCTGATAATTCTGGAGCCAAGATTATTAAATGTTTTAAGATTTTAGGAGGAAGTAAGAGGCGGTATGCCTTTGTGGGGGATGTGGTAGTAGCTTCCGTAAGATCTTCAGAGCCTCGCGGCATAGTGAAAAAAGGCGATAAAGTGAAAGCGGTAATCGTAAGGCAGGTTCAGCCAGTAAGAAGAAAAGACGGATCTTATATTCGCTTTGATGAAAATGCGGCGGTTATTGTTGACGGAAAAGATCCTAAAGGAACGAGAATTTTTGGTCCCATTGCCAGAGAAATAAAAGAAAAAGGATTTAATAAAATAGCGTCGCTGGCATTGGAAGTATTGTAAGTATTGTAAGTATGAAGATTAAAAAAGGAGATCAGGTGCAAATAGTTTCAGGAAAGGACCGAGGCAAACGCGGCAAAGTTTTATATGTGTTTCCTGGCAGAAAAAAAGTTACGGTGGAAAAAATAAATATTGTCAAAAGGCATGTCCGTCCCAAAAAAGAAGGCGAGAAAGGGCAAAGAGTTGAAGTGCCGGTTCCTATGGATGCGTCCAATGTTATGCTGGTATGTCCTAAATGTGAAAAGCTGACCAGAGTTGGATATAAAATAGAAGAGAAAAATAAGCTTAGAATATGTAAAAAGTGCGGAAACGAGTTATGATAAAATCAGCCAAAATTAAATATAATGAAGATGTTATTTCTAAAATGAAAGATAAATTTGGCTATGGAAATAATTTAGCGGTTCCTCGCGTTGAAAAAATTATAGTAAACACGGGGATAGGAAAAATCAATAGCGAGAAGGATAGAATAGAAGAAATAGTAAAAGATCTCCAGTCTGTAACGGGGCAAATGCCTGTGAAAACTAAAGCCAGAAAAGCTATTTCCGGGTTTAAGATCCGTGAAAATATGGAAATAGGAATAAAAACTACTTTGAGGGGAAAAAGAATGTGGGATTTTATAGATCGCTTAATTAACGCCGCTCTTCCCAGAACGAGAGATTTTCAGGGAATTTCTTCTAATTCAGTGGATAAAAATGGAAATTTAAATATTGGCATTAAGGAGCATATTATTTTTCCGGAAATTTTTTCAGAAAAAGTGAGAAATATTTTTAGTTTGCAGATTACACTGGCAACTACCGCTAAGGATAGGAAAGAAGGATTGGAATTATTTAAATTATTGGGATTTCCGATGAAATAAATCACTAATCAACACGAATTTCATCGCGAATAATCCCGAATAATTCAAAATGGATTAGTGAAAATTAGAGTATAATTAGTGTAGATTAGAGATTTATATCATTAAGTTATATGGCAAAGAAATCAACGCAAGCCAGGGCTCAAAAAAAACCGAAATTTTCCACTCGGATAGTTCGGCGTTGCTGGAAGTGCGGAAAGACGCGAGGGTATATGCGGAAGTTTGATATTTGCAGAATTTGCTTCAGAGAATTGGCGGAAAAAGGAGAAATTCCGGGAGTAAAAAAAAGCAGCTGGTAGGAACTTACGAATAAGGAACGAATTAGAAGCGAATGGGCGCGAATGTTTAAATAAAAATATTTGAGATAATTAGTTATAAATCCGCGTTAATTAGAAAGTTGTAAATTTTATGTTAGATCCAATAAGCGACATGCTCACCAGAATAAGAAATGCTCAGATGTCCGGGCATAACGAAGTAGTTATTCCGGCTTCCAAACTGAAGTGGGCTGTGGCTAAAATTTTAGAAAATAAAAAATTTGTTGAATCGGCCATTAAAAAAAAGGCGGATAAGTTTGATGTCATTAAAATTGTCCTTAAATACAAAAATATTTCCAACACCCAAAAGATGCCGGCCATAAGCGGAATAAAAAGAGTGAGCCGGCAAGGACAAAGAATTTATTTAAAAAAAGACAAAATCAGAAAAGTAAAGAACGGTTTCGGAATTGCCATTATCTCAACCTCAAAAGGATTACTTACGGGCGAAGAAGCTTACCAGAAAAAAATAGGCGGAGAATATATTTGCGAAGTCTGGTGAATAAGCGTTGAAAATGTTGAAAATGTTCAAAATGTTGAAACTATAATAATTGGAACATTGGAACAAGCGGAGTGATGGAACATTTTTAACAATTATAACGATTTTATATGAGCAGAATAGGAAAAAAACCAATTAAAGTGCCGGAGAATGTAAAAGCGGAAATTGAAAACGGCAAGATTACAATAACGGGGACCAAGGGGTTGCTTGAGTTTATGTATCGTCCGGAAATTTCAGCCGAACTTTCCGGCGATGAAATAATAGTGAAAAAAGCGGGCAATTCCAAAAAGGCTCCGGCTTTTTGGGGAACTACCGCCAGAATAATTGAAGGCATGATAGAGGGAGTGACGGAAGGATTTGAAAAACAATTGGAGCTTAACGGAGTGGGATTCAGAATGGCGCTTCAAGGAAAAAAAATTGATATGGCTTTGGGTTTTTCCCATCCGGTAAAAGTGAATATTCCGGAAGGAATTGAAGTTAAGATTGAAGGAAATATTTTGACGGTTTCCGGAATTAACAAACAAAAAGTGGGGCAATTCGCCGCTGAAATAAGATCGTTGAAACCAGCCGAGCCATATAAAGGAAAAGGATTTAAATATGTGGGAGAAGCGATAATAAGAAAAGAAAAAAAGAAGACAGCAGTAGCTGAATAATATATTTATGAAAGAATCAAGAAATAAATTAAGATTAAAAAGGAAGCGGCGCGTGAGGGCTAAAATTTTTGGCACAGCCAAAAAGCCGAGGCTAGCTGTTTTTAGGAGCTTGAAAAAAACTTACGCCCAAGCAATTGACGATGAAAAAGGAATAACATTAGCGGCTATTGAGACAAAAAAAATTTCCGCGAAATCAAAAAAAAGCAAAATGGAAGCGGCCAAAGAAGCGGGAAGGCTAATAGCTAAAAAGTGCGCTGAAATTAAAATAACCCAAGCGGTGTTTGACAGGGGAGGATATAAATACCACGGAAGAGTGAAAGCTTTGGCGGAAGGAGCGAGAGAAGGCGGACTAAAAATGTAATCTGCGAATTGTCGCGAATGCTAAAGTGAACGGATGCGAAT
>JAGGSH010000029.1 GCA_021159185.1 bacterium
GGAGAGAACTTTGCGATCCAGTTCATTTTTTTTGTCCTTTTGCAGTTTTATAAATTCACTATATTTTAATCCGCAAAGGCGGACAGCGTTGTTAAGCCGAATGATCCAAAGTTTTCTCATAGTTCTCTTTTTGGCGCGGCGGTCGCGATAAGCGTACTTGCCGGCTTTAAGCAGAGCTTCTTTAGCCGCCCGGTAATGCGATTTTCTTCTCCATTTGTATCCTTTAGCGGCCTTTAAAACTTTTTTTCTTCTTTTGGAAGCGGACACGCCGCGTTTAATTCTGGTCATATTTTTAGTAGCTAGTAGCTAGTAGCTAGGAAAATTCCCTAGTTGCTAGTTACCGATTACTAGTTGCTAGTTACTGATTACTGATTGCTAAACTTCAAGACGTTTTTTTCGTCAGCTTTAAAAAGCCGTTGGTCATTTCTTTTAAACCTTTTAAACTTCCCGGTTTGCTTGCTGTTAAAATGGTTTTGCTTGGTATAGCGCCGGATAACTTTTTTATTTTTAGTTATCCTCACTTTTTTAATTACTGATTTTCTTGTTTTTAATTTAGGCATAAATTCTTGGTTTACTCCGGCGCGATAATTATGTCAAATCCTCTGGGAGATCTTTTAAGGCTTTCTTCTATTCTATAGGGGATTGAAATATTATCCGCGAACTCTTTTAAATTATTTTTAGCCAGCTCCTGATGGGCTTTTTCCCGCCCTTTCAAAATCATTTCTATTTTAACTTTGTGTCCTTTGCTTAAGAATTTTTCAGTTTGCTTTTTCTTAAAGTCTAAATCGTGCCGGCCTGTCTTTAATCCAATTCTAACTCCTTTAAGCTCAACTTTTTTTTGCTTGGCGCTGGCAATGCGAGTCTGCTTTGTTTTAATATATTGGAATTTACCGTAGTCCGTTATTTTACAGACCGGTATTTTGGCGTTAGGTGAAACTTCCACCAAGTCTAAACCTTTTGATCTAGCCAAGTTAAGGGCTTCATAATTTGGCATTTCTCCTAAATTTTTTCCTGTTTCGTCCACCACAAACACACGGGGAATTCTTATGTTCTCGTTGACTCTGAACTGCAGAACTTTTTTCTGCTTTTTCTTAAATTTAAATCTTCTTCTAATTTTTTTAGATTATCTTGAATTGCAAAATATAATATTTCCTCTATGTCATTCTCGGGCTTGACCCGGGGATCTAGATTCCCGCCTTCGCGAGAATGACAAAAAAGAGTTTTTTGCAATTTAGAGATATTAAATAATAAACTTTTATTTTGTGGAGATGGCGAGAATCGAACCCGCGTCCAAGACTGTTCAAATAAAATATTCTACAAACATAGTTTATTTATTTTGCATTCAGTTAAAAAATAGAAATAAACAAAAGTTTTTTTAACCTATTCCTGAAATGTTTCGCGCGCGCTGTCCAAGAAAAATACGGCGCGAGCTATCCTTATAATTGGCACCGGGATCTATTTATAAGGAGTCAATAGTCCGATGGCTTCGGCTTAAATTAAGCTAAAGCGGTAGCAAAGCCGGGAGCAAAAGCGTTAGCAATCGCTCGGCTTGCTTTTTGATATAAGTTTGCACTTAATATCTTGATAATTTTTTTAACGAGAAATTATCAATCTCGGTTTGCTTATTTTAAACGATCAGCTTGTCAAAACCAAACACCCCCGAATTGGAATTTTTAATTTTGTAATTCACAATTTTCAATCAATATCCAATGTCTGAATTTTTAATGACTGAAATTTTGCAGTTTAAAAAAACTATATCCACTGTCATTCCGGAAAATTTTGGAGTGAAACGGAAAAATTTATCCGGAATCTACACTTTCATTTGTCTCAAGCCTAAAAATTTTAATTAGTCTGGATTCCGCATCCCTGCCTGCCGATAGGCAAGAAGCGCGGAATGACAATCAAATGCATTAAAAATTCTCTTTCAGGCTTCTTTTTATTTTTCTCTGGCTTTCTTTTTTCTTTAGATCTTCTCTTTTATCGTATTGTTTTTTTCCTTGAGCTACGGCAAATCGCAGTTTTATAAGCCTTTTATTAGTATAAACTTGAATTGGTACCAATGTCAAGCCCCGGGTGCGGATTTTGCCGATAAGTGATTTTATTTCCGATTTTTTAAGAAGTAGTTTGCGTGAGCGCGATGAATCATAATTTTTTAATTCCCCGGAGTATTTATAGGGAGGAATAGTAGCGTTAGTGAGGTAAGGCTCATTTTTTTTAAGTGTCACAAAACTGCCCTTTAGGCTGATATGCCCGGTTTTAATGGATTTTACTTCCTGTCCGGTTAGAACTATGCCGGCATTGTATTTATCAAGAAGTTTATAATCAAACGCGGCTCTTCTATTTTTAGCTAATATACCCATAAGTTTTAGTTTAGTTTAGTTTATCAAAAAAAAGGAAGAAAATACAATAGACGCGAAGGAGTGATTGTTGCGATTAGTCCAAAAATTTATATGCCACTACGATGCGGTCGCAACCTAGTGGTATATAATTTTTTTATGCAAACGCGTAACAATAAAGACAAAATTTAAAATTCCAAACCGACAATCAATAATGAGCAAACGAAGATTAATAATGCATATTATGCATATTACCATATTATGTAATTACGTAATATGGTAATATATAAGAAATCTTAGCGTTGTTTATATTTTCTCTTTTATGTCGTTCTGTCCCGCTTAGCGGGAGGAGAGAAATGGAGAAATTTATCCGGAATCCAGCCTGTCCGCCGTGGCGAACAGGCCTGTCTGGTTTTGACATCGCGCGTTTCGCTTTATTTTTGCTTAGAGAATGCTATAATCAAATTAGTAACTAGTGATTCGTAAAAATCACTAATATTTTACAACGGAGAATTTTATAAATTTAGGTGTTAGATTTCACAGCGTTGTTTGCATTTTTTGCTAATTATTTTCACTTGTCATTCCAAAATTTTTTCTGTAACGCAGTGGAAGAAAAAATGTCTGGAATCCAGAGTCAGATTGCAAGAGCCTTTAAATTAACTGTTTATTTTATTGCATTTGCGATTTCTCGTCCTAGATTCCGGATAAATTTCTCCGTTGCTGCTCCGAAATTTTCCGGAATGACAGAGAAAGAAAATATAAGCAACGCTAGTGATTCTTACAATTAAGGAAATTTGAAACAAACTAAACTTTTCCGATAAGATGAAAAAAAATATTCAAAAAATTATAGAAAAAGCGATTTTAAACCTTCAGAAAAAAGGAGAGTTTCCTGATTTTAAAATTCCCGAAATTAAAATTGATTATCCCGGAGATAAAAAATTCGGAGACTACTCCAGCAATATTGCGATGATTTTGGCGGGGAAATTAAAGAGAGATCCGATGGAAATAGCAGCAAGCATTAAGCAGCAAGCCTGCCTGCCGGACAGACAGGCATTAAGCGGCAAGCATAAGGAGATTAGTAAAATTAAAGTCGTAAAACCCGGATATATTAATTTTTATTTGTCGGAAAAATATCTGCAAGATTTAGTCAATGTTATCAACAAGCGGGGCAATAAATATGGCAATAATAAAACCGGTGAAAATAAAAAAGTTCTTATAGAGTTTATTTCTTCCAATCCAACCGGCCCGATACATTTAGGCAATGGACGGGGAGGGCCGCTGGGCGATACGCTGGCGAATGTTTTGGAAAAATCGGGATATCAAGCGGAAAAAGAATTTTTCATAAACGATTTCGGCAACCAAGTGGAAATTTTAGGCCATTCTATCTTAAAAGATAAGGACGCCCAATATAAAGGAGATTACATTGATAAACTGGCGGAAAAACTGAAAAACGAAAAGGGGGTAAAAAATAAAACAGATGCCAAAGAAATCGGGCAATGGGCGGCGGAAATAATAATAGAAAAAATAATTAAACCAACTTGTGAAAAAATGGGAGTGAAATTTAATAATTGGTTTTCCGAAAAAGATTTGCACAGCAGAGGAGAAACAGAAGAAATAATTAAATTGCTGGAAAAGAAAGATTTGGTTTATAAAAAAGACGAAGCAGTTTGGTATAAATCTACGAAATACGATGACGATAAAGACAGGGTTTTAATAAAGTCTGATGGAAATAAAACTTACATTGCTGTTGATCTGGCTTATCATAAAAATAAAATTAAAAGAGGGTTTAATAAATTGATAAACATTCAAGGCGCTGATCATCACAAAGAAGCGGAAGTGGTTAAAAACTTCGTGGAAAAAATTTTGGGAGAAAAAAATAAATTGGATTATATCTTAAACCAGTTCGTGCGAATTGTTAAAGACGGCGAAGAAATTAAAATGTCAAAAAGAAAAGGAACATATTTCGCGATGGATGATTTAATTAAAGAAGTTGGCATAGACGCCGCGCGATTTATTTTTCTTTCTTACGCTCCCAATACGCATATCAACTTTGATATAAATTTAGCCAAAGAGCAGTCGGAGAAAAATCCGGTTTATTATGTCCAATACGCGCACGCTAGGATTGCCGGTATTCTAGTGAAAAGTGAAAAGTTGAAAGTTGAAAGTGAAAAGAAACCCTCCCTTGATCTCCCCCTTGAAAAGGGGGAGAGGATAGGGACTGCAAATCTTAATCTGCTTGTTCATAAAAAGGAATTGGATTTGATGGGGGAGTTGAATAAATTTCCGGAGCTGATTGAAGAAATTGCCCGAAGCTATGAAACGCATAAACTGCCGCATTACGCCATAAAGCTGGCGGACAAGTTTCATTCGTTTTATGCCGAGTGCCGAGTGATTGATGAAGATAATTTAGAACTGTCTTTAGCTAGACAGAATTTGATAAATGCTGTTAGAATAGTGTTAGCGGAAGTTTTGAGGCTGATAGGAGTAAGCGCGCCTAAGCACATGTAATTTTGAATTTTGAATTTTGATTGAATAACTTAATTTTGAATGTTTAAAAATTCTATCATTCAAAATTGAATCAAAATTAAAAATTAAAAATTAAAAATTTGCATCTATGCGCATTGGCATTGACGCTAGAACAATTTTAAATCCGGAGAAAGGCGACGCTATCGGCGCGGGGCATTATGCTTTTCAATTAATTCGCCATCTTTTGGATATGGACAAAGAAAACGAATTCGTTTTGTTTTTTGATTTTCGCGTGCGAGAAAAAGATGTTAAAAAATTCTCCCGTCCCAATGTCAAAATAAAATTTTATCCTTTTTCCGATTATAAAAAATATCTTCCGGGAGCTTACAGTGAAATTTTAGGCGAAGCCACTTTGCAGAAAGAAAAATTGGACATTCTCCATTCCACTTCTCCTTTAAGCCGAATACCTATGAGCTATAAAGGAAAATGCGCGGTTACTTTCCATGATTTATCCTTGTATAAAATTCCCGGTTGTTTTCCAAGGATAAGAAGGATAAGAGACAGAGCCGTGTACAGCTTGATGGCGAGAAAAGCGGATAAAATTATCGCCGTTTCAAAATCCACCAAAGAAGATACGCGGAATATTTTTAAAGCTCCGGAAGATAAAATAAAAGTTATTTACAGCGGACTGGACGAGAGATTTTTCAAGGAGCCGGAAGTTGATTCGCAAAAAGTTCTGGCTAAATACGGCATCAACAAAAAATACATTTTATTTCTTGGAACTTTAGAACCAAGCAAAAATATTACCCGATTACTGGAAGCTTTCGCGCGGTTCAAGAAAAAATGCTTGCAAGGAAAAAATAGTAAAAAATTCAGCTATCAATTAGTATTGGCGGGGAAGAGAGGATGGCTCTCGCAGGAGTATAAGCAAATTGCCAAAGATTTCGGCATTGCCAAAGATATTGTTTACACGGGCTATATTATCGGCGACGAATTGAATCCGCTTTTTAAAGGAGCGGAGTTTTTCGTGATGCCTTCCTTATACGAAGGATTTGGAATGACAGTCTTGGAAGCTTTCGCCACTCAAACCCCGGCTATCATATCCAATGTTTCCTCTTTGCCGGAAATCGCCGGAGAGGCCGCTTACTTCGTAAATCCGCTGGATGTCAAAGAGATTTCCGAGGCTCTTTGGAAATTTTCCCAAAATGAAGATTTAAGAAACCAATACCGCCAAAAGGGATTGGAACAGGCCAGAAAATTTGACTGGAAAAAAACGGCGAGAGAGACACTGGAAGTTTATAAAGAGATGATAAGAACATAAATAAAATTTTCAATTTTCAATTTTCAATGAATTTTCAATTTTCTAATTTAAAATTAAATCATTCAAAATTGAATCAAAATTAAAAATTAAAAATTAAAAATTTAGGATTAAGTTATCCACAGGCAATGTTAGCTTAAACACTTTTGAAAACTGTGCTATAATTTTAACAGCTTTACGAAATAAATAAAAAAAACAAAAAAGTGAGAAAAAAAATATTATTTTCAATAGTTATTCTTGCCGTCGCTTTTTCAGCCGGTGTCGCGTTAAAAACGAAAGCGGGCGTAGGCGACAGCGGAACCGGCTGGCTTTGGGGAGGAAGCGATGATGGAGCCGGCAGTTTACCGGGAATCAGTTGGATCAGTATGAATGATACGAACACTGGAGTAGGATCATACGGAATAAATATTCCCGCCGGTAATGGCGCTGTAACCGGATACGCTTGGAGCGGAGGAGGAGATGATGGAGTGGGAGTAGGCTGGATTGATTTTGAACCACAGAATCATTGTGTTGTCGCGCCGGCGTTGCCCGGACCAAACCAGTATCAAGCCCTTTCTTGCACAGATCCGGACGGCGGAACGGGCGGAGTTTCTCGCAGTAGTGATAGCTTAATAGGCTGGGCTAGAATTGTAGGTATTGCCGAAGCCAGTGTCACTGGTAATTCCGGCGGATGGGAAGGTTGGATTAAAATGAGCGGAACTGCCCAAGACGGAAATGTTTACGGCGTTACAATAGAAAGCGACGGAAGTTTTTGCAAAGCTGGCGATCCTACCACTTTTGAAGTTGCCGGGGACGGTTTGCGGCATTGCGCCGCTTGGTCAGGCGGGAACACTTTAGCTGAACTTGGATTTATTGATTTTAGGCAAACGTCAATTGGCGCCGCGAAAACTTTGAAGATTTGCGAGGATGGTTGCGGCGCGGGAACACTTTTACCTGGCACTGTGGCAATGGTTGAGGGAGATTCAAAGAGCTTGAGCGCTTGTTATGATACTGCATTAAATTGCAGTGGCGGCGGAGATGTAACTAGTTTGGCTGTGTGGGCGGAGACCGATGCTCCCGATGACGCGATCAGTTTGTCAGGCGGTGATCCTCAAACGCTTAGCGCTAATACGGTAACGGCAGATTCATCCGAAGATTTTGGAGTTACTCACGATGGGCATACAGTAAATATCACAGTCAATGTGGCTGACTCAACCGCTGTTTGCCCGAACGGAATTATTGAAGGCGCTGAAGAATGTGATGATGGAGCGGCTGGAAACGGTCCTTGTCCCGCGGCTTGCAGCGCTTCGTGCGCTTTGAATAATTGTTCCGGCGGCGCTAACTGGAAAGAAGTGGCGCCATAGAACCAACCTACAACTCATAACTCATAACTCATAACTCATAACTCATAACTCATAACTCATAACTCACTTATCTGCGCTAAAGCTTCGGCGAGCAGGCAACCCACAATCCATAATCTAATGCCATTTTTATTAGGGGTAATTCAAGATAAAATTAGTGTTGATTAGTGATTTAAATCATTATGTTCAAAAAACAATACAACAACAATCTTTTATTCATCGCGCTGATTATCATTTTACTTGCGGTTATCGCCGTTTTCGCTTATTTAATAATGAAGACAAATCAGGGAAAGCAGGAACAAAGCAACGCGAATTCCACCCAGAGTAATTTGGAAGAAAATTCCGTGAATATTATCATTGACGATATTGAACTTCCCGACGACCAAAAAGAAATTGAACCGCCAGCCGGCGATGATGCTGGCGCGGTCAACACTGATCCCGATATTATTGTCAACGATATTGAACTTCCCGACGACCAAAAAGAAATTGAACCGCCAGCCGGCGATGATGCTGGCGCGGTCAACACTGATCCCGATATTATTGTCAACGATATTGAACTTCCCGACGACCAAAAAGAAATTGAACCGCCAGCCGGCGATGATGCTGGTGCGGTCAACACTGATCCCGATATTATTGTCAACGATGTTGAGCTTCCCGATGATCAGAAATAATTAACAACTCATAGCTTATAACTTATGAAAAAGAAAAAAGAAACGAGTATTGACGATTTAGCCATAATGATCAAAAAAAGTTTTGATTATGTTGAAAAAAGATTTAATGGCGTTGACAAGAGATTTAATAATGTTGACAAAAGATTTGATAAAGTTGAAAAACGGCTTGATAATTTAGAGGCTGGACAGGAAGAAATAAAACAAAAGTTCAATTTTACCGTTCATAGATTTGAACTCAAGGAACTTGAATATGAGTTGAGAAATTGGAAAAGCAAAGCAGATAAAAACATTTTAACTAACATTTTAACTAATGACTAAATTTATGTTTGAGGAACAACATAATCGCAAGCCGCTGTCCATTATAATCATTATCGTTATTTTACTAACGGTTATCGCCGTTTTCGCTTATTTAATAATGAAAGCGAATAGCGGAAAGCAGAATAGCGCCGATACCGCGGGAAACAGTTCGGCGGAAAATTTAGGGGTTGGCAGCGATTCCGAATTTGCTCCGGATGAAATAAATCCTCCCGGCTTTGAAAATCTGCCGGATCCAAATCCGGGCGCTGCGGAAGAACCCGCTCCGGCTGGCAGCGATTCCGAATTTGCTCCGGATGAAATAAATCCTCCCGGCTTTGAAAATCTGCCGGATCCAAATCCGGGCGCTGCGGAAGAACCCGCTCCGGCTGGCAGCGATTCCGAATTTGCTCCGGATGAAATAAATCCTCCCGGCTTTGAAAATCTGCCGGATCCGGTTGAGTAAATGACTTGTTAACATTTTGACAATTAAACAATTTAAATTAACAAAATCTATGAAACAAAAAATCGTAAAGCAAGTGAATTATTGGCTGGGGGTAACAGCTATCGGTTTAGTTTTGGGTTTGTCATTGCAATTTGCCCGCGCATGGACGGAACCGGCAGTAGCTCCTCCCGGAGGCAATGTCGGAGCTCCGATAAATACGGGACCGGTTTATCAAAGTAAAGCAGCCGGGCTGGAGATAAACGGAAATTTGGATTTGCAGGGAGCATGGAGAATACTTACTTTTGACAATGGCGCTGGCGATCAGCAACTTTTCGGCGATGGGAGTTCAGCTCTTTATTTTGACAGCAATCATGACACGGTAACTCAAATGTTATTCCGCGACAAGCAAAATACTCAGTATGGCAGAATCTATGGAAGCGGAAACGGAAACAACTACAACTTCGGGCTATTGGACGGAGATGGTAATTGGTCTTATCTGGCAGTCAAGGATAATTACACTCAGTTTCGTATAAACAACAGCGCTAAAATGACAATCCACAACAATGGCAATGTCGGGATAGGGACGACGACGCCTGGATATAAGCTAGATATTAATACTGATAATGCCGCACCGTTAAGAGTAACCGGAGATTCCAGTGTTGTATGGAATAGAGCTTCGATTTACTCTCGAGATACTGCTGCCAGCGGTAGAATATTCGCTTTTGGTTCACGCGCAGGAACATTTTCCATTAGTGACGAAACTGCTGGTCAAAGAAGATTCACTATAAATAGCGGAGGCAATGTGGGCATCGGGACGGCGAGTCCGGGATATAAATTACAGGTTGACGGAACGGTAGGCTTAAATAATACCTTGTATATGCGAGATATTGGGGCTACATCTGCTGTTATTGACTTGAGATCTGAGGCTGGAGATTGGAGTAGGATATATTCAGAAAATTATGGAGGTAACTTAAATAGATTGGTAATTTCCACTGGTGATGATGGAGATAATGATTATATCGTTTTGCGAAATAGGCATTATAACAATGGCAATAAGGATGTAATGGCAGTTCATAGAAGTAAGGTTACGATAGATGGCAACCTCGGCATCGGAGATACAAGCCCTGATTCAAAATTAGATGTTGATAATGGAGATATACGCATTTCAACAGGAGGAAGTGGCCTGATTTTTCCCGATGGGTCAAAACAAACAACAGCGGCCGTCGGAACCGATCTCCATGGCTGGTCCTTTCAGAACGATAAACTTCTGGATGACGGGGAAAATGTTATTCAAACATCCGATGAATGGCTGCGGCTTAATCAACAAAGCCAGTTCACGAATGGCATTTATACTCCGAGGCTTATCAGAGCGGACGGCGGGTTTCAAGTTGACGGCAAATGGGCTATTTCTAACAATAATTATACGCACAGAGCGCAAAGCACTGACAATACCCACTATGGCTATTTTGAAGCGAGAAGAGCTGACGGGCAACGGGGCGCTTATTTCGGCTGGGGATCTCCGGGAAATTATGTTAATCTTAGGCTAGAAAGCGGAAACGACTTAGCGATAACCGGTGGCAATGTCGGCATCGGGACGGCGAGTCCTACGCAGAAGTTGGATGTGAATGGGACAGTAAAAGCCAACGCCTTCATCTATTCTTCCGATGAGAGATTAAAAAAAGATGTTGAAAATATTCCCGGCGCGCTGGAGAGAATTTTAAATCTTAGAGGAGTGTTGTTTAAATGGAAAGAGAATGACGAACAATCTTTAGGTTTGATAGCGCAGGAGGCGGAAAAAGTATTTCCCGAACTGGTTGTCACCAGCCAAATTGACGGAATGAAAGCCGTGAAGTATGGAAACTTGGTTGCTCCTCTTATTGAGGCTGTTAAAGAACAGCAGGAACAGATTGATTTGCTGAAAAAGGAGATAAAACAATTAAAATTAAGCAAATAATATGAAATTAGTTTCCAAGATTAAGAAAATAAGAAAATATTTTAAGCCCAAGGCTTTAATAATTATTTTTATTGGACTTGTCGCTTTACCCGCGGTAATATTTGCGACTAATACCATAAACGAGGGCTATAGAGTTAATTCTAGTTCGTCTGTTATCATAAACGCGCACGGCACTTGTAAAAAGGTAGCCAATAGCAGTGAGAGTGTTCCTTATTTTATTCCCACTAAAACATCCGCGGAATGGACTGCTTTTATAAATGCTTCTCCGTCAAATTCAGATATTTCTCTGTCTTATAATGCCAACGATCACAAAGGCTGTTATAACGGTGATTCATACTGGTATGATACATGCGGAAGCCGACAGGGAATAGCGGAAAGTTGCCATGGTTGCGGTTGTGTTGGCGCAGGTGTTTGCAGTCCATATGGCGTATGCTGTAAGCATTACACGAGTTGGGCATATGCCGGAGACTGTTGCAATTGGTTTGCATGCATGTCCTGCAATCTTCCAACTTGCAGGGTGGGACCGAACATATATGGCCCTGTATGCGGTGTTCCAAGCCCTTGGGGAGGTGATAAAAATAATATATGGACGCGCAGCTGTGATCTTGCGGGATGGTGCTGTTTATAGTTAATTTATTTAAAATGCTTAATTGAAACAATATGAGAAAAATAATAATTGTGGCAGTTGTTATTGTTTTATTCCTTTTAGGGTGCTTTGCGTTTTATACAACCATTCAAATAAAACAAAAAAAATCAGTTCAGGAAAATAACTCCGGACAACAAGGTGAAAAAGTAATATCGGAGAATAACGCAAAAAGTCAAAACGGGATAGGTGAAGAAAGTAATACCGAAAAGGAATCCGTAGATATAAGCAACGATGAGGTATTTTTAGCTTTACCTGATTGGGTTAAACAAATGGGTATTGATGCCCCGCAAGGGCTAACAGTTCTCACTTTAACAAAAAACAAAGAGGATAACATGGAAAATGGCATGAAATATTTTTCAGTCGCCTGCAGTGGAGAGCAAGAAGAAGTTTTTAAGGAAGCTGATAGGATAGCAGGAAAAGCGGGACTTCCAAAATTATTAGCAGAGGAGCAGACAGCGCTTTACGCTAATTTTAAGAATTTTGAGCAGATTAATCCTGAGGACAAATCTAATTACGGAATCTTAGTAAGCGTAACTTCATATTCAACGAGTTCGGAATCAGTCCTGACTATAGTCATAGACAGTGTTGAAAATATGAAACAAAAACTTCTTTCACCGCAGTCGTAGGCTATCATTTTTTAGACGGTGGGACGTTGCCTAAATAAAAATTGCTCCGATGCGCATCGGAGCAATTTTTTTTATCTTTAGCTTAGTTTTCCAGCTGTATAAAACAGCGAAATAAAAAAATCCCCCGTTCGGACTTGGTGTTGCATAAGTCCGAAACTGGGGGATTTGTATTCTGCTCTACTGTACTACTTCCGATTCCGATTCCGACGGTAATCGCTGTCTGAATATATTAGCCATGGGAGTAGTGAAGTATTTGCTACTCCGGTTTATAATCTTAGCCCCATAGCAGAAGGGGCCGAAATTCTCACAATACTGGCTTGAAGGATCTGCGCCTCCGGACAGTATCCTGACAGGGGCTGCGTTACGGCAACGGCGGTATTCATCCATAACACAGATGAGTAAATCACCGTCTGTTAGTCCGGCGCAAGCTTCGTGGAACACGCACTCCTCGGGATTGTAGCCCGTGAGCGCGTTCAGGCGTTGCTGGGCTACTGCGGCCTGGTCGCCAGAGATTGTAAACCCTAAGTTGACGGTTTCTCCCGGACCAACTACGATCCACACAATTTTCATCGGAACCGTTCCAAGGACAGCTTCTTCGGCGACGAATCCGGGTTCGGTTCCGGGTTGGACAAGGCCTAAACCGCCGGCTAGGGCGGGCATGGCCACGGCCAGTGTTAGCAAAAGAGCAAAAAATGACAAAAACTTTTTCATCTTGACCTCCATTTTCTCCACTTTCTTAATAAGCGGAGGGTTTGAGTTATCGCCTAAGTCTCTTCAGTAAGCCCGAAGAGTATCCTTTTTACAAAAACTTTTTTCCACCTCCTTATTTTATTATTTTCATTAACTTTTTAAAAAACTGTCATATTCATCTTAACTACATAGTGTTGCATATACTGAAAAAATTGTCAAGTGTTCGTTATACCCACTACATTCAAACATGAAAGCCCCTTTTTGATATACTAGAGCGTTAACTTTTAAA
>JAGGSH010000009.1 GCA_021159185.1 bacterium
AATGACAAGTGAAAATAATTAACAAAAAATGCAAACAACGCTGTGAAATCTAACAATTATAATCTAAATTTCAAGTTATTCTTTCGCTTCCACTTTTTTACCGGAAGTTTTTTTAACTTCGGCTTTTTTCGGTTCTGTTTTTTCACTTTTAGGTTCACTTTTCTTTTCCGGCTTGTTTGTTTTTTCTTCAGCGCTTTTTATTTCTTGTTCGCTTTCCTCTGCTTTTGGTTCCGGCTTTTCTTCTTCCGCTTTAGAAAAATCAGATAAGCCACTGTACTTCAATCTCAAAGATTTAGCAGATTTTTCCCTTATGTAATAAAGTTTGGCCATTCTTACTTTAGCTCTTTTGACTAATTCAATTTTTTTAATTCCGGGAGAATAAATCGGCAAAATCAATTCCACGCCCACACCATAAGAAACCTTGCGAACGGTTATGGTCGGCGAAGAACTTTGCTTTCCATTGATAGCGATAATTATTCCCTCAAAAACTTGCACTCTTTCCTTTTCACCCTCTTTGATTTTCCTGTGAATTTTAACCACATCCCCGGCTCGCAATTCCGGAACTTTTTTATTCCTTTGGCTCAAGTTAAATTCAATTAATTCTTTGCGCATAATGAAATAAGCTTTATATTTTATATTAAATCTTTTTCATCATATCTTTTAAATCCTTTTTAGTCAACCTCGGAATAGTATTATGTAGCATATATTATGTATTATGGGAAATTTGCATAAAATTCATCAAAGTCACTCGGCAATGGAGAACTGAATAAATATTTTTTACCCAGCAATTCAAATTGGATTTGGCCGGCGTGGAGAAGCTGTCTCTCAGCATCAATTTGCTTAAACTTTAATTTATTTTTTATTTTATAAATTTTATCTCCCACCACCGGATGTCCCAGCGAAAAAAAATGAATTCTGATTTGGTGCGTCCGGCCGGTTATAAGACGCGCTTCTACCAAAGAATAATTTTTAAATTCTTTCAAAACTTTATACTCAGTTATAGCTTCGCGAATTTTAGTTTTGGTTTTTAGCCCGGCGATTACTTGCTTTTTGTAATTTCCCGAGCGAGCAATCGGTTTTTCAATAACACCGCTTTTGTTTTTCAGTTTTCCGTAAACTACCGCCAGATATTTTTTCTTGATTTTTCTGTTTTTAAAAAGTTCTTTTAATTCATCAAAAGATTTTTGGTTTCTGGCTATTACCATCACGCCGGAAGTGTCTTTGTCCAGCCGATGGACAATTCCCGGCCGCGTCCATGAATCATTGGATTTATCACCCACACCGATAATCTCCGGAAATTTCGCGATAAGCCCGTTGACTAAAGTATTTTTTCTTTCCTTGAAATCAGGATGCGTTAACAGCCCCGCCGGCTTATCTATCACGATAATATTTTTGTCTTTGTATAAGACTTCAAACTTTATTTTTGAATTCGGCAATAATGCTTTTTGATTCTTTATGCCTTGCCTGCCGGCAGGCAAGCTTAATGCTTTATGTGTAATGCTTACTTCGTCCTTCTCCCTTAAAATATAACTCAGCTTGACTTTTTTATTATTAACCAAAATTTTTCCATTCTTAATCGCCCGCGCGAAATCCGCCCGGGAAAGATTGTTTAGGATTGCCTGCCGGCTTGCCCCCCGCAGCTTTAATAGCGCAGGAGGAAATTTTAGCGCAGGCAAGTTATTTTTCTTTTTAGCTAATCCCGCCAAGAATTTATCAATTCTCTCACCGGAATTATTTTCCGTGGTAATTATATTTAACTTCATATTTCTATTTTACTTTAAATTAAATTTAAAGCCAGTAAAAATTGACAAAACCACTTAAACAAATTACACTCTGATTATAATCAAGTTGATTTCAAAACCAAGCTGAACGCTAATGGTCTAAGAACACACTAATGATTTTAATATTTTTAAGTTCATTGGCGTGTTTTCCGGCATTGTTAGCGGCAGCTGGCAATGCTTCTTTTTATGGAACAAAAAAAATGGCCGCTCCAAATCGGAGGGCGGGAACTTATCATTGAAACGGGTCTTTTGGCCGGACAGGCTAACGGAGCCGTGACCGTTCGCTACGGCGATACGGTGGTTTTGGCTACCGCCGTAATGAGCCCGGGCGCTTCAAAAATCAGCGGATATTTTCCTTTAATGGTTGATTATGAAGAACGCTATTACGCGGCGGGAAAAATTAAGGGATCACGGTTTATTAAAAGGGAAGGCCGTCCTAGTGACGAAGCGGTTTTAACTTGCCGTTTGGTTGACAGAACTATTCGTCCGCTTTTTAACCATAGGATGAGAAATGATGTGCAGGTAATCATAACCGTGCTTTCCATTGACGGAGAAAACGATCCTAAAACAGCAGCTATCATAGCCGCTTCCGCAGCTCTTCACATTTCCGATATCCCATGGAATGGACCAATTGGCGCGGTAAAAGTGGGAAAAGTTAATGAAGAGCTGATTTTAAATCCCGTCAATGGAGAAATTAAGGAAGGAGATCTGGATTTAACTGTTGCCGGGACAAAAGATAAAATAAATATGATTGAAGCCGGAGCTAAGGAAATTCCGGAAGAAAAAATACTAAAAGCTTTTGAATTTGGACAGACTGCCGCTAAAAAAATCGCGGATCTTATTGAGCAAATTAAATCCGAGGTTGGGCGGGAAAAAGCCAAACCGGTTTTATTGGAAGGAACGCCTGAATTTGAAGAAAAAATAAAAGAGATGTTAAAATCTAAAAATTTGGAAGAAGCTCTTTATGATAAAGATAAAAGTGTTATTGAGAAAAAAGTTGAAGAAATTAAAGGAAAAATAAATTCTTATATTGACGAAAATTATAAGGACGAAGCGGAAAAATTAAAAGAGGTGGCAGAAGCTGTTTTAGAAGAAGTTTCCGATGAAATCGTGCATAAGAATATTTTAGAAAAAGAACAGCGGCCTGACGGCAGAAAGCTGGACGAAATCCGCTCCATTGAATGCAAGGTGGGAATTTTGCCGAGAACTCACGGAACGGGACTATTTACCCGAGGAGAAACACAAGCACTGACCGTCACCACGCTGGGATCTCCCGGAGACAAGCAAATTATTGACACCATGGAGATGGATATTAAAAAGCGATATATTCATCATTACAATTTCCCTCCTTTTTCCGTGGGAGAAGTTCGTCCGATGCGAGGACCGGGACGGAGAGATATCGGGCACGGCGCTTTAGCGGAAAAAGCTCTTGTTCCTGTTTTGCCTTCCAAAGATGATTTTCCTTACACTATTCTTTTAGTTTCGGAAATACTTTCTTCCAACGGCTCTTCCTCTATGGCTTCCGTTTGCGGATCAACTTTATCTTTAATGGATGCAGGAGTACCCATTAAAAGACCGGTGAGCGGAATCGCTATGGGAATTATAACGGACAAGAAGCGAGGAGTAAGCGATAAGCAGCAAGCATTGAAAGATGAAAAACAAAATTTACGCTACGCGGTTTTGACTGATATTCAGGGATTGGAGGACCATTACGGAGATATGGATTTCAAGGCGGCTGGAACGGAAAAAGGCATAACCGCGCTTCAAATGGATGTGAAAGTTGACGGAGTAACTATTGAAATGCTGAAAGCGGTTTTGGAACAATCCCATAAAAACAGGCTGGAAATATTGGAAAAAATGGCGGCTGTAATTTCCGTTCCTAATAAGCAGATGTCTCAATACGCTCCCCGCATTATCTTTATGAAAATTGATCCTGAAAAAATAAGAAATGTAATCGGAACAGGCGGAAAAGTTATCAATGAAATTATTGATGAAACGGGAGTCCAGATTGATATTGAAGACGACGGTTCGGTATTTATCACTTCGCCTGATGAAGCTTCCGCGAAAAAAGCGCAGGAATGGATTAAAAACTTGACACACGAAGTGAAAGCGGGAGAAATATTCAACGGCCGCGTTACTCGCATAATGAACTTCGGGGCTTTTGCCGAAATACTGCCCGGACAGGAGGGACTTATCCATATTTCCAAATTGGCCGACCGCAGAGTGGAAAAAGTGGAAGACATTGTTAAAGTCGGAGATATTGTTCCGGTAAAAGTTATGGAAATTGATGATCAAGGAAGAATAAATCTATCGCTCAAAGACGCCGCTGAAGTAATGAAATAATCCTTTTTATTTCCGACTCTCTTTATGTCATTCCCGCGCAAGCGGGAATCCAGAATAAAATCACTAGCTTAAAAAAATACTCTAGATTCCCGCTTGCGCGGGAATGACATTTCCTGAATTTCCGTCCGCCGCGACAAAAAAAGAGTTCTGCGATTTTTTCCATTTGGCAATAAAACACTTTCATTGTAAAATAGAAGCAGTTTAAAATTGCTTCTATTTTTTAATAAAAATTTATATGTTCAAACACAATAAAAACAAAAAAACAGAACTCAAGACTCAAACTGGAAATGGCGAAAATGATAATGTTGTTTTTCACACTATGCAAGATGACTTGAGAGCTATGGATGGAAAAATAATATTAAATGAAAAGGAGGGTAGCAAGGACATAGAAGAAACAGAACCAAAAAAAGAAAATAAGCGTGTTAGCCCGTTTTCCAGTAATGCTTTTAAAAAACCAAATTATTCATCCTCTCCAGCCAGTTCTTCGCGTGATAAATTTTCAATAATGCCGGAAAATCCAAACGCAAAGGGCGCAGGATTATCCGCTTTAACAAATAACCATAACACTTTTAAAAATAATCACGCGATTTTAGGCGAAAAAAATAAAAATAAGAAAAAAAAGACAATCTTAAGTTTTTTGATACCTGTGATAATAATTTTAATAATCGTTTCCGTCGCTTTAGGGTCGTATCTTCTTTGGAAAACCGGAAATACCGTTGAAACCGTTGTTGCGCCGCCAACAGAAATTCCCACAGAAGAACCGGAACCTACAGAAACGCCTATTGAAAAATATTCTTCGGAAAATCCGAATTATTTATCTATTGACACTGAAAGCGCTACATCGGAAGACATTTCCCAATTGTTAATTCAAACAGCTTCTGAAATCAAAGAATTTAAAAGCGACGGGCCTTTTGAATTTATCGTGACCGACGCCAATAATAATCCTTTGTCATTTTCTATCTTCGCTTATCTTTCCAAAATAAATCTTTCTTCGGAAACTCTCAATAGTCTTGGAGAAAGTTTCTCGCTCTATTTTTACACGGATAATGAAAATGTAAGATTGGGAATAGTTGCCAATATTCAAGACACGGAAGCGATATCTTCTGAAATGTCCGGAGAAGAAAGCGCGCTGGCCAACGGATTGCAACCGCTTTTCTTAGGCAGTTCTTTTTCAGAAACCGGCAAATCATTCAGCGTCAGCCAATACAAAGATTTTCAAATCAGGTATATTAACTTAGATGAACAGAACACTCTTTCAGTTGATTATTCAATTATAGGAAATCAGCTGGTCATAGGAACCAGCAAAATTACCGCCCGGGCGATAATTGATAGGATAGAAACAGAGCAATCAGAAAATTCAACTGCGGAAGAAAACAGTGTGGATATAGAATTGTGAATCGTAGAATATGTAAAATAAATTTAGCTTGTTATTATGAAAATGAAAACAAAAATAGTTTTGTCAATTTTACTTATCGCAATTCTAATATGTACTGGGTTGTTCATTTTCAGCCTAACACCCAAGAATACTCCATTTAATGAAGAAATAGAAGAGAAAAAAGCAGAGTGTGACGAAAACCAGTATTGTTTGTTGGCGGTAGCCAGATTAAATAAGAATCCCGAAATTTGCCAAGAAATTTTAGATGAAAAGATTAAGTCGGAATGCCTAATATACACGGCGGGATATTCCGAAGAAGAATTAAAACAAGTCTTGCTAAAAAATGATTTAAATTTAAACAGTAACGCTAGAATATTTGGATTGAGGGAATTAACTGGCATCTCTTGTCAAAATGTTCAATTTTTATTAGAAATCATGCGGGATGATGATGCTGCTATTCGCCTTAAGGCTATTCAGATAATGGGAGAAAATGAATGTTCTTCTGTCAAGTTAGCATTGAATGAAAAAAATGTTACGAATAGAATTACAGAAGTCTATATCATGGAACCTGATATACATGTCAAAGCCATGATTATTCAGACACTCGGAAAGCTTGGAGATAATAAAACGATTCCATTTATAGAAAAAACGCTTAGAAATAATCAAACAAGTAAGTTCATAAAAATCTCGTGCTTGGGTGCCTTGGGTGATATTGGGGGAGATAAATCTTTAGCTATATTAAATGAATACAAAGATAATTCTAACGAGCTTTTAAAAATAAATGCCAGAAGGTCTATAAATAAAGTTACAGAATGTGTTGAGAAAGAAGATAGTTATTGCTTGCCTCTTGATGCTGAAAAATATGATGATATAGACTCTTGTCCACCATCTAATCAAGATAATGGCTATTGCATAAGGAGAGTAGCGGAAAACACAAACAATCTTGATTTGTGCTATGAAGCAGGGAATTCTAAAGATCTTTGTATAAATTCTATAGCTCGCTTGAGAAAGAGTGCCGCATTATGTTATGAGGCAGGAACATACAAAGAACAATGCCTTGAATGGTGTTCATATACATACATACCTTATACAGGCGCTCCATCTGAAACTAATTGTAATCCTCCAAAATAGGTTATAAGGAAAAGTGCCTCAGTGGAATCTCCTGAAAGTCTTTGCCTATCCGCGAATGCCAGCCTAAAAAAATTTCTGGTTAAGTTATCGACTTTTCGATAGTGAAATGGAGAAAAGTCTTGACTTTTTTGTATTTTGGTGTATAATAGTCAATATAGTGATGCAGTATTAACTTTTAGCTAAATTTGCATTATGCACCGAAAACAAACAAACCAGATCATCAAAGATTTGAACAAGAAGATGGTATTTCTTGTTGGACCGCGGCAAGTGGGAAAAACATGGCTAGCTAAAGAAATTGGCAAAAAATACCAAAAAACGGTCTATCTCAATTACGACAGGCTGGAAGACCGCGAAATTATCAAAAATGAACGCTGGCTTGAATCAACGGAACTTTTGATATTGGACGAATTGCATAAAATGCCCGGTTGGAAAAATTTTCTAAAAGGAGTATATGACACGAAAAAAGAAAACATAAAAATTTTAATAACCGGAAGCGCCAGACTGGAAACATTCAGGCAAACCGGCGATTCTTTGGCGGGACGGTTTTATGTCCATCGGCTGATGCCTTTTTCCATGGCGGAACTGATTGACAGTGAATATGGGAATGATATGGAAAGATTTATGACAAGAGGAGGATTTCCGGAACCGTTCTTATCTTCCGACGAAACAGGCGCGAACAGATGGAGAAACCAATATATTGACGGATTGGTCAGGGACGATGTTTTGGACTTTGAAAAAATTTACGATCTCAAAGCTGTTCAAATGGTTTTTGAGTTATTAAGAAGAAAAGTCAGTTCGCCCGTTTCCTATACTTCTATTGCTCAAGACGCGGGAATATCTCCGATAACCGCTCGCAAATACATTCAAATATTTGAAGCATTATATATCGTTTTCAGAGTAAGTCCCTATTCTAAAAATATCGCTCGGTCAATTCTTAAAGGTTCTAAAATTTATTTTTACGACAATGGTTTGGTTGTCGGTGGCGAAGGCGCCAAGTTTGAAAATTTCGTCGCTGTTTCCCTGCTAAAACACACACTGGCCAAAAATGACATGTTGGGAGAAAATAATCAATTGAAATACTTAAGAACAAAGGAAGGGAAAGAAATTGATTTTTGCTTGGCCAATACCGACAATGATATTGAAAAAATCATAGAAACCAAAAAAACGGATGGACAGCTAAGTAAAAATTTGAAATATTTTTCCGATAAATATAACCTGAAAGCTGAACAGGTAGTTAAAGAATTAAAGAGAGAACGCGTAGTTGATAATATAAAAATCGTAAAAGCAAATAGTTATTTAAAAGAATTGTTTTTGTAATTGAGGGAATGGCTGTGGATAACTTGTCTATAAAAACTGTTTTTCTCCCGTTTTTTGGCGTTTTTATTAAAAAGTAAATTACTTTTTAATAAATTGAATTATTTTGGATTTAATGAAAAATTCAGCGCAAACGGTTTTAACTTTAAAATATCCTTTAGCTAAAGAATGCTAAGATGCGAATATTGACTCTTGCTAATTTTACTGGTATAATTACAGTGTAGTAATGGAAAGTTTTTTGAAATATAAATTAAAGACGGTGGAAGCATTTCCAATCACAATTTCCCCCTATTTGTGATTGGAAAATTCTTCTACTGTTCAAGTGTTTTAGCCAACGCGTTAAAACCGCCTCGTTTCTGACCGAGGACCTAAAACAAAAATAAAAAAACTTTTTAAAACAAAAATAAAAAATAAAAAGTTAGTTCTTTCAATCAAAGGCTTAATGCCGGAGAATAGTAGAAGGAAAATATTTATAAGTCAGAAATAAGTATTAGGAGCATATACACAAAATATATGTTTACACAATAATGATTTTGATGCCTCTCACCCGGGCTAAAAAATCTTGTGTTTACATATTGGTATATGTCTAACACCGGGCGTTGCCCGCCATAAATTTATTTTTTTGGGCGTTCGCGGCGCCCGGTTTCCAAAATCTTAGCGGATATCGGGCAGTAAGTTTACATTTATTGCTGGATATTCGTTAAGATTAGAACTCGCACATTAGTAAAGTTTTTAGTTGTAAGTTATTGGTTGTAGGTTAATTAGTGTCCCGCTCGGCGGGATGTTTTTTATAAAACCTACAAATATACAAATCTTTTTACAAATCTACAAATAAATTATAAGATGAATTTGTAAATTTGTATCAGGATTTGTAAATTCGCGGGAACTAAATATGTTTCGGAACAGCAAGAAAAAATTAAACCTCGGCCGGCTGGGAGAAAAAGCGGCCGCTAAATACCTTAAGCAAAAAGGATACAAAATAATCGCGCGCAATTTTCAGAACGCCAGAGGAAAAAGAGTGGGAGAAATTGACATTATCGCCAAAGAAAAAGGGCAATTTGTGTTCGTGGAAGTAAAAACCAGAAAAATGGAAGATCACGATGACATTCTGCCTGAAGAAAGCATTACCCGCCAAAAACTTTACAAGCTCCGAAAAATCGCCGAGGTTTACATTAGAGAAAATAATCTTTGGGATTTTCCCTACCGCTTTGACGCCATTTCCGTCTGGGTTAGCCAGGACCAAAAAACCGCCAAAGTAAAACATTTGAAAAGTATTTTTTTGTGAAAAATACTTTTGCCTTGTTTTTTAAATAGTGTTGTGTTATACTATACATATGAGTACAGGAAAAAGCAACACAACACTAAAAAGATTTGCCGAACTGGCCAAAATGGGCGAGTTAGTCTTTCATACTAAAGATGCGGCCAATTTGTGGCAAATTGAAAATCCCAATACTCTCCACACCACCCTCACAAGATATACCAAACAAAAACTTCTGTTCAGAGTATTTAGAGGATTTTATTCGCTAAAACCCGTTGAGCAAATAGATCCGCTTTTGCTGGGCGTTAAAGCGCTGCATATCTACGCTTATGTCAGCGGAGAAACAGTTTTGGCAAAATCGGGAATAATTCAGCAAAATGTCAGCCAAATTACTTTAATCAGCTCTAAATCAAAAAAATTTTCCATTGGGGACAACCAATATTATTCCAGAAAATTATCTGATAGGTTTTTATATAATCCAAGAGGAATAATTAAACAGGATGGAATTAACATAGCCACAACAGAAAGAGCGGTGGCTGATTTGCTTTATTTCAATCCCAAATATTATTTTGACGCCGCTTATTTAATTGATTGGAAAAAGGTTAGAGATATTCAAAAAAGAATAGGTTATCCCCTAACTCCGCAACATTATGATTTTACCCAGCCCAAAAGACGCTAAACATAAAGCCTGGCTATATCGCTTGCTGGGCGCGATCTATGATGATCCCTTTTTAGCCGGCGCGCTTTATTTTAAAGGCGGAACTTGCGCGGCTATGCGCGGATTTTTAGATAGATTTTCGGTTGATCTTGATTTTGACTATGTGAAACCGCCGGAAGATTTAAAAAAAACCCGAAAAAGGTTGGAAATAATTTTCGGCAATTTAGAATTGGACATTAAAGATAAAAGCCAAAAAGTGCCGCAATATTTCCTAAAATATCCGGCTAAAGTTAACGAGAGAAACACGCTTAAAATTGACGTGACCGCGCCTCCCCAAAAATTCAACCAATATGAGCCTGTAAGACTTGCGGAAATTGACAGAATAGTCCGCTGCCAAACCATTGAAACTATGTTCGCCAACAAATTAGCGGCGTTAATTGAACGCTGGGAAAGAAACGGCTCTATCGCCGGACGCGATTTATATGATGTCCATTATTTCTTCCTGAACGGCTTTAGATGCGACAAGAAAATTATCACTGAAAGACGCCGACAAACTTTAACCGCTTTTCTGAAACAGCTGATTAAATTCATTGAAAAGGAAATAACTCAAACTGTAATTGACCAGGATATTAATATCTTGCTGTGTCCGGACAAATTTCAAAAAATCAGAAAAGTCATAAAGCCGGAAGTTTTGATGTTCCTGAACGATGAACTAAAAAGATTGCCAGCCCTAAAACCGCCAAAGTGAAGCATTTGAAAAGTATTTTTTTGTGAAAAATATAACTTTTGCGTAATTTACCGTAACTACAATAACCATTCACCAAAAAAGCATATAATCAGGCGAATTAATTCGCCTGATTCATAATATTTCTCTTTTGCTAGCATTTTCGTGATATGATTTTATTAAATATCTTCGCGAAGACATTATCATTACGATTATTTTCCATTTCTTCATTTGCTCACGATCGTGACTAAATGAAGAAATTTTATTTTTCTCCATTCTATTTCCTTCAAAAGAATTTTTTTCAAAAGAAAAAAGCCATCATCTGTTTGGAATGACGGCTTTTTTCTTATTTGTTTCTCTATTCACCTAAACTAATCAATGCTTCAGCGTCTCCTAATAATTCCAAATCTCCAACTTTTAGCTTTAGGTCAGTCGCATCTGCTGGAATTTCGTAAATGTCGGTAAAGCTAGATTTTACATTTGGATTTAGGTTATTCAAAATAAACATTTCTTCTCCTTCGGGTATCCATTCAGAAATGTCTGAAGAAGGTATAAACTCTCTGCCTTTGTCATCAATAATATTTAGACTGCTAACAGATTTCATCTCTTTCCCAAGATTTTCAACCTCAACTTTTACTTGGATAAATTTTCCGCCAGTTGTTTTTGGTTTTGCGAGTGAAGCATATCTACTCTCGCTAGCTTTTAGAGTATTGCCTCTGTTTTTTACCGAGAGAACTTTCCATCCTACTTCACCGACTATTACATCCTCATTAACTGAATAAATTTTTACTCCTTGTTTCTCTTTGGCACTTTGCATTGGCATTGGCTTCGTTTCGTTTTTAACCGAATTGGCAGATTGGTTTTCTTGCTCATCTTTTCCGCTCCCTATCACACCGGCAATAATTCCAATGACAATCAGAGTTAATATGCCAGTAATAATTTTATGCCTGACAAACCAATTTCTTAAGTCTGCTCCGCAATGCTTGCACTTTGTCGCAGAGGCTTGAATTTCTTCTCCGCACTTGGGACATTTTTTAGTCTGTCCCGATGACTGTTGGTTTTCATTCTCCATATTTTTTTGTTAATTGATTATGCTTTATTAAAATTTATTGATTGGTATTGTTATTTATTTTGGGCTCTAACTTTTTCTGAAAACTTTCTCATTTCATTTTTCATTTCTTCAATCCCGCTTTTTTCTTGAATATCAAAAGAGAATTTTATCATAGGTTCTCCTTGCTCTGACGAAGACACTTCCTTCATTCCTTTAATTTTTTTAAATTTCTCTATCAAATCATCTACAAATTCACTAGGAATTTTATTTTGCGACCGAAGATAACCGAGACTCGCATAGATTTCACCACCAGAATAAACTAGCATTGGTGTTATCTCTCCTTCCGAAGTTTTTAGTTTGTATGAAAAACATCCTTTATTGCCACTTCCGTAAGCTACTCTATCCGCGTTTTTATAAGAAAATTCCAGCAAGTCTTCAATTGCTTTATAAGTATCACTGGCACTTTTTTCTTTTGCGTCTCGCAAAAATTCTTCTTTCGTCCATTTTCTTCTTTGAGAAGAATTGGTTCTGATATTCTTCTTTACCTCCACCCCGAACAGTTTGGGAATCATAATTTCATATTGCTCAAACTTGTAGTATTCCAGCTGGACGGCGTAAATATCAAACTGGCTGTTTTGGTTAATGTAGATGATAAGATCTTTCAACCTTTCGTCTATGGAGTCCATAAGAATAACAAACTTGATATTGCCTTCGTTTAAGTTTTTTCTGATAGCGTCCAGCGTTAATTCTGATTGTTCGCTTTCAAGATTAAAGAATTGTTCTATTTTTTCCTGAAAAGCAAGATTGAACTTCTTTTGTGTTTCTTGGTTTAGAATTTCCGTAAATTCATTGAAGTCGTTAAAATGTTTCCAGAGAGCCGCTCCGTAATCAAGAGCTTGAGCCACTACCGTTCTTTTATCTGGGTTTTTATAAAGTTTGGTTTCAATAATATAAATGTCTCCGTCTTTGTCCATTGCCAAAGCGTCAATCGGTCCCGCGTTGGTGGGAAATTCTCTTTTGGCGACAAACAGTCTTTTGTCTTCTTTTAATTCATAGATAGGAATAGATTCCGGATTGTTATGAATGTAATTTTGAAGATAGTCTTCTTTTTCAAAATCAGACTTTTCCAGTTTTTGGGCGTTATGCCCTTGTTTTGAGATTATAATGCTCATAATTGCTATGTTCTTTTTCTATACAAAAAAGGTCTCCCGAGCCAGCGACAGTCCCTTTCGAGACTGACCTATACCCTTTCGAGCATAGACCTAACGAATAAGTGCTGGTCAGAAGACCATTATTATTCGTTAGGATTTTTAGCCATATTCCAAAACATGGAAATTAGGCTATATTATTATTTTCAATCTAACTTATTAAAGAATTAATGTCAATGCAATAAAAAACTTTGTCAATTACATTTAGAAATGTCATACCTTTTTGTCATTTAGAAATGTCATACCT
>JAGGSH010000030.1 GCA_021159185.1 bacterium
TTTCTGTAACGCCTGCCTGCCGGCCCGCTCCGCCATAGCTTTAGCGAGGCGAGCAGGCAGGGAGTGGAAGAAAAAATATCCGGAATCTAGGTTAATTCGTAAAACTTTCTTTATGTCATTCCCGCGCAGGCGGAAATCTATACCTTTCTTTATACTTCAAGCGTAGATTCCGGATAAATTTCTCCGTTGCTACTCCAAAATTTTCCGGAATGACATAAGACAAGCCTTGCGAATAATGCCAGATTTTACAAGTTATATTTCTATTTTACCAAATCACCGCTTCCTAAGCAATCCACCTGAAAAATTCTTGTGAAATTATTCTTAAATTATTAATATCTTTTGGCTCAACTCTAAGTTTAGCCAGCGATTTTATATTATTCTTAAAGAAAATCCGAATAATTTTTATCGCGTTGGCATTCGTTTTTATCCTATTTTTAAATCCGGCGGCGCAGTTTCGGCACAAAATTCCTCCCCGCTCGGCGCTGAAATAATTTCCTTCTTGAGAAAACGATTTTCCGCACTTGACGCAAACATTGGCTTCAATTTTATATCCCAAACAATCAAACAGTTTGAAAATAAATCCTTGAGTTAAAAAGCTCGGCGCGATAGAATTTTCGGATATCGCGTTTTTACTATTCATCGTTTTTAAGAATTCTAAAAACAAATTAAAAACGCGTTCGTCTTTTTCTTCTTCTTTGACCAGTTTGTTTAAAATTCCGGCGGACTTAAAAGTTTCCGCTAAAAATTCAAAATTATTTTTAACGCGGGAAAAATTATTCTCCGCCACGGCTCCGGTAATTTTTCCCATTCCGCGAGTTTTGGCAACGCTAATATTGGATAATGTAAAATTTTCCAAATGTCCCGCCAGTTTAGCCTGCGATTTTCTGACCCCCTTGGCTATGGCTCTTATTTTTCCCGCTTCCAAAGTATAGATTATATAAATTCTGTCAGCTTCGCCAATATTATATTTTCCCAAAATTATCCCCGTGTAATTATAAATCATATTTTCATTATACGGATAAATTGTTAAATTGCCAGATTGCTAAATTGTTTTCTTACTTATTAAATACCCCCTTACATCAATATATTGATGTATTGATGTATTATATTGTTAAGTCCTCAAAAAACTAATTAAACTAAATGCTAAATAAAAAAAGGCTCTGCATCAGATAGCAACAGAACCTTCTTGATGATTTTATTAGCGCTGAATAGATTTTTATCAATGTTTATAAAATCCTCCGGAATACATGGAATACATACTACGCCTGCGTTTCCTGATAACAATTAGTGTCGCAGGAACACCAATCATCAGACCTACGATAATTAAAATCTCCATTTTATCCTCCTTTTTTCCTTAGAAAATATGTTCGCAATCTCCGCAAATATATTCTCCGCCATCTTCAATTCTGCGAACTTCACCGCTTTCACAAAAGGGACAACGCGGAGTTAGCTTGCAGAGCGAAGCGAAAACGCGCCAGCCCAATGCTAACACAAATGCCAGTGCTGATAGTATCTTCATTTTTTCCTCCTTTTATTCATTGGCAAGATAATAAACAGCAAACAAGCCACTGCCCCTATTTCTCCGCCAATAAATCCTACTATCTGTTCTACAGGAAAAATTTTTGGGTAGGCGACATACCATAAAATAATAAGCCTATATCCTCCCCAAACAAACAGCACAAAAACTGCTACGCGCCAGATGGTTGACCAAATAACTAAAGCTATTGACCAAACCTTTTTTCTGACCTCTTCTTTCTTTTCCCGAATTGCGGGAAAAGATCGTTTATATATTTCTCTAAAATTTTTTTTCAAAGGACATTCCTCCTTCTTTTATTTTTATAATTTATTTTCAGCAAATACTTTAGCGATACATATCGCTAAAGTAAATGCCATATTTTTTTCTTTGCTATTTTTTTCTTACTTGTATAAGAATTTTTTCTTCGCCAATTTCAAAATCTTTTTCTAGATCAAAATTTTCCATATCCCCTTCGGAAATTTTTTCCGCTAAAGTTTCTTTGGCAATCATCTCGCCAAACTTTTGAAAAACTTCCGACATTCCACTATAGCATACTTCAATACGGTTGTCAACCTCAAAACCGGCTTCTTTCCGCATCTGCTGGACAAAGCGAATAATTTCCCGCGCCTGCCCTTCCAACTTTAAATCTTTGGTAATTTTTATGTCCAATCCGACCTGCCCATCATCGCTCCAAACAAGTTTTTGAGTATTATCCAATTTATCTTCCCTTATTTCATGCTTCATACTGCACGCTACTTGCTTAACATTAATTTCCTCTTTAATAATCTCCAAAAATTCCTTTCTTAATTCATAATTCTTAATTCTTAATTCTAACAACGGTTGTCTCACTTTTATCCCCGCTTTAGATCTTAACTGCAATCCTTGATTAACTATTTCCCTAACTTCATTCATTTGCCTATTTAGCTTTTCATCAATCAAATCATCATCCGCTTTTGGAAAGTCCTCCAAGTGAACTGAAGTTATTTTACTTGCTTTATCGCGTTCCCCGTTTTCGGAATTATTTTGTTCATTGTTCATTGATCCTTGTAAATTGGTAAAGATTTCTTCCGCCACAAACGGCGTAAACGGCGCCATCGCTTTTGACAATTCCGCTAAAACATAATGCAAAGTCGCGTAAGCCTGATTTTTATCCTCGTCATTTTCGCTCTTCCAAAATCTTTTTCGCGATCGGCGGATATACCAATTGGAAAGATTGTCTATAAATCCGGGAAACAGCCTGGCTGCTCTATGCAGTTTGTAGCCTTCCATATATTCATTTACTTTTTTAATCAGCGCGTTCAACTCTGAAATAATCCATTTGTCTAATAAGCTTGTAGCTTGTAGCTTGCCTGCCTGTCCGGTAGGCAGGCAGCTTGTAGCTTGCTCTGGTTTAAATCCGTCAATATTGGCATAGAGTATAAAAAAATAATACGAATTCCAAAGCATACGAAACATCCCTCTAGCCAGCTCTGCCAGTTCTTTCTCTGAAAAATTCAAGTTTTGCGCCGACATAACCGGAGAGGAAAGCAGATAAAAACGCGTTATGTCAGCTCCGTATTTATCAAACATCAGCATCGGATCGGGATAATTTTTCAGCCGTTTGGACATTTTCTTTCCGTCTTCCGCCAAAACAATACCGTTGACGATTACATTTTTGAAAGCCGGCTTATTTTTAATAGCCGTGGCAATAACATGCAGATAATAAAACCAGGTCCGCGTTTGATCAATGCCTTCGGCGATAAAATCAGCCGGAAAACTTTTTTCAAACTTTTCTCTATTTTCAAAAGGATAATGCATTTGGGCGTAAGGCATTGCTCCGCTTTCAAACCAACAATCTAAAACATCCGGCACTCTTTTCATAACCCCGCCGCATTTACCGCACTTAAAAGTTATTTTGTCTGCAATGTGCTTATGGAGATCTATCAGTTTATAATTCAATCTTCTTATCTCCGCTTTTTCGAAAAATTTATTCAAAAGAATGTTTTTCATCTCAGCTAAATAATCGCCTTTTGAAAGAATTGCTTCTAAAGACATCAACACCGCTCCATGAGAAACAATCAGTATTTTTTTGTTTTTATATCTTCTGAATATATCATTATAAAAAGGTTCTATCCTCTCTTTCAGGCTTATAAAATCGTCTCCATTGGGAAATTTAGCGTTAATTCCTTTCCACCATTTTTCTTTGATTATGTTAAAACTTTCAATTTTCTTTCCATTTAAATCTCCCGCGTCAACTTCGCGCATCCTTTCGTCAAAAATAATTTTGGCTCCTGTTTCTTTGGCTGCTATTTCCGCCGTTTGTTTGGTGCGGTCCAGATCAGAAGAAATAATGATTTCTATTTTTTCTTTTTTCAATTCTTTGGCAGCTTTTTTAACATCCTCAACTCCTTTTTTTGTTAAGAAATAGCCGTCGCCGGGCCGGCTTGAAATAATTCCATTAACATTGCTTTCCGCTTCTCCATGCCTCATAACAAAAAACACGCCGAGATTTTTATTTATTTCTTCCGCTGATCCGATAACTCTTTTCTCTCCGCATTTATCGCATTTCCAAATTGGAATAACCGATGCCCAAAATCTCTGGCGGCTGATTGACCAGTCATGGGCGCTTTCCAGCCAATGCCCAAAACGCCCTTTTTTAATATGAGCCGGGGACCAATTTATTTCTTTGGCTAATTCCAGCGCTTGCTTTTTAATTTTAGAAACATTCACGAACCAAGAAGATGTGGCGTAATTTATCAGCGGCGTGTCGCATCTCCAGCAATGGGGATAACTGTGCTCGTATTTTTCTTTGGAAAATAATAAGTTCTTACGCGCCAGATATTTTATAATTTCCACATCCGTTTTTTGATAATCTTCCACGGGTTTTACATTTAAGCCGGCGAACTCTCCCGCTTCTTTTTTTATAACCCCGTCCATTCCGATATGCTGAATAAAAGGCAGATTTTCTTTTTTCCCCAGCGCCATATCGTCCTCGCCGAAAGCCGGCGCGATGTGCACCACGCCGGTTCCCTCTTCGGTAGTCACAAAATCAGCGCCGTAAATTTTCCAGCCATTTTCTCTGTTTTTTAATTTTTTGTCTTTGCAATAATAATCAAATGGCGGTTTGTATTTCTTGCCGATTAAATCTTCTCCTTTAAATTCTTCTATAACTTCATATTCCTTGTCTTTTAAAATATCTTCTATTCTATCTTTGGCTAAAATATAATATTCACTGCCTTTTTTATCTTTTTCAGAACTTCTTTTTTTGTCATCCTCGGGCTTTCTTTTTTTGTCATCCTCGGGCTTGACCCGGGGATCTGGATTCCCGCCTTCGCGGGAATGACATAAAGAGACACGGGAATGACATAAAGTACGAGAATGACATAAAGTACGGGAATTAGATAGTCCAATTTTTACATACTTAATATTCGGATTTATTGCCAATGCCGCATTTCCGATCAGCGTCCACGGCGTTGTCGTCCACGCCAGAATATAAACTTTATCCTCTTCCCCTCTTTGAGGGGGAGATGTCCGAAGGGCAGAGGGGGTGTCTTCTATCTCAAACTTAGCCACCACCGACAAATCTTTTATATCTTTATAACCTTCCGCCACTTCCGACTGCGACAAGGTCGTCTCGCATCTCGGGCAAATATGCATCGGTTTATAGCCTTCGTAAATTAATCCCTTGTCCCATAGTTCCTTAAAAACATACCAGACCGATTCCATATAGTCTAAATCCATCGTTTTGTAGCCGTTTTCCATATCCACCCAGCGTCCCAGTCTTTCAATAATTTTTTTCCAGTCATCCGCGTAATCTAAAACCTTTTCACGGCAAGTCTCATTGAATTTTTCCACGCCCAGCTTCTCAACGTCTTTTTTGTTTTTTGAACCCAGCTCCTTTTCCACGATATTTTCAATCGGCAAGCCATGACAGTCCCATCCCCATTTTCTTTCTACTTTATATCCCCTCATAGTCCAGTATCTCGGAATTGCATCCTTTATAACACTGGCCGTTATATGCCCGTAATGGGGCAGTCCGGTGGCAAAAGGCGGCCCATCATAAAAACTATATGTTTTATCCTCTCCCCCTCTTTGAGGGGGAGATTGAGGGGGAGTGTCTTTTCGACCCTCCACAGTTTTCTCAAATATTTTTTTTTCCTTCCAAAACTTTAAAACTTTTTCCTCCATCTCCGGCCAGTTTTGTTTTGGATTTACTTTTTTAAACATAAATAAACAGTAACTAGTAATTAGTAACTAGTAATCAGGATTATAGGTTAAATGTCAAATGTCAAATGTTATATGCTATATATCGTATGTTATCTCATTCGCTGTCTTTTTTCAAGGTATTACTTATGTATCTCATCATGTGCAGTATTTTTAGCAGAAAAGAAGCGAGGCTTCCTGCTTGGAAGCTTCGCTTCTTAGGATTTTAGATTATAGGTTGTAGGTTGTAGGTTAGTTCTACGGCGCAACTTCTTTCCAATTTTTACTAGAGCTACAATCTTTTGTTCCCGGACAGACAGAATTGCCGCAGCTATCGTTGCAATTAGTCCCTGCGCATGTGTTGACTTCGCATCCCGTATTGCATAAGCAGGGAACGGCAACAGAAGTAATATCCGCTTGGTCGGAAACAGCCGGGTTGATCCCGTCACTTACACTTAAATTGAATGCGTAGTTCGCTCCGGCAGTTGATCCGACAGTGAAAGAAGCGTTGCATTGATTGCTGTTATTGATAGTAACCGCCGGACCGCCTGTCTGCGTCCATTGATATGTTAAGGAATCTCCGTCCGGATCAAAAGTGCTTCCGCAATTAATGCCGGCATTAGTGCCAACAGTTGCTAATCCGGCATCGGGTAAGGCTTCAACAAAAGGGGGATTGTTTACGCCAACAGCGCTAACCGTAATCAGCTTAAAAGGACAATTGACAGACCAAGCCCCTTTATCGTCTCGCACTCTGAAATAGACTTGATATGATCCAACGGCGCCAAAATTTCGGGTAAAGCTTGCCAGCGCGGAATATTGGCTTCCGGTGTTACAGTTCCCTACTCTCCACTCATACCCGGAAATGTTTCCATCAGAATCCGTTCCGTGCCCTGTGAAAGACACTGAATCTCCTACGCTAATAGACTGATCGCTGGCAGGCTGGTCAATAAACGCTACCGGTCTCTGATTGGAAGCGGAATTAACCGTAATGGTCGTTCTCCTTTCAGCCGCTAATCCGCCTCTTTCAATAATAACTTTAGCAGTGTAAATACCGGGAGAAGCATAACTGCAGACATTGTTTGCTGTGTATGGATTTTGGTTGGTGCCATCCTTTTTATGAACATAGCCGGAAGTGATATTTGTTCCCGCGTCAGAACGGTTGCAATAAAAGGTATAGTTAACGGTTCCACTGGCTGTTCCGGATGCTCCCGCAGTCAGATCTACGCCATTTAGCGGAGCGGTTCCCGAAGAAGGATTAGCGTTGAGAGTGGCGTTGAGAGTCGGAGTAGCGCTAACCGTAATATTTCTGGTTGCGTTTCTGGTAAGACCCTGCCGCCTAACCCTTATTCTAGCCGTATAAGTTCCCGGATTATTATATCGGCAACGGAAAGATCCTCCGCTGACATTTGATATTATTCCTCCTCCGCAACTTTGATTGGAATAAGTTATTGTTCCACTGGCCGTTCCTCCCACAGCAGTGCTAAGATTGCTTGTCAATGGAGCATTCCCCGAGGACGGATTGGCGTTGAGGGTCGCGTTTAAGGTCGGAACTGGAGTACTGGGAATCGTAAAATCAACCCGGGTAGTTTGATTAGCTCTAATGATTACTGTTTTTTTAACGCTGTCTCTGGAAAACGCGGAGGCGTAAATTCCGTTGTATGTTCCCGCCGCTACATTAATTCCCGAAAGAAAACCGTTGGAGTTGGTGGTTCCCAAAAGAAGATTATTCGCTCCGGCGGAGGGATCGTCCCAATAAACGCGCGCGTTGTTAACAGGAAGTCCGTTTCTTAAAACCCGGCTTACAAATGCCCCTGTTTCTCTGTTCATGCAAAAATTGGTGTTGGTGGTTTCATTAGCTTTAATAGTGACATTTCGAGAAACGCTGTCTTCATACCCCGTCTTTGAAGCATGCGCTCCGCTGTAATTTCCTACAGGAAGCCTTAAGCTGTAGTGGCCGACTGCGTTAGTGTTCGTAAAATCCCCCCCACAGCTTACCCGCGCGGATGGAATTTTCGCTTCGCTTTCACAATCAGTCACATCTCCGGCCATCCACCCTCCCGCAAAACTTCTAACAGTAATGGTTCTGCTCTCGTTTAATACCAGGTTTCCGTTCCAATAAACTTTAGCGCCAACGCTATGCGAACCGAGAGGTATGAAAAAATTCCAATAATCATAAGCAAATTCCGTATTGCTGAACCTTAGCACATCCTTAGTCACGCGCCTTATGACTCCTCCGTCAAATAAAAATTCCACCGTAACATTATCATAGGAACCAACGGTACTGTTATTGATGAAGAATTTATAATCTATTTTCCCGGCAAAACCATAATAATTTGTCCCATTCGCCGGAAGCCATGAATAGCTCAGTGAATTAAAAGTGGGCCACAAGCAAAAATTAGCCGTAGTGGTTGTATTTGGATTGATCGTTATATTTTGAGAACTGCTATTATTAAATCCGCTCACGCCACCGAAACTGATCCTATCGTAAGTTCCCGCGGCTATATCCGTGTATGAATAATACCCGTTGCTATTAGTTGCATTATTTACCAATAGATTTCCTCTGTAAAGCATATCGGCATTGCCTATTCCCTGCGAACTGAAACCGCAGACAGTCACTCGCCCGGCGACTGATCCTTTTAACGGCTTAAGGCAAAATCTGGCGTTAGATCCGCTATAAACAAACTCAGAACTAATGGGAATATAATTAGCATCGCTGTTGGCGTAGCCACTCTTGGAAGCATAAAGATAACGATAAATTCCCGGATAAATTCCATTTAAAGTATAATGGCCACCACTGTCCGTATTGACCGACGCGCTTTCAAAATGCATTGTCGCGCCACCTATCGCGCCATTGCTTTTACAGTCGTAAGTGTAAAACCTGACTCCTCCGTTTTTGGCGGTGAGATAAAAATTGATGCGGGTTGTCCATCCATCCCGCAGAGTAAAATTATTTCTAGATTTATCATAGAAATGATAATTCACTCCATTGCTGGTATAAGATGGCTTCTTGGCAGTTATAGTGCCATTATAAGTTCCGGCCGGACCTGAAAGGGTGTAACAGCTGCTTCCTGTATTGCTAACATAAGTTCCATTCCAATATAGGTTGGCTCGCAATCTTTCGTTATAAAATCCTTTATTAGAATCATACAGCTTTCCGTAAACGCAGACTTTCAGCGTTCCGTCCGCTTGGGCGCTTTCAACATTGAAAAACATAGAAAAAGCTGCTACGCCGCTGATAGCAAATAATAAGAGCAAGAAGGTGTTTACTCCTTTTCCTCCACCGGTTTTTCCGCCGGTTTTAAATTTTTTAAATCCGATAAAAGCCAGCCCCGCCAATAAAATGGCTAGCGCTAAAATTATTCCGGCCGATATTAAATATTTCCAAAAGCTTGTTTTTTCTCCGCTATCAGTTACATCTTCTCCATCCAATACTTCTGCTTCATTGCTTTGTCCGGAAGAAAAGCTTTGAAATTCCTTTTGGCCGATAATTTTTCCATTTTGGGAAAGGGAGGCGATTATTTTATATTTCTTCAAATCTCCTTTCACGGGAATTTCCACCAAAGATGTTCTTTCTGATCCGACAATAAAAACTTTCTCTGTTTTTTCCCCTATAATTTTGTTTTCTTCCGCGCTGGTTAATTTAACTGCCAAATCAACTTCTAATCCATTCCGGGCGCTACTTTGAGGGTTGCCTATTTTAATACCTATTTTCGCCGTGTCACCGTCCGCGTAAGCCAGCTTGTCAGGATTAATTTCCAAAATTCTCAACAGCGCGTTTTCTCCCCCTATCATAAATTTATCATAAACAATGTTGGAAACAGATGTATTATTTTCATTTATTAGCTGCAGAGAAACGGAATATAATCCCGCCTTTAAATCCTTTAACTCAAATTTCTTTTCAACTTCATTGCCGGCCGGAATTTCAAACTGATCCGAGTTAAAATCTTTCACTAATTCTCCAAAGCGATTTTCTTTACGGATATTAACACTGGCTCGCGTATTTATATTTTCAGTGTTGGAATTTAAAGCGGTAATGCTAAAATATATTTTATCATCTTTTTTAAATACGGGTTCTATAAATTTATCGGTTATCTCCAAAAACTTTCCCCGCTCTTTCAAATCAATTTCAGATTGGCCGGAAGATATCAACGCTCCGGAGCCCGTGTAAAGTTTTATTTTAACCAAAAACAATCCTCCCCAAATATTTTCGGGAATGTTTAAGGAATAATTGAAAACTTTGTGTTTTCCCTCGTTAAGATTAATCGGACTGTTTTCCGGAAAAGAAGAATAAATAACTAGTTGATTGTCGGTGTCGCCCGCGCTTTGATTATCGTCTCTCACTCGGACCAAAGAAACTTCGTAATATAAGTCTCCGTTATATTTCGGCTCTAAAGTATAAATTGTAAATGTGCCCGCGATTTTTTCGTCTCCTTCATTTTGTCCTTGATCAATAGTTAGATCTCTAATCGTTATGTCCGGATTTTTCATAAAATTCAGCCCGCTCAGATTTTCTTCTTGAGCAAAAACCGTTCCCCCGACCTGAAACAGAATAAATAAGGCCGCCAGCGAAATAAAGGCTTTTGAAATAAAACCGGACCATAGATTTGGATTTGCCATAAGTTTGTTTTTTATTTTTAGTTATGTTCATAATATAGCATGATATTTGTTTTTTTAAAAGTAGTTGTATTTGAACCTGTGGATAATTGCATGTGGATAATTGCGTTTGACAAGTTTTTCGGCGTATGATACAAAGTAATGTTCTGTAAAAAACTCTGTAAGTCTGTAACTTAACAACCTAACAACAAGCCAACAAACAAGGAGAAATTGTGATGAAGAAATTTTCTGTTTTCTTAATTCTGTCTATTTTAATCTTTTCTTCCGCTATCTCATACTCAACGGAAACTGTTGTCGGCAAAACTGTTCCTGTTCAAGAGGGAGACATTATTATTTATGCTCAAGAAGCAGTTGAGCCCAACCAACCTGAATACTTCTCTCAAATGTATCTAGCCTTTTTTCAGACCATGGGTAAAGCCGCAGGAGAATATGATTCTTTTGGGGATTTAAGAACATGGGACGGCACGAAATATCCCCTAGGGAAAAGAAATTTCTGTGGTCATGCTGAGATAGCTCTAAAAAATAAAGATTACGAAATTCCGGAAGATTGGAATATTGTAGTCTTGCGACCAACTGAGCTAATGAGAAGCTTGGTTAACATCAACGAAGTAGTAAAAAAAGCTCGCGAAGTTTATAGCACGGAAATATCTTATAACCAGCCTTTTATCTATTTACTTATTAAGTGGATAAAAAATAACGGCATAGGTTGGGAAAATAAAACTCTTTTCGCAAGATGGAAAGAGTCTTACAATATTGATTTTGAGAATATTGAACCGAGAGCCGCTCAATATTCTCCAAATTTAGGAACTGATATTCACAACGATATTGGACATCCGGATTTTTTTAAAAGAGATCTTGACTGTTCAGGTGGCAGCGCATGGCTGATTATATGGTATGGATATTACACGGGATCTGGAGGAGAAGAATTTAGAGAATGGTTAAGAGATACTCCAGAAGGAGAAGATTTGGCCAACGCCACGGATTGCCTGGCTCCAGGTCAGTTAGGGTGGTGGCTGGAATATCATGGTTTTGCTGAAATCGTGCTTATCGCACGGTATCGGCTTCCACTTTTTCCTTTCACAGAATAAACTAGAGAAAAGTAAAGAGCGTTCAACGATGGCGCTCTTTTTTTTGTTTCGCAATTTATACTTGATCTCTCTATCCATGTCTCACCAATTATGAAAATGTACCATACAATCATCCAGCCTAAAGTCTCCGATATTCTTGACCCAGGCATACCAGCAGCCGCCTGTTACCTGTGGAGTATAGTTTATATTAATACGCTTCGTTAAAGATCGTGACAGATAATAATATATATCATTATAGACACCTATATATTTAGTCCAGTCTGCATCAATGATTGTCCGGATACTGCGATAATCACTTTCTGTAGGAGGACCGGTCTGCCAGTCTTGACCTGCATATTTAATCATCATTTGTAGGTCGCCATGGCTGTAATGTGATTGTACCTCTGCCACAACTGTCAATGTCGGATTGCTGGGACCGGAATCGGCCTTGAATTTGAAGAGTTTCACCTCTCCAGCTCTGAAGTTAAACTTTCTGTACGTATCGCTCTTTGTCAGCGTAATACCTGGATGCTCTTCCTCATTATTATATGTATTTTCTGGATTAACGCATACATGACTAGCGGGTGAACATACAAGACCTTCCGCGCAATGCCACGAGCCGGAGCACCACCCCTCACCTTCATCACATCCGGCAGTGCCATCCATGTTAGCATCATCTTCTTCACATACAGCACAATAGCTGTGGTGGCACATGGAAAAAGGGCAATTCCAATTAGGATTATTATCTTGAACAGGAGAATTAGGATCACAGGTAAAATTTCCAGCAAACACCCCTCCAGTTCCACAAACACCATTTAAACAACTCTCCCCCTCCGGGCAAGCATGCGGAGATCCCCATACCCGGCAAGTATTGTGCAATTCGCAATATTGAATATATCCTCCGGCAGTGCATTTAGTGTCTCCGTCTTCACATGGATCAATGCAATTCTCAGGAGGAACGGGATAATTCCCTTCCCTGACACTTAAAGTAAATTCTTTTTCAATGGGATTATTGGTTCCGTCATTGACTGTGATGGTGATAGGGTAAGTTCCCGCTTGGGCGGGAGTTCCGGTTATGGTGTTAGAACCGGAATTGAAAGTTAAACCATCAGGCAGTCCTGAAACTGAAATGGTGTAATTATGGCTTCCTCCTTCGGCTTGAATAGTTTGGGAGTAATTATCTCCCACTATGCCCTCGTTCAAACCTAAATTAGTAACAGCCAATTGACTGGAATCAGAGATTATTTTGAAATTAAGATTTTCGGAAGTGTGGGAATTATTGTCTTG
>JAGGSH010000024.1 GCA_021159185.1 bacterium
TGTTAATTTTACTCAAAAATATTCAAAAGTGTCCAAGAGGTGGTCATCTAGTACATAAGATTGACAAAGGTTTAGATTGAGCATACAATAAGGTGTAATGTTTTTATCGCTATTTTTATCGCGGGGTGGAGCAGTCTGGCAGCTCGTGTGGCTCATAACCACAAGGTCGGCGGTTCAAATCCGTCCCCCGCAACATAATTTCGAAACTTGTAACTCGTAACTTGTAATCCAAAACGCAAAAATTAAAAACAAGAATATAACAAGAATATCTTGCGTTATGAGTTTCAAGTTTTGCGTTGCAGGGATTTTTGGCAGGGTAGCTCAGTCGGTTAGAGCGCAGGACTCATAAGCCTGAGGTCGTGAGTTCGATTCTCACCCCTGCTACTTGTTAGAAAATTGGGGGCGTAGCTCAGCTGGTTAGAGCGATTGCCTGTCACGCAATAGGTCGCCGGTTCGAATCCGGTCGCTCCCGCCCAGATAAAACAGCGCTCTTTTGAGGGGCTGTTTTTTGTTTGACTTAATTTTTGGTAGTGATATAATATCACTAGTGATAATATATCATTTTGGAGCGTAATAAATTTATAGCGCCAGTTGATATAATTTTAAATAATTTTTAATCATCAAAAAAATGAAAACATTAACATCAAAGCAAAAAAGTATTCTGGACGCTATTGAAGAATATGTGGACAGACGCGGAGAAAATCCAACCGGCTATACCTTGCACAAGTATCTTGAAGCGGAAGGCGTTAAAGCGGGAGTGGTTAAAGGAACGATGCAAGTGATTGAAGCCTTGGAAAAAAAGGATCTTATCAAGCGGGATCAAGACCGAAAAATATATATCGTGGGAAATAAAAGGTTTCATAATTTAAAAAATATTTTTTCCATTCCAGCCTATGGCTTGGCCTCTTGCGGCGAAGCGCTGGCTTATGCGGAAGAAAATAACATAGACGGTTATTTGCAAATTTCCAAAAGTCTGTTTCGCAAGGCGGACCCGGCTAAATTATTTGCGGTTAAAGCCTTAGGCGATTCTATGGATAAAGACGATATTAATGACGGTGATTATGTAGTCTTTGAAAAAAAGGATATGGACTATGATTTTAAGAATAAAATTGTAGTGGCCGTAATTAATGGAATGGCTACTATAAAATATTATCGGAAATTTAAAAATGGCATGATTGGACTTTTTCCAAATTCCACTAATTCTATTCATCAGCCAATCTATCTAAATGAAACGGATCAAATTCTTATTGCCGGTGTTTTCCGCCGTGTTTTGCCGGTAAAATATACCAGTTTGTAATTTGGAATAAAAAAGGAGAAAGCTGGGAGGAAGATTTTTTTCTGAAGTTGAATTTAGAGAGGCATATGATAAAATTTTGGATTATGATTTTCTTTTTAAACCAGAAAATATAGATTTTACTAAATTTATTAAGGTTATTATAGATGATAAATTTTTCTCAAAAGATGGTTTGTTTGAATATCATTTAAATTATCTTTTGAAATTATTGATTAAGAAAAAAAAATTTTACCATAAGAGAGTTAAAGGGAATTTTAAGATTAGCCAATATAGAGTATAAAAAACTAGACAAAAAAGAAAAAGGAGATATTAATATTTTTGTTTGGGTTGTTTTTGCAGAAATATATAAATATCGTGAAAATTTTTTAAATTTAATAAACGATAAACAAAGATTTAGAGGTGATTTTTGGGCTAGGAAATTTTTTGTCATGTTAGCTTATAATATCAAAGAGGAACAACTTGCTAATGAAGATATGCCGTTTTTTATTGTTGATAATGACAAAATAATGAGTCCAAAATTTCATAAGGATCATTTTAGAGAAGAATTGAGCGGGTATTATTTATCTAATAGATATTTAAAATATTTTAAATAATTTATGCTAACCAAGACCCAAAAACCAATCGCCGAAGAATTTAAAATCAATTTTTTGCCGACAAAATGCGAAATTATAAAAACAGAAAATTGAACAGATTGAGGGGGTATGATTATTCGCAAAATGGATTATATTTTATAACGATTTGCGTTAAAAACAGGGAATGTTTTTTTGGCGAAATTTTAAACGGCGAAATGTGTTTATCAAAAACAGGCGCAATGGCGAAAAAATTTTGGCGAGAAATTCCATCGCATTTTCCGGATACGAAATTGGACGAATTTATAATAATGCCGAATCACATTCACGGGATAATAAATATTGTAGGGAACAATAATTATTGTTCCCTACAATCATGGCAAACGAAATGGGCGCGTTCATTGTCGTCTATTGTTAGAGGATTTAAAATCGGTGTTACAAAATGGTGTCGTGAAAATAATCGTGAATATTTTGCATAGCAGAAATCGTATTATGATCATATTATCCGCGATGAGAAATCATTAAATAAAATCAGAGAATACATCATAAATAATCCGTTAAAATGGGAATTTGATAGAAATAATTCAGGGAATTTATGGATGTAATACGATTGGCAAAAAATAAAAAAACACCAAAAATAAATCTTAAAAATATGGGGAAGCAAAAAAATAAAAATAATCAAATTATCATTTATAATACCGAAGACGGGCAGACAAAAATCGAAGTGCGATTAAAAGATGAAACGATTTGGCTTTCGCAAAAGCAGATGGCCGAACTTTTTGATAAGGACGTTAAGACAATAAATGAGCATATTAAAAATGTATTTTTGGAGGGAGAATTAGCGAAAAATTCAACTATCCGGAAATTCCGGATAGTTCAAAAGGAAGGAAAAAGAGAAGTGGTGCGAAATATTGATTTCTATAATCTCGATGTTATTATTTCGGTTGGCTATCGCGTGAGATCTCTTCGCGGCACGCAATTTAGAATATGGGCGACGCAAAAATTAAAGGAGTACATTATAAAAGGTTTTGTCATGGATGATGAAAGATTAGCTGAAGGCGGAGTAAAGAAGACATATTTTGAAGAATGGGAAGAGCGGATCAGAAGAATTAGAACATCAGAGGCTAATTTTTACCAAAAAGTCAGAGATGTTTTCGCAACCAGCGCGGATTATAATCCTAAGGCCGATTATGCCAAACAATTTTTTGCGGTAGTTCAGAATAAATTTCATTTTGCCATTACCGGGTTAACCGCGGCGGAAGTTGTTAACGATCGGATTGACAGCAATAAGAAAAATTTAGGGCTTACAAATTGGAAGGGTGAAATTATTACCCGCGAGCAAGCGCAAATCGCAAAAAATTATCTGCAAGAGCTGGAGTTAAAAAGATTAAATTTATTGGTAGAGCAATTTTTGTCTTTTGCGGAATTGCAAAGTGTAGAGCAAAGGGTGATGTATATGAAAGATTGGATTAAAAAATTAGATGATTTTTTAGTTTTGAATGATAAAGAAATTTTACAAAATGCCGGCGATGTTTCGCGATTGAAAATGGAGAGGAGAGTTCGGGCGGAGCTGAAAAAATATAATCAAAAGCGTTTGAATAAAAAAAATTAAAATATGCCCCAACAATTTTTACATGAACAATTAGACAGTGCGTCTAAAATGGGATTTCTTAAAAAAGATATTCCAGATTTTGTGGTGGAGAATTTAAATCCGACTTTTGAATTGCGGGAATACCAAAAAGAGGCTTTTGCCAGATTTTTTCATTGCTACAACGGCGAATACGAAAACAAAGAATATCCCTTGCATTTTCTTTTTAATATGGCTACGGGTTCGGGCAAGACTTTAATTATGGCCGGGTTAATTTTGTATCTTTACGAGCAAGGTTATCGCAATTTTTTATTTTTTACGAGATTAGGAAATATTATTGAGAAAACAAAAGATAATTTTTTGAATAATCGATCAAGCAAATTTTTATTTAGCGATAAAATAAATATTGACGGCAAGCAGATACAAATTAAATCAGTGAATAATTTTGACGGTGTAAGCGAACAAGATATTAATATTTGTTTTTTTACGATAGGAACACTACATAACAGACTAAGAGAGTTAAGAGAAAATATGTTGACTCCAAAGGATTTTAAAGACAAAAAAGTTGTTTTAATTGCTGATGAAGCGCATAATTTTCAAGTTAATACTAAACAACAAAAATTGTTTGAAGAAGAAAATTGGGAGAATACAATTAAAAATAAAATCTTTTCACAAAACACAAACAATCTGCTTTTAGAATTCACGGCCACAATGGATTTATCTCAAAGGGAAATTAATAAAAAATACAGAAATAAAATTATTTGCAAATACGACTTAAAAGAATTTAGAGATGACGGTTATTCCAAAGATGTTGAGCTATTGCATACGGATACGGGCAAAAAAGAGAGGATAATTCAAGCCATAATTCTAAACCAATATCGGCGAGAAGTTGCCGGCAAATATGGATTAAATTTAAAGCCGGTGATTCTTTTTAAAGCGCAAAGAACTATAGCCCAGTCAGAAGAGAACAAAAAGTTATTTCATGAAATCATTGATAATTTAAGTGTGAGTGATCTTGAGAATATAAAAAAGAAAAGCAATATTGAAATCTTGCAAAAAGCGTTTGAATTTTTTAAAGACAATAAAATTACCAACGCTGTTTTAGTTAAGAAATTAAAAAGCGAGTTTGCTGAAAATAAAACATTAAGCGTCAATGAAGAAAAGGAAAAAGAAAAACATCAATTACTTTTAAATTCCCTTGAAGATAAAGACAATAAAATCCGGGCGATTTTTGCGGTGCAGAAATTGAATGAGGGTTGGGACGTGCTTAATCTTTTTGATATCGTTCGGCTTTATGAAACAAGAGACGGCAGGAATAATCAGCCCGGAAAGACGACTATATCCGAAGCCCAGCTTATCGGCCGGGGCGCGCGCTATTGGCCGTTTAAAATAAATGAAACTGATGATAAATATAAGCGTAAGTATGATAAAAATTTAGACAATGAATTGAGGATTTTAGAAGAACTGCATTATCACAGCCATAATGAGTCAAGATACATTTCAGAAATCAAGACGGCCTTAGTTGAGGAAGGAATGCTTGATGAAAATGAAGAAGAAGTTGAACTAAAGCTAAAAGATAAATTTAAAACGACTCCTTTTTATAAAACCGGCTTGGTGCATGCCAATGAAAAGAAGAAGCGCAGTTTTAATAAAGTAAAGTCAATGGAGGATTTGGGAGTTAGAAAGAAAAGCATTGATTTTAAAATTTTATCCGGTAGCGGAAAGCAAACAACTGTTTTTGAGAATGGCGAAAGCGTAATCAAAGAGGGGATAAAAAGAACAAGCGCGGAAATTAGCATTAAAGAAATTGGTTATCATATAGTTAGGAATGCTTTGGCGAAAAATGAGTTTTTCAATTTTGATTCTTTGAAAAAATACATTCCAAAAATAAATTCAACCAGAGATTTTATTAAAAAAGAAAAATATCTAGCCGGGTTTAAGATAAATTTTTTAATGGAGGAATACGCTCCCGCTATAACTAACGAAGATAAATTTATGGCAGTTTCAAAACTTTTAAGGCAAATTGAAAAAGAGGTAAAAGATAATTTGACTGAATATCAAGGATCGCAAGAATTTATGCCATCAAATATTTGCAAAGTATTTGGCGACAAGAAAATAAAAATCAAAAAAGACAGCGAGCGTTTAGACGGTCAAATTGAATTTTTAGAAGATAAAGATTGGTATGTGTTTAACGCCAATTACGGCACGAGTGAAGAGAAAAAATTTATTAAGCTGATTGACAGGCAGATAAAAGAATTGAGAAAAAAGTATAAAAAGATTTATTTGATCCGCAATGAAAAACAGCTTAAGATTTACAATTTCAAGGACGGACAGGCATTTGAGCCAGATTACCTTTTGTTTTAAATGGCAAAGGTATTACCTATCAACTTTTTTTGGAGCCGAAGGGAAAACATTTGATGGAGTATGATAAATGGAAAAGCGATTTTTTAGAAGAAATAAAAGAAAAGTTTAAAAGCAAAATTTTAAAGTTTTCAAAATCGCGGAAATATAAAATAATCGGCGTGCCGTTTTATAATAGTGAAAGCGAAAACGAATTTGAAGAGAAGTTATTTAAAAGTGTTAACTTTTCATCAGCGCGTTAATTCTTGTAAATACTTCTTCAACCGTTTCAAAGTTTTCTATCGTTTTGGCAAGAATTATAGGGCAACCGTTCCCAACTGTGTTATTCTCTCCCCGCTTATATTGGTTCGCCACGCCATCCGACGGCGCCCTGTCGCATGACAGCGAGTTCGGCCGTCCAGGGCCAATATACGCCATCCTTCGCGGGATGGTTTTTTAATTTTAGCTCCCAATTATTTTCAATTCTCAAAACTCCCCAAAAAATTATATACCACTACAATGCGGTCGCAATCTAGTGGTATCTATTTTTTGTCGCTTTGCGCGGCGCGGAAATGGCAGGTTGCCATAATTATCTTAAATTACGAAACTGGTTGCCATAATCGCTGAAATAGGATAAAATAATTAAGTAAAGCGTGTTAAAAATCGGCGGAGAGAACTAAAATAAAAGAAAAAGGGTTTTATGACGCTGAAATCGTATCTTTGGGGGATGAGAATTAGCGCGGCTTTGTCTGTGGCCGCTTGGTCGGCGGTGGTTTATAACATCAATCCCGAAGAAGCGGGAATAGTCGGGCAGATACTTTTTTACTTAAGTTTGTTTTTGGCTTTGGCGGGAATTTTTATTTTATTTCTTACTTGGTCAAGAAGGAAAATTTCAGGGAATGAGCGGGCGTTCGCGCATTTAGGGATGAGTTTCCGCCAAGGAGTATTGCTTTCTGTTCTGGCGAATACGCTTTTAGCTTTTCAAAGTTTCAGAATTCTCACTTGGTGGGACGGACTTTTGTTAGTGGCGGGAATTTTTATAATAGAACTGTATTTTTTGAGCAGGTGAGATTTCTGCGAAATACGAAACTTTTTTATATCATTCCAGAATTTTTTCTGGAACGTCAGCGAAAGAAAAAATATCCGGAATCTAGGTTAATTAAAGTTTTTTAGGCGTGAGATAATTGAAAGCGTAGATTCCGGATATTTTCCTTCGCTGTCGCTGCGGAAAATTCCGGAATGACATAGGATCTAGATTCCGGATAAGATAATTTCTAACGGCTTGATTACTCGCCGAGAAATTAACTTTCCGGAATGACATAAGGCGGTTTATCTTATAAATAAATAAAATCAACAATTATAGACAATAAAAAAAATAATTTATGGCAAAGAATAAAAAAGTAAAAAAGGATGAGTACGGCGCTAAATCTATTCAGGTTTTGGAGGGGCTTGATCCGGTGAGAAAGCGGCCGGGAATGTATATCGGGGGCACATCGTTGGAAGGTCTTCATCATTTGATTTGGGAGGTTGTGAATAATTCCATTGATGAAGCTATGGCCGGTTTTTGCGATGATATTGTTATAAAACTGCTTCCTGGTAATATTGTTGAAGTGAGCGACAACGGGCGGGGAATTCCGGTGAGCAAGCATCCTCACACGAAAAAATCAGCGCTGGAAACGGTTATGACCATGCTTCACGCCGGAGGAAAATTTGAAGGGGACGGTTATAAAATTTCCGGCGGGCTTCACGGAGTGGGAGTTTCAGTGGTCAACGCTCTTTCTGTTTGGACCAAAGCTGAAGTTTACAGAGACGGGAAAATATGGGCGCAGGAATATAAAAGGGGAAAAAGAACCGGCGCTGTTAAGGCGGTTGGTAAAACTAAAAAAATAGGAACTGTTATAACTTTCCAGCCTGATCCGAAAATTTTTCCGGAAATAAAATTCAGCCGAAAAAAGATATTGGATTATTTAAGGCAACAAGCCTATCTTACCAAAGGAGTAAAAATAACGATTGAAGACCGGCGGGAAATGGAAGGCGAGAAGGATGAATATAAAATAAAAAAGCACGGATTTTATTTTGACGGAGGAATTATTTCTTTCGTTAAATTTTTGAACCGAGGGAAGGAAGTTAAAAATGAAATGCCGGTTTACATTGAAAAAACCGTAGGCGATGTGTATGTGGAAGTTTCTCTGCAATATACCGATGGATTTAAAGAGCATCTTTTTTCATTTGCCAATAACATTTACACGATGGAGGGGGGGATGCATGTTACCGGATTTAAGGCCGCGCTTACCAGGGCGCTCAATGATTACGCTAAGAAAAATAAGATTTTTAAGGAAAAAGAAAAGAATTTTACTTCTGACGACGCGCGGGAAGGATTAACTTCAGTGGTTAGCGTAAAGCTTCGTGATCCTCAGTTTGAAGGACAGACTAAAGCTAAGTTGGGAAACGGAGAAGTGAGGGGCATTGTGGCCGGTGTCGTGTCTGAAGGAATAGCCGAATTTTTGGAAGAACATCCCCGCAATGCCAAGGCGATAATAGAAAAATGCCTTTTGACTGCCAGAGCCAGAATAGCGGCGCGGGCGGCCAAAGACGCGGTAATTCGCAAGGGAGCTTTGGACGGCATGACTCTTCCCGGTAAATTGGCGGATTGTTCCAGCAAGGACGCGTCCCAATCGGAGCTCTATATTGTTGAGGGAGACAGCGCGGGAGGATGTTTTTCCGGAGACACAAAAGTTGCCCTCGCGGATGGCAGGAATTTAAGCTTTTGCGAATTAATTATTGAACAGAAAAAAGGAAAAAATAATTTTTGCTACACAATAAAGAAGAATGGCGACATGGGAATTGAAAAAATAAAGAACGTAAGGAAAACTAAAATGAATGTTGAAGTCGTGAAAGTTATTATTGACAACGGAGAAGAAATTATTTGCACTCCGGATCATTTATTTATGCTCCGTGATGGATCGTATAAGAAGGCGATTGAATTGAAAAAAGAGGATTCGCTTATGCCGCTTTACAAAAAATATTCTGAAATTAAAGGCAGAATAACGATTAAAGGATATGAAATGGTTTTGAATCCGAAAAACTCAAGATGGGTATTTACACACATATTGAGCGATAAGTATAACTTAGAAAATGATTTTTACAGTGAAGACGGCGGAACGCACAGGCACCATATAGATTTTAATAAGTTAAATAATAATCCGGACAACTTGATAAGGATTAACAAGGAAGATCATCTTGAGCTTCACAGGAAGCATGCCAAGAAGACATTGGGTCGCCCCGAAGTTGTAGCGAAAATAAAAGCCTTACACAAAACGCCGGAGTTTAGAGAAAAAATAAGAAGGAAAATGACAGAACCAAAGATGAGAAAAATGTTAAGCGAAAGGGCCAAGAAACAATGGAACAATAAAGAGTATAAAGAATTTATGAAAAGAAAATTCTTGGAGTTTTATAACTCAAATAAAAAATACAGGGAAATAAATAACAAGCTTTTAAACCAAGCGCAGAAAAAATATTGGTCCAGTGATAATAATAAACGAAAACAATCCAAAAGAGTAAAAGAATATTTCCAAAAGCATCTAGAGCAGAAAAAGGCTCTTTCAGAGCTTTCCAAAAAACAATGGCAGGATGCGGATTTGCTTAACTGGAGAAAGGAGAAAACTAAAGAACAGTGGACTGACGAATTTAGGAAAAAGAGAAAAAAGAAATATAATCAAACTTACTTGCGCAAAGCTTTGGAGTTAATGAAAATGATTTATGAGGATTGCGGCAAGATTAAAGAAAACATTTATGATATTGAGAGAAGAAAGAGAAATGATAAAAGCATAATTAAATTTTCAACTATTTGCGACAGGTTTTTTAATGGAAACAGGAAAAAACTTGAAGAAGCTGTTATTAATTTCAATCATAAAATAAAAGCTGTTAAAAAAATGAAGAGCAAGATAGATGTGTTTGATTTGGAAGTGCCAAAAACGCATAATTTCGCTTTAGCTTCAGGAGTGTTCGCGCATAATAGCGCTAAGCAAGGAAGGGATCGGCAGTTTCAGGCTATACTTCCTTTGCGGGGAAAACTGATCAATGTGGAAAAAACCAGGCTGGAAAGAATAGTGAAGGCGGAAACTTTGAGGCCTATCATCATAGCTTTGGGTGTGGGGATCGGCGAGAATCTTGATATTAGCAAGCTTCGCTACCATAAAATAATAATTATGGCCGACGCGGATGTGGACGGTTCGCACATCAGGACGCTGCTCTTAACTTTCTTTTACCGCTATTTTGAAGACTTGATAAAAAACGGCTATGTTTATATCGCCCAGCCGCCTCTTTACAGAATTTCTGTCAGAAAAAAAGTTTATTATGTTTACACCGATAAAGAGAAAGATGAAATTATGAAATCCCTGAAAGGCGACAGCGCCGCCGCAAACATTCAGCGCTATAAAGGTTTGGGAGAAATGGATCCGGAGCAGTTATGGGAAACGACTATGAATCCGGAAAACAGGATGATGTTGCAAGTGAAAATTGAAGACGCGGAAGCGGCGGACAGAATATTTGATATTTTAATGGGCTCGGATGTGGAGCCGAGAAGAAGATTTATCCAAACTCACGCCGCCAGTGTTAAGAATTTGGATGTTTGACGATTATTTATAAACGCTGGATAATCACCGATATGAACATTGATAAAACGCGGGTTTTGATTATATGAACGCTACTCTCGCAAAATAGTCAAAGTGTTAGGCGTTAGTTTAGATAATCTAATGAAAAATAACTATGCCAATTTTTAACGATTTAGATTTAAAGAAATGGAAGGAATCGGAAATTTGGACTGATAGTTTATGGATTATTCCCGAAAGAGATAAAACAGGAAAGCATAATGGCTTTTATCATGGCAATTTTGTTCCGCAAATTCCACATCAGCTAATTTTAAGATATACGAAGAAAAACAATGTTGTTTTTGATCCGTTTTTAGGAAGTGGCACAACCGCTTATGAAGCGGAAAGTTTAAATAGAAATTTTATCGGGATAGATATTCAAAAAAAGCTCGTTGACTATGTTAGAAAAAATATTGAACCGAAAAATAATTTTTCGGAGTTAATTACTGGCGACAGTACAAAAATTGAAACTTTTGAAAAAGTGAAAGAGGTTTTAAAAAATCACAGAAAGAAAAATATTCAATTAGCTATATTACACCCTCCTTATGCTGATATAATAAAATTTAGCGATTTGAAGGGGGATTTATCAAACGCAAAATCACTAAAAGAATTTTTGGAAAAATTTTCCGCTGTTTTAAGAAACACGATTGAAATTCTGGAAAAAGGCAGATATTTGGCGATTGTCATCGGTGATAAATATACCGCGGGACAATGGATTCCTTTAGGTTTTTACTGTATGAACGAAGCGCAAAAATTGGGATTGACTTTAAAAAGCGTTGTAATAAAAAATATGGCTGGTAATCGCGCCAAACAAAACAAGGAAGGTATATGGCGATATCGCGCGCTTTCAAGCGATTATTATATTTTTAAGCATGAATATATTTTAATTTTCAAAAAATAAGTTATGGAATACATAAAATCAAAACTTTCGGATGATTTGGCTCGGAAGATTATCGGTAGTCAAGAAAAAGCAATAGAGTATTTGTTGTGCTTAAATAATATTGAGCCAATATCATCTTTAAAATTCAAAACTATTAGCCGAGGAAAAAATAGAGGAAAGAAAGTTTTGGATTTAAATACAAAAGAGCTTTGGAAAGCAGTTGTTGGTAGTTGGGATTATGAAGTAAGCAGAAAAATTATCAGAGACATTTTCAAAGAAACTGATAAATACAAAAATGGGAAAGAGGCTGATAATGCTATGAAAGTGCTTATTAAGGAGTGGGAATCTTTGAAATTGGGTGAAATTGCCTGGCCTTTTTCACAAGGCGCCTTTGATGATTTTGTCCAAAGGATAAATTCAGAAAAAGAAAGTGGTTTTGTAAAAGATGAAAAGGTAAAAGCTGCCGCTGTTAAGTATAGAAGGATAAAAGAAATAAACACTGTGCGAAATGATTTTATAGAAACGCTTATTTTTGAAAAAAATAATAATATTTTACCGACATTAAACCATAGACGGGGCGTTGATTTCTTTATAAATGGAGTTTCTTTTGATCAAAAAGTTGCTAAAAGCCCTACTAATGAATTTAAGCGACATTTCAAAGATAAGTGGCGAGATGTAGCAATAAGGAAACCCGAACTTGTTGCAGAATATCTTTATAAATACCAAGACGAAGGAAGATTTGGGGCAGATCCAAGATTGCTAGTCGTTTATATTGATGAAGATGTTTCCATTGATAAAATTAGAGAAATTATTGATAAAACCGATTTAAATAATCCGATTGAAATTAATTTTACATATAAGCATAAAGTACAAGGCGAAAAGAATTATAAAGTCCCTTGTTTTGTGATTTTATTACATAATTAGAATTATTA
>JAGGSH010000005.1 GCA_021159185.1 bacterium
TTTAAAAGTTAACGCTCTAGTATATCAAAAAGGGGCTTTCATGTTTGAATGTAGTTATTATAAAACTTTCTTGACATATTTAGCTTTCATTGCTACGCTTTAATGTCTAACTAATCATTAAAATAATCAAATGAACAAACTAAAAACGTTCCAAAAAAAAGAAATAGCGGGAGCTTTGCTTCTGCTGGCTATTTTTATTCTTCCGATTGTTTCCCTGGCGGGAGGAAACAAAAAAATTTATGTGGACGCCGACGCTAATGGAATCCAAAACGGTTCCGAAGAGCATCCGTACGGAAAAATCAGCCAAGCGCTGAAGGGCGCCAAGAAAAACGCGGAAGTGCACATTTCTTCCGGAATCTACAGGGAAAATATCGTAATACCCAAAGGGGTGGAAATATTTGGAAGCGATAAGGACAAGGTTATTGTCAAAGCAAAAAACAGCAGTTTGCCAGCGGTTAAAATGAACCATAAAACGGAAATCAACAAAGTTACCGTTGAAGGGGGAAGATATGGGATAGTGATTGACGACGGAGATCGCGCTTCCGTGATAGAATGCGTCGTTAAAAATAATAAAAGGGACGGGATAAAAATTAAAGAAGCTCGGGTAAACGATAAATACAAGGCCAATATTATTGAAACTCTAATTAAAGACAACGGGCGAAGCGGAATTTATTCCCAAAAAAGGAGGCTGGTTTTAATTGATAATGAAATTTACGGCAACGGAAGCGATGGAGTTGACATAGAAAAAGGGTCAGCGGCGTGGATAAAAGGGAATAGGATAAATCATAACGGCGGAAGCGGATTAAAGTTAACGCTGGACGGCTCCGAAATTTGGACGAAAGGCAATACTTACCACAGCAATGAAAGAGAAGGCATGGAAATTAACGCCTACGGAGGTGCCGGCAGAATAGATGTGAATAAATCAAAATTCTACAAAAACGACCGTTACGGAATAACTAAGATAGAGAGAAATTATTTCGGTAAAACCGTGTGGGGCGGATTAACCATTAGAGACAATAACATTTTCTGGAATAATAAAAAAGCGAATATCTCGGATAAAATAAAAATTTGAGTTCTCTGCGAATTATTGAATTATCTTGCTAAGGCAGTGGCATTATTATGAAAATAGCGTTTATTGGACAAAAAGGAATTCCGGCTAAGTTCGGGGGAGTGGAAAGACATGTGGAAGAAATAGCCGCGCGAATGGCCAAGGAAGGGCATCAAGTTTTTGCGTATGTTAGAAATAATTATACCGATAAGAATTTAAGAAAACATAAGGGGGTAAATCTCATCCATCTGCCCAGCATTCCAACTAAGCATTTAGATACTATAAGCCACACTTTTTTAGCAACTATTCACAGCCTGTTCCAAGATTATGACGTTATCCATTACCAAGCCATTGGGCCGTCTTCCCTAAGCTGGATTATCAAATTGCTAAAAAGAAAAACGGTTTTGGTTTCCACTTTCCATTGCCAAGATTATTACCATCAAAAATGGGGATGGCTGGCGCGAAAATATCTCCGCTTCAGCGAACGGCTAGCTTGCGAAATACCTGATAAGGTAATCGCGGTCAGTGAAACGCTTTGTCAGCGCGCGGCAAAAAAATACGAAGTTAGCGCGGAATTAATTCCTAATGGCGCAAAGGCCGATCTCGACTTTGGAAACGAAGCGCTAATAAAATGGAATTTGAAAGACAAAAAATACATTCTTTTTGTCGGGCGGCTGATTAAGCATAAAGGCGTCCATTATTTGATTGAGGCTTTTAAAAAAATGGAAGACACTAATAGGATAGCTAATAATTTTAAACTGGTTATTGTGGGAGACGGTTTTCATACGGATGATTATGTAAAATATTTAAAAACTATCAGCGAAAAGCGAAATAATATTATTTTTACCGGAAATCAAACAGGGAAAAATTTAGATCAACTATTTACTCACGCTTATCTTTTTGTCCAGCCATCCGAATCAGAAGGAATGTCCATTGCGCTTTTGGAAGCAATGGGCTATGGAATCGCGCCGTTAGTTAGCGACATTAAAGAAAATCTGGAAGTAGTTGGAAAAGCGGGATTTTCTTTTGAAGCGAAGAATATCAATGATTTAAAAAATAAATTGGCCTATTTGCTCAATAGGGAGAGCGAAGTTGAAATGATGGGAAGGAAAGCTAAAAAGAGAGCGGAAGAAAAATTCAGCTGGGAATCCATCGCGCGAAAGACTGTGCGGGTTTATCAGGAATTGGCGATTAGCAAAAAATCAAAGTAGGATTATTTATGTAATTGTGCATTAAGTTTTACATTATTATTTACATTTTTTTGCTTACTTTCTTTGCGTCATTCCGGAATTTTTTCTGGAGCGACAGCGGAAGAAAAAATATCCGGAATCTAGAATTATTAAAATCTTCAAGCATAAGATAACTGAAAGCGTAGATTCCGGATATTTTTCGGAGTTTACCCCGTATTTATTACGGGATTGCTACTCCGAAAATTCCGGAATGACAATATAATGTAATGATAACGCTAGCAATTTTTATAAATTATGTTTAATCAGCAGCAAAAACTCAGCGCCTATTTTTTTATTCTGGCTTTAATATTGTCAGCTGTTTTCTGCTTTTTGTTTTTGGAAAACTTTAAATCTTACAGAAGCCAAATAACTGTTTTATTTATTCCCAAAAGCGAAAAAATCGCGATTCAGTCGGAACAGATAACCCAAAATCTTACGGAACTTCCGCGTAATTTATCTTTTTACGAAAAACTGCTGAATGATAATAAAAACATAACAGACGAATTCGTCGGACACACAAAAGACAAGCGCGAAAAATTGTGGAACAAAAAGCTGAAAATAAACCGCCAAAAAAACAGCGGACTGATTGAAATCGGAATAAGCGATAATAACCGGATTAGGTCCGAAAAGATTGTCCGACAAACAGTTTTTACCCTCTTTAACACCGCCAGCCGATATTACAATATTAAAAACGAAATAGATTTGCGAGTCATAGATGGACCTATTACCGACGTAAAAATAAAAAATTGGCCGTGGTTAATTTTTCTAAGCGTTTTAGCGGGAACATTTTTGTCTTATTTAATTACATCTGTTTTTTCAAAAGTAGAAAATTTTTCCTCAAAAGCTAAAAGCGGAATTAATTTAACTAAACATTATAGGCAAGATTTCTCAAACTGGACAACCGCGATGCGGCGCAAAGACCGGATAAAAAAGAGCAATAAACCGGAAAAAAAACCGGAGTCAGCGCCGTCCGCGAAAAAATCTCAAGCCCCAAGCAATCTTCCTATAGCGAATGAACCAGATACTATATTAGAAAAAGTAAAAAATAATAAAAGTGTAAATAAAATAATTTCGGCAGAAGAACCGAGCGAAGAAGAATTAAAGGAAAGGCTGAATCAACTTTTAAGAGGCGAACTGTGAGTCGCTAATTAACGCGAATCGGAAACGAATAATCGCGAATAGTAAAAACCCCCCTTTAATTCCCCTTTTCCAAAGGGGGAGAATAAAATGAAATTAGTGATGATTAGAGATAAAATTAGTGTAGTTTAGAGATTATGCGTAAATATTCTGTAAAATTTTGGATTACTTTCTGGTCTATTGCAGTTATTCTTTTGGCGGGCTGGTATTTTTTCTGCGAGGTAAAAAATAGGGGGATGCAGTCACTGGAACCAGCCGTTAATTCTTTGCCTGTGTCTCAAGAGACTAAAGATTGTTTTAAAGCGGCTGCTTATCTTTCTGACGAATTTTTGAAAAATGACGGGCAGGAGAAGATATTTTTAGTTTTATTTCAAAATAATTTGGAAATTCGTCCCGGTGGCGGTTTTATAGGTTCTTTTGGAATCTTGAAAGTAAAAAATAAACAAGTTGTTTCATTCGGCATTCATGACACGGGAAATTTTGACGGCCGCATTCCAAACATCGTAAAGCCTCCCTATCCGATGGAAAAAACTTTGCGGATAAAATCTTGGAAGTTCAGGGATTCCAACTATTCTCCCGATTTTAAAGTAAACGCCGAAAAAGCGCGCGAATTTTATTATATGGGAGGAGGAGAAGAGGAATTTGACGGAATAATCGCCATCACGGCCAATGTTCTGGCTTCCTTTTTAAAAATTACCGGCCCGATTACGATTGAAGGCTATCCGGGGATTTACAATAGCGATAACGCCGTCATTTCCTTGGAACATCAAGTGGAAAAGGATTACGCGCAACAGGGAATTGAGAAAGGAGAAAGAAAATCGGTAATGAGCGAGCTGGGCGGAGAAATTATCAAAAGAATTTCCGCGTTCAATAGTTTCCAAAAAATAAAACTGGTTCAAATTGTAGTTGATGATTTAAATCGCAAGGATGTCCAACTCTACTTCAAAAAACCGGAAATTCAAGAAATGGCGGAAAACCTTGGCTGGGCGGGAAGAGTCAATGAAGATTGGAAGCAGGATTATTTAATGGCGGTGGACGCTAATTTAGGCGCCTATAAAAGCGATTATTATGTTAAAAGGTCCATTGATTATTCCGTTGACTTAACCAAAGAAAAACCGGAAGCGGTTCTGAAAATAACTTACAATCACACCGCCCGGCAAAAAGACTGGATGACGAAAGATTATTTAACCTACCTGCGAGTGTATGCCCCGAAGGGCTCTTGGCTTAATGAATATAAGAATTCAGGCGTTCCGCGATTTGGAAGCGAATTTGGGAAAAAATATTTTGGGTTTTTGGTGGGCGTTCCATTGGGACAATCCAAAACGATTGAAGTGCGTTATAGTCTGCCGGAAAATTTAAAAGAAAATTATAATTTGCTAATCCAAAAACAAGCGGGTATAAATAATATGCCGGTTAAAATTAATATTAAACCCAATAACGGCGCGGAGGAAAATTATGATATAATGTTGAATAAGGATTTTGTTTTAGAGAAATAAGATAGTTGTTTGAAAATTGAAAGAGGAAACAATTATGCCAGAATATGTTTACAAGTTTTCTAAGAAAATTCGTGAATTTCTAACTGTTAAATATCATAAATTCATCTCTATTATGGCATATCCTTATACTTATCAAATTAAATTTCCTCTAAACAATTACAAAGTTAATGGCTGTAAATTTAGAGAGGATCACTGCGTTTATGACGGAGTAGATTGGGGAATTCATTTGGGAGAAGATTGTAATAAAAGAGCTGGAACCAAAATTAGAGTTGTCGGCCGATGAAAAATAGTTTATTCAGCTTTGCATTCCGGATCGGAGAAAAAAAGAAACTGGGGCAATATAATTATTATCGCTCATAAAAATCCCGCCACACGCAAAGTTTTCTTTTCGCTCTACGCGCATTTGGGCGAAAGGCGCGTGCTCAAAGGAGATAGTGTTGAACTGGGCGATCTCATCGGATTTATCGGCAAGTCTAACACTCCTGAAAATGGCTGGTGGAAAGATTCTCATCTGCACTTTGCTATTTACACAGGACTGTAGAATGGAAAAGTTCTGCCGGGATACTATAAAAAAGGGCAGCACCGAACAAAACTTTCTGATTGGAAAAATCCGTCGGAATGGATTGAATATTATAGCTGATAATTTTAAACGGCAGATATTTCAATACTACCAATAATTGAAGTATCCGCCGTTTTTTTATTTCCATCATTTAGAAACGATCGTTTCTAAATGATGAACTATTTTTTTCACTATTTTTTTCACTATGTTTTTTGCTTTTTTAAAAAAGCTGTATTATTATTAAAATAGCGAGAAACAACGAATAAATATATGACTTACATGTTTGATTGTCATTTTGGAATTTTCGGAGCGGATGCGGAGAAAATATCCGGAATCTACGCGTGAGGTAAAGGGAAACCTAGATTTCCTGCCTACTGGAAGGCAGGCTGCCTCCGCGGGAATGACACAGAAGCATGACTTTCTTGTTAAATGCGTATGTTCCATAATAAATGAAAGTGATTAAAACAAAAATTGAAGGGCTTTTGATTATTGAACCGCAAGTGTTCGGAGACGAACGCGGTTTTTTTCTGGAGACTTACAATCAAGAAAAATACAAAGAAGCGGGGATAGAATATGATTTTATTCAGGACAATCTATCCAAATCCGCCAAAGGAGTTCTGCGCGGACTGCATTATCAAGTCAATCCCTTCGCGCAAGGAAAGTTGGTTCAAGTGATTCAAGGCGCGGTTTTGGATGTGGCGGTGGATATCCGTTTCGGATCGCCGACATTCGGGCAATACGCGTCCGTGGAGCTTAATGAAAAAAATAAAAAACAATTCTGGATTCCGCCCGGATTCGCGCATGGTTTCATTTCATTAAAAAACGATACTATTTTCAGTTACAAATGTACCGGCTTATACAACCCCGAATCGGAAAGAGGAATTGCGTGGAACGATCCCAAACTCAATATTGACTGGGAAATTAAAAATCCGACAGTGTCTGAAAAAGACGGGAAGAATAAATTATTTGAGGATATTGAAAAAGATTTTGAATTTTGAATATGGAAAATAAAAAAATTATGAGGATTGTAGATAAAAATAACAAGATTTCCAGAGCGGAATTGAAAAAGATGGCGGAAAAAATGTTTGGCGATTTAGTTGAAATCGTAAATAAGCTGGTGAAATAAATTATGAAACCAAAATTTTATCATCCTAATTTAGCTGGCGGCGCGTGGGAAAAATTAAATTTTTTTGAACAAATGGCTAATATTGGAAGCGAGGTAGAGCGGGCGATTAACTGGAAAAACAAAGGCCGGCCGGAACGCAGCCGAAACGCTTTTTTTCGCGCGCTGGAATTGCTGGATTTTTCTATCAGCGATACTCGCAACAAAAGCCGCCTCAAGGAATTATGCAGAGTAAGGGAGGTTTTAGTTGACTATTTTTTTGCCGATAACCAGTACGGTTCAACCGACCGATTATGGCAAAAATATTTCAGAGCTTTTGCTTGGGCGGCGAGAAAATAATTTTTAGTAATTTATAATATGAAACTTTTAATCACGGGAGGCGCCGGATTCATCGGAAGTAATTTTATCCACTATATTTTAAAAGAATATCCGAGTTATAGAATTGTCAACTTGGACGCTTTAACTTATGCCGGAAATTTGGAAAATCTAAAAGAAGCGGAAAATAATCCAAAATACAAATTTGTCAAGGGAAATATTTGCGATGAAAAATTGGTCAATGAATTAATGAAAGACATTGATATTGTTGTCCATTTTGCCGCTGAATCCCATGTGGACCGCTCTATTTTAAATAGTGGAGATTTTATAAAAACCAACATTAACGGAACGCATACGCTGTTGGAAGCGGCGAAAAACACCGGTGGGAAAAGGTTTCACCATATTTCCACCGATGAAGTCTATGGCTCTTTAGGAAAGAATGATCCCGCTTTCAATGAAAAAACGCCTTACGATCCGCGCAGCCCTTACAGCGCTTCCAAAGCTTCATCCGACCATCTGGCGCGAGCTTACTTCCATACCTATAATTTGCCCGTCACTATTTCCAACTGTTCCAATAATTACGGGCCATACCAGTTTCCAGAAAAGCTAATGCCGCTTTTCATAACTAATTTAATGGAAGGAAAGAAAGTTCCAGTTTACGGGACGGGAGAAAATGTTCGCGATTGGCTGTTTGTGGAAGACCATTGCCGCGCCATTGACAAAATAATCCATCAGGGAAAAATAGGAGAAACTTATTGCGTTGGAGGCGATTGCGAAAAGACCAATTTGGAAATTACGCGCGAAATTTTAAAAATGATGGGCAAGGGAGAAGAGGCAATTGAATATGTTAAAGACCGCCCGGGGCACGATAAAAGATACGCTATTGATTTTTCAAAAATAAAAAACGAGTTGGGATGGGAGCCGAAAATTTCGTTTGAAGAGGGGATTAAAAAAACTATTGAGTGGTATAAAAATAATCAAAATTGGTGGAGGAGTATCAAAAGCGGGAATTATAAAAACTATTATAAAAAGCAATATGGAAAATAAAAAGATATTGGTTACTTTAACAACCACCCCTGGTTCTAATTGGAGAGAAAAAATAAAAGAAGTCTCCGCGTATAATATTAGAGAAATCGCTTTATTTTTAACGGGATTGGGTTTAAGTGAAAGAAAAAAGCTGTATGCATTATTGGAAAAATCTCCAATAAAAAGTGTTCCTCATGTGCATTTAAGAACTGATATGGATGTGGACGAATTAGATTATTTGTCAGAAAAATACAATACGCAAGTTTTTAATCTTCATCCTGAAAAAGATTTTCCAATTATTTATGATTACTCAAAGTATTTTTCAAAAATATATATAGAAAATTTACCGAAAATAATTCCGACTAATGAAGAGTTAGAAAAATTTGCTGGTCTGTGTATTGATTTTAGCCATTGGGAATGTCCGTCATTATTTAATGCTGATTATAAAGACTTCGAAGATAAGGCGGTAAAATATAAAGTCGGATGCTGTCATATTTCAGCGGTGAAAATTTTTTTTGGAATATGGAAATATGACTCGCACAGAATGAGTAAACTAAAAGAATTGGATTATATAAAAAAATATGTCAAATATCTGCCTGATTTAATTAGTATTGAACTGGAAAATTCTCTCAAAGAACAATTAAAAGTAAGAAAGTATTTAGAGAAAATAATAAATGATGAATAATTTTATGCGAAAAGTTTTAATAATAGGGTCAAAAGGAATGTTAGGCCAAGAATTAGTCCGAGTTTTTAGCCGAGATAAAAATTATAAAGTTGTCGGCTGGGACAGAAATGAAATTGACATAACTGACAAGAAAAAAACTGAAAAGAAAATTTTGAAGCTGGGACCGGATATTATAATCAACGCGGCGGCCTATAACGCGGTGGACAAGTGCGAGGAAGATGAAAAAGAATATGAACTGGCGAGAAAAATAAACGGGCTGGCGCCGGGATATTTAGCGGAGATTGCGAAAGACACCCCCCTCAATTTCCCCTCAAAGAGAGGGGGAGGTAAGAGGGGAGCTATATTTATTCATTACTCCACGGATTATGTTTTTGGCGGAGAAATGCCGGAAGTTCCAATGCAAAAAAGTTGTAATCATATTTGCCATGAATGCGCTATGCGTAATAAATTTACAGCGGAAGTTGGATTTGATGAAAAAGCCAAGCCCAGTCCGATTAGCCGTTATGGAAAAAGTAAATTATTGGGAGAAAAAGAAGTTCAGAAACACGGAGACAAATATTATATTATTCGCCTTTCCAAACTTTTTGGAAAACCGGCTATTTCCAAAGACGCCAAAAAAAGTTTTTTCGATGTGATGTTGGAACTGGGAAGAAAAAATAAGGAAGTTAAGGCGGTGGATGAAGAAACCAGCTGTTTTACTTACACGCCGGATTTAGCCCAAGGAACTAAAAAAATTATTGAATCTAAGAAACCGTTTGGAATTTATCATATTGCCAACGGTGATCCTTGCACTTGGTATGAAGCTGTCGTGGAATTATATAAACAAGCTAAATTAAAAACCAAAGTTATTCCGGTCAACGCCGATGAATTCCCGCGCCCGGCGCAACGGCCGTTTTATTCTGTTTTATTAAATACTAAACTGAAGCCTTTGAGAAGCTATAAAGAAGCCCTAAAGGAATATCTTAGTAATTTGTAGCTGATAGCATGCCTGCTTTTGCGCATATTTTGAAATTGATACTAATTACAGGTTTATGAACCATCTCAAAAAACAGGACCCAAAAATTTATCAGGCGATTAAGAATGAAGAGAAGAGACAGCGGGAGGGAATAGAATTAATCGCTTCGGAAAATTACGCTTCTCCGGCAGTGCGGGAAGCGCTTGGTTCGGTTTTTACCAATAAATATTCCGAAGGCTATCCGGGGAAAAGATATTACGGCGGACAGGAATTTACGGATGTCGTGGAAACATTGGCGATTGAACGGGCGAAAAAACTTTTTAAAGCCGAGCACATAAATGTCCAGCCGCATTCCGGCGCGCCGGCTAATATGATCGCTTACAACGCGGTATTAAAACCGGGAGATAAAATACTGGGGATGAACCTTTCCCACGGCGGACATTTGACCCACGGATATCCCGCCACTTTTTCCGCCGAAATTTATAATTTCATTGGCTACAAAACCGAAGCTGACGGAAAAATAGATTACGATAAACTGGAAAAGCTGGCTATGAAAGAAAAGCCTAAATTAATTCTGGCCGGATTTTCCGCTTACACGCGGCAATTGAATTACAGAAAATTCAGCGCTATTGCTAAAAAAACAAAAGCTATTAGTATGATAGATATCGCCCATATTGCCGGGTTAATCGCCGGAAAAGCTATTTCCAACCCTATCCCGTATTTTGACATCGTCACCACCACCACCCATAAAACTTTGCGCGGTCCTCGCGGAGGAATGATTATGTGCAAGGAAAAATACGCCAAGGCGATTGACAAAGCTTCCTTTCCCGGATTTCAGGGCGGGCCGCATATGAATAATATTGCCGCCAAAGCGGTAGCTTTTGGCGAAGCCCTGAAGCCAAGTTTTAGGAAATACGCCGTTCAGATTATTAAGAACGCTAAAACGCTGGAAAAAGAGCTGAGAAAATACGGGTTTAAAATAATGTTCGGGAAAACAGACAATCATATGATCTTAATAGATGTTTTTGGAAGTAAAGGGGTTGCGGGAAAAGAAGCTGAAACCGCTTTAAATAAGGCGGGAATCACGGTAAATAAAAATGTCATTCCGGATGATCCTAGAAGCCCGATAGATCCCAGCGGCATTAGAATTGGAACGCCGGCGGCGACTACTCGGGGAATGAAAGAAAGAGAAATGGAAATTATCGCCGGTTGGATAAACGAGGCGCTGGAAAATCGCGGCGATGAAAAAATGCTAAAGCGAATGCGCCGCGAGGTGAAAGCGCTTTGCAAGAAATTTCCAATTTATTAGTATAAAATATAAAATTTTTTCTGTCTTTGTGTCATTGTGTCATTCCCGTGAAAACGGGAATCTAGAGTAAAATCACTGACTTAAATAATTATCCTAGATTCCCGCCTACGCGGGAATGACATGAACACACAATTTCTAAAAATATAAAAATTATGGCAAAAAGAAAACCAAAAAAGAAGAAAATGAAGGGTATCATTTTGGCCGGAGGAACAGCAACGCGGCTGTTTCCTTTAACAGCGACAACTTCCAAACAACTTTTGCCGATTTATGACCGTCAGATGATTTTTTATCCTCTAAACATTTTAATCAAGGCTGGCATTAGGGAGATCTTAATAATTGTCGCGCCGGAACATTCCGGGCAGTTTTTGAATTTATTGGGATCAATTTTTGAAAAATATAACATCCATCTTGAATTTAAAGTCCAAAAAGTTCCCAAGGGATTAGCGGACGCTTTTATCGCGGGAGAGGATTTTATTGATAACGATAATGTTGCGATGATTTTAGGAGATAATATTTTTGAAGACAGCGCGCGTCTAGCCAGAGACATAAAATTATTTAAAAAAGGCGGAATAATTTTTGCCAAAGAAGTGCCTGATCCGGAACGCTTCGGTATAGTAGAATTTGACAAAAACGGAAAAGTCATTTCTATTGAAGAAAAGCCGGAAAAACCCAAAAGCCATTATTGTGTAACGGGTATATATGTTTATGATCATAATGTGGCTAAAATCGCTAAAAAACTTTCTCCGTCAGAAAGGGGAGAGATTGAAGTGACTGATATTAATAAAAAATATTTAAAAATGGGAAAGTTGGCGGTTAACAAGATTAAAGGCGCTTGGCTGGACGCGGGAACATTTGACTCGCTTTTGGAAGCGGGAAATATCGTGAAGGAAAAAAAGATTTACCGGGACTTTGACCCTATTATTAACAAAGCTATAAAAGAATTTAATAAGGAGTTGAAAATATTGGCGAAGAAGAGACTTGCCTAATCG
>JAGGSH010000003.1 GCA_021159185.1 bacterium
TTTCAATAAACAACTCCAAGAGCCGGGTACTCTTACAGTTCTTCACAATGCCCTCTATGACCTCCCTGTTCTGGCCCAAATGGGTATTTACCCTGCCAGGATAGCCGATACCATGGTAATGTCTTACCTCCTCCAGGACGAGCCACAGGGTCTCAAGCCTCTTGCCTACCGCCATTGTGGCATGGTCATGACTGACTACAAGGATATGGTCAAGGCCAAAACAGAAGAGCTTGCCCTGGACTATTTGCTGCAAATTGTTTCCAGGTCCTGGCCCAAGCCTGCCCCGGTTCTGGAATGGGCAAAAGGAGAACCCAAGGTCCGGCAGCCCCAGAATATCCAAAGAAAGGCCATGAGAATTTTGAAGGCCGGGAAGGACTTTGCTTCCAAGTGGAAAACAATCAGTGAGGGAAAAGAGATCGTGGAGGAACGCCTTGGCCCTCTTCGTGCCGGAGAGCTATGTGACATCCCTCACGAGGACGCCGTATTCTACGCTGCACGGGACGCAGACGCCACAATACGTATCTACCCTATCCTGTGGGAGAGGATTCAATCCCAGGGCCTTGAGGGCACTTTCTGGCGGGATATGAGAATGCTTCCCATGGTCATAGACATGATGAAGAACGGGATACTGATTGACCAGGCAAAGTTTATTGAACTTTCCAGGTATTTTCAAACAAAATTGAATCAAATTCAAGGGAAGATACAACTTCAGGTGGGGGGACTATTGGACAACAAGGCTGTCAATCCCGGGAGTTCCCAACAAATGGCAATCCTGATCTATGACAAATTGGAGTTGCACCTCAAAGGGGGGAAGCATAAAGCCAAAAAGGGAGGGAAACAGAAGTCCACAGCAGCAGAAGTGCTCAAAAGGTATGTGAGCATACATCCAGTTGTCAAAGATATCATGGATTGGAGAGGATACCAGAAACTAAAATCCACATATGCCGATGCTATCCCGAAACTTGTTAAGAAGGAAGATGGGAGGATTCACACCCATCTGAAAGTCACTCGAACATCTACAGGAAGATTAAGTTCAGCCTCTCCAAATTTGATGGCCCAGCCTGTCCGGTCTGAAGAGGGAAGACAAATCCGGGACTGCTATATTGCCGCTCCCGGGTACACTCTGGTTTCCGGAGACTACTCTGCAATAGAGATGAAGGTTGTAGCAAGTGAAAGTGAAGATGAGAGAATGCTAGGGATATTCTGGTCTGGGGGAGACATCCATACTCAGACTGCCAGTGATATATTTGGGATTCCGGTAGACAAGGTGGATGCCAAAAAGCACAGGTATCCAGCCAAGCGGGTAGGATTCGGTATTCTGTATATGATTACGGCAGAGGGTCTCCAAAGGGAACTTGCCGCAGATGGTATAGACTGGACCCTCCGAGAATGTGAAGACAAGATCCGGGCCTGGTTTGAGATATACTCCGGAGTGGCTGATTATATGAAACGAAACGGCGAGTTTGCCAAACGTTATGGATACGTCAAAGATATGTGGGGGCGCCGCAGATATGTTCCAGGGATACGATCAACAAACAAGTGGATACGGATGGAGGCAGAAAGACAAGCAGGGAACGCCCCAATCCAGATGGGAGCTCAAGGTGTCATTAAAGAGGCAATGGGGAGGCTTGTGCCCGTTTATCCAGACTTGGGAATCAAACCGCTTTTACAAATCCATGATGAAATTCTTTGGGAAATGCCGAAGGAAATGGTAAGTGTTGCCCTGCCGATTATCGAAGAGATAATGTGTGCCTCTGTTCCCTCCACATTCTTGGCCCCCGTTGCAGTGGATTTTGAAATTGGGGAACGATGGGGGAGTATGAAAGATTATTGAGCAGATGAGGACTTCTCAATCCAAAGCGCTTTTCCCTTTTCTCCCCGCCACAAACTCCTTTTCTCCCGTGTTTCAGGTAGTTCGGAAGTATCCGTGTCCTCAAAAGGAAGCCCCTGTGGATTGGCCTTGGCAAAAACTCTGGTCAACCATTTCTTTTTTGTCTCTTTGGGTCTTCTTGAGGCAGGTATGGGATATATGATGCTGACTGTCTTGTCCGGATTATACAGGATTCTGATTTTCATTATTGTGCCCCTATTGCCATTACATTGATTCGGATAAAGTCAAAATTAATAATATCACTCCCCGTGTCTCGTTTAGTCATTATGTGAAGGCTTCCTGCACTGCAGGCGCAGATGAACACTTGGGCGGCCCTCTGGCTTGTACTTTCATCCCCCACCATTCCCGTGGCACAGTAGTTGGCATCCGCAAAATCGGTATCCCAGGTAATTGTATAATCGCCTATGTCGTTGTCTGTTATAGAAGCAACATTGAAACTGTCACGGATTGCAATAGTGCCGGAACCATTAAAGGATATCCAGGCTTTTATGATAGCACTCCCACTTGCAAAGTTCCCCGGTGCGGCCTGTTGTGCTCCGGTTCCCAGTGTCCTAAGGCCCGCAGTTCCGGCAGCCGGATCAGTCGGGCAACCCAAAGTAGTCCGGGCAGCGGCAGCATTGGCAGCATCTGGGCAACCCAAAGTAGCCCGAGCAGCGGCAGCATTGGCATCATCCAGAATTGTCTTGGCGAAGGCCGAGATGGCCGTGTTGGCAGGCAGGGAAAGAGTCAGTAAGTCTGTATCCAGTCCCAAGGTCGTGAGGAAAGTGGTAGCGTCTTCATCATCCAGAAGAGTTTTGGCAAAGGCGGAGAATCCCAGGGTCGTGAGGAAAGCAGCAGCATCTTCATCGTCTATAAGAGTTTTGACAAAAGTAGAGAATCCCAGAGTTGTAAGAAAGGCGGAGGCCGTGGCATCATCCAGGAGCGTCTCGACAAAGGCTGATACAGCCAAGGTATCCGGGTCTGCCGTGGAGGCCCATTGAAGAGTTTCCCCATCAGAGGAGTACAACCATTTACCTGATTCAGGATCAGGGAGTTCCAAGCCAGAGAGTTCCGAAGATATTTTCAGGAGGAGTGACCTGTTGGAGGCCACAACAAGCTGCTGGATCATTTTGACTGCACGATCCACCATAGTCTCAATGGCCTCGGAGGAGTAAGAGCCTCCATAGATCAAATCAGTCGGCTGATCAAAGTCCATGTCCAAGGTAATCGTGATTGTGTTTCCTGACGCCCAGGTGTCAACAGTTGTTATTTTGCCTCCGTCACTCAAGTTTCCGGAAACGGTATAGTCAGTTGTTAAGGTCAGGACTGTTTCATTCCCATCAGAATCTGCAATGACAACTTTGAGGTCAGCCTTCTTGAAGACCTTGAAATTGAATGAGAACTCCGTTTGTTCACCATCACAATCATAAGTGACTTTATTGGTTTCTGCGGATACTGTCATTTTCTCTCCCCGTAAGAGTTTTCCTCAAGATAGGAATAGTGGTTTCCATCACCCCAGCGGCCTCCCCAAGTACCCCCTAAAGATTCCCAGAACTTACCAAAGGGATAATGGTCTGCAGTTCCAGTCAAATATTCCCCGTCTTTGAACAAGTTGAGATCAATGGCAAGCCGTTTGTAGTGAAAGCTTCCTCTACAGTGTCCGGTCTTGGCCCAGGCATCCCCAAATGTGATCTCATAACCCTTATCATAAATAAAAAGGATTAGTAAGCCCACCTTTCTGGCAAACTCTGATTGCCTTTCTCTCAAACTCATTTTTTCTCTTCCTCCTGAATCAGCCTGAGAAGTTCTTTTGTCTCCTCAACTTTTTCTTTCTGCTTCAACTCCAGTTCTTTTCTTATCTGTTTCAGAGTTCTTTTATCCAAACTTTTAATGATTTCCCGAATATCCTCAAAAGATACATTATCCTTGGAAATTCCCTTACTTGTTGCCCTACCAAAAGCTATGCTCTTCCGCTTGAGGTATGCTTCCCACGCTTCCCGTACATCCAGGGTTTTCTTGTCAATGCCCATGAAATTAAGGATCTTTTCAACGCTATCAATCGGGTATTTATATTCTCCGGTAACAGGGTCCATGATCGGGTCTGGATTAAAAATTGTCCCAGTGTCAAATTGTTTGGCCGGAACCAAAAGCTTTTTAGCCATCTCATATTGGGGAAGCTGCCCGAGAATATGATCCCACAGTGGGGGTCGGACCTTGGCAAAATCCCGGAACTTAACCTCTCCTCCTGCAGTCCTGTAGACCCCTTCCTCACCGCTCCTGAACTCCCTGTCCCCAAAAACCGCCTTACCGGTAATCTGTTCCATCGGAACAGTGAAAACGGGAGACAACATTGGAAGAACGTCCAGGTTGACAATATCCTCAATAGTGGCAAAAGGATTAAGGCCCCTGGTATTGAAAAACATTGCTTTTTTCTCTTCTCCGATTTCCCCGATCGGCCACAGATTGTCAAATCTCTGGGGAATTCCGTTCTCCTCAATCTCCCGAATCATGAAAGGGAAATAGAGCATGAAAGCATCTTCTCTTTGGTTTTCTGCGAGTGCCCCAAGGCCCCTGCCCCCGACTGTCAGGAAAGGGTGTTCAGCAGGAAGCTTGGCCGCATACAAGGTCATGAACTTATACCAGTTATAGAAAGGCACGAAACGTTTAATATACTTCCTTTCCAGGGAACCGGTAAGGTTGAACACGGGCAACTTTGTTTTGATCTTGTCAATTATAGGCCCGGACAATTTGGGATCAGCCTTAATGAGCCTGAGCTTATTCATTATGTTGACTTCAGTTCGGGGAAGCCCCTCTGCTTTCAACATTTCTTTGGCAAGAGGGCGAGCTTTAGCAATGTAGTGTGCCCTGACAAAAAGCTGTTCTGCGGCAGTATTAACGGCATATCCTGCATCCTTTACCTTAGCAATATTCCTGACAGCTTTCGTGTCTTCCAATTCTGCTACCAGTCTCCCGAAAGTTGTCTCAACTGTCTTCCCCAGCTTGGGGTTGTATTTCATGATATTGGCAAAGGAGGCTTTGAGGAGCTCGTCAGGAATAACATCTCTGTATAAATCTTTGAAAGCTTTGGAGTATGCAAGAGGCCCGACACCCTCCAGAGTGTTGAACATGATGTCCCCCATGATATTGTTTTTCATCCAACGAGGACTACCTGCAAGGACTGCATCCTTCCAAACCTGGGTAGGCTTATCCACAACCAGTCTGACAACATTCTGGGCCTTCTGCGAGCCCATGAAGGGAGTTGCAAAAGTTTCCAATTCCTTTACTGCTTCCTTGGGGACAAGGTAAACAGTCTGGTTCTTTGCCACACCAACATACTCTCTTTGCACCCCCTGAAAAAGCTTGAGTATGTCTTCCGGCGAAGTTCCCGTGCGTTTTGTAACAACCTTCTCTTTCACAATTTTTATTACAGTCTCCGGAGCTTCTCCTGCCTTTATTCTTGCCAGCATTTGGTCTGCTTCGCCGGCTGCAAACCCCCTGGCTTTCAAGGCATCCTTTACACGTTGCTCTATTAATTTCCCGGCCTTGGAAAGTTCTGCTCCCCCTTTTGCTGTGGAAACACTCTCGGTAACAGTCTCGTTAAGCACCTCCCCGATTGCTTCATCAAAGGTCATGTTCCCCATACGCCTGGAGACTTCCCGTTGAAAGTCAACCTTGCCACTGTAGAATCTGAGATACCCGTCCGGGGCTACTATTTTGTGGTTGGGATAAAGATTATCTCCAACTTTGAGACCCCCTTCAACATATTTTATGTCTCGAATATTTACTTTGATCCCGAACTTGGTTGTAAAGTCCTTGATGAAGGCTTCAGTGTTCTTGAATTTAATGTATTCGCTGGACCATTTGGGCAAGATTTCAGACAGGTTCTCGGAGTATCCCTCTTTCCCTTTTGACATTTTCAGCCAGGAAGGCTTAAACCTTTGCCCGGTTGTTTCAGCAAAGTGAATACCCATCTTGTCTTCATAAATTTTGGGGAAATAATGGTGGACATAAACAGGTTTGAAATCCCCGAACTCTGCCATAACTTGCTCTACAGTCTGTCCAGTGGCCTTAGCCAAAGGTTGATAAGACCTGTCCCTGATAATCTCTGGAGTCAGCCTGCCCCTTTCAATAAGGTCTCTCTGGACCTCCTTATAAAAATCTCTGTACCACTTCTCAAATGCCTTGAATTTGGCAGAGGGTTCTGTAATAAGCTTTGCTCGTCCTTCCAGATAGGGCACGATTATTGCCTGTTCCCCTTTGGTTAAGGTATCTACTTTTTCAAAAATCTCTTTGTGCATCAGGGAGCGTTCCTCAAAATTGGCATCCTCATAAGCATTCCGCAGAGTGCTGATAAACCTTTTGGCCTTGTGTTCCGCCACGGATTTTGCCATTCCGGGATATTTATCCAGGACAGCATCAAAGGATTCCTGGAACAGATATTTTGTGAGAGGGTCTTTAGAGTACGCTCTGGGAAAAGCAACAACTTTGGGAACACCTTCTTGGGTTGCACCAATACCATAAACAAGGGGAGTCCGTTTTGTGGATAAAACCTTATCCATGGCCTTTGCAATCCCATGTCCCTTGGGAACTACTTTGCGGATTCCTTTGGCAGTCAATCTTGTTCCGGCAGCAGTTGCTCTGTATAATGCATTCCCAATAAGCATGGCGTCAACAGGGTTGTCCTGGATGAAATATTTGATGGTATTCCCCAATCCCTGCCTTTCCACTTTCTCCCAAAGGTAGTCTTTGTAGGCTTTTGTACCTTTAGCAAGGGACGTTTTTGATGTTTCGGTGGGAACCCTGCCAGCTTGTATGGCTTTCCAATCAGTATAGATGGCTTTTCCCAGATCGGTGGCGGGCCTGATTTGCTCCCCGACTCTCTGGAAAAGGTTGGAGTAGTCCGTTGATTTCGGCTTGGAGGCGAACTCATTAACATCAGCAATAAAATTTTTTTTGTTCTCCGGTTCTCGGGAAAAGGTTGGAGTAATCCGTTGATTTCGGCTTGGAGGCAAACTCATTAACATCGGCAATAAAATTTTTGCCGAACCTGTAAGCAAAAATAGCAGAACCTGCAACCAAAGAACCTATCGAGGTAACTATTTCTTCTACATTCCGGGGAACATTCCCGATCATTGTACGAACTGAAAAGGGTTCATTGGCAATGTAGCCGTATTGGCGCTCTATGGCACCTTTACGCACTTCATCAATTACCAAGGGTGGAAGGCCCTCTAATGCCTTCTTCGCTTTAAGGCGACCCCTTATTGTCGGAATTTCGTGGGGTTCAGGAGGCAGGGCCTTGATAGCAGCCTCCATCTCGCTGTCGGACATATTGTCGGGAAATTTTAACCTTTGGCTGCCAACTTTAACAATCACTTAGACCATCCCTTGCCCGGGATATACTCTCTGTCGTAATTTCTGGGGGGCTCTTTCCCGGGTAACATTTTGCTCATGGGAGAAGGCTTCAACCCCATCAGCTTCAGTGTTTTGTCCACATACTCGGAGTCCTTCCTGGAGACTTCCCAATACTGTTCCAAGTAGGGTTGGGCCAGTTCATACATTCTATCGCTAAGTTCCTTACCCTTTAGAGGCTTTACCGTTAACTCTGTCAGAATACTTGTCATAGCCTCGTTGTAATAAACTGCTCCCAGAGGTTTATCCCCGAAACCTTTCAGCAATCCCTCAAATCCGAATTGGGCTTTCAGTGCAGCCTCGGTATGTTTAAAGACATCAGTATTGCGGACGTTTGCAGTCTTAATCAGGGACTGAGCTGTCTGAACTCCAAGCCCGTCTCCAACGAGGCCCAGAATTTCGGTTGCGGACATCGGAGGTTGATTAAGGTCATTTTCCCGCAGTAGCACTTTTGCTAATACCTTGGGATCAGTCTCAGTATAAGGCTCTCTTTCCCCTTTTTTGATAGCCTCAACCCGCTTTTCAATCAGATTGTGGAAAAATGCTTTACTGCCTCCCCCTGTTGGTTCCAGAGTAGAACTATCTACTTCCTGGGATCAGTCTCAGTATAAGGCTCTCTTTCCTCTTTTTTGACAGCCTCAACCCGCTTTTCAATCAGGTTGTGGAAAAATGCTTTACTGCCTCCCCCTGTTGGTTCCAGAGCAGAGCTATCTACTTCAGAGTGAGTTAAAGGGTTGCTGGAATCATAAACCCGGGCAATAAAATCATCCTGGACTTCGGTTATCTCTGCCTCTCTTACATCTTTCTCTTGCGCTTCCCGAAATGCCATTTCACGGTCATATGCGGCCACCAGAGAGCTCTTCTCACTCGGAGATAGATGAGTAGCCTTGACAATTTTGAGGGCCTCTGCGTGGCTCTCAGAGGCCATAACGTCATTCCAGGCTTCCTGTATGTCTATTTTCTTCAGAGCTTGTGTTTTGGCTTTTTCTCCGGTGACAGGATCAAGGTACCCGCCTTCAATTGCCGTATCCGTGGATTCCTCAACGAAATCTTTGTCTCCCCTTTTGGTGGCCATGGCAAGGTCTTCCCAATACTGACCTTCCATTTGTCTGATGAGACCTTTGCGGGCTGTCCTGCGTATTTCAAATCTGGTGCCTATAAGTTCCCGTTCAGTAAAGTTGTCAAAATCGGGAAGACTCCCTTTGTAGTTTTTCTTGATCGTTCCGTATAGTTTCTTCCGGAATGCCTCAAAGCGGGTTTCATAGGTATCATAGTCCGTGTCCCCATCCAGACCCAGGATAAAGTCATTGACTCCCTGTCTCCAGGAGTTCTGGGCACGCATGAGTTCGGATTTCCTGCGAGCCTCTACCAGACGTGTAGCAAACTGAGTTGAAGCTTGTTGTGCCTTTTGGGCAAAAGCAGAAGCGGCCCTGATCCCTTGTGTCATGGATTCAGGAGAAACTCTGGGGAAGGGTGTTGTAGATACAGGCTCCCTGCTGAAATATCTTGATATTTGTGGCATAACTATTCCCCTATCTGGGCGTACATGCCAGCCCCACTGGAAGCAGCTCCCAGAAGAGATGTTCCTGCCCCATACCATCCTGCGGCTTTAGCTTGCTGGGCTTTCATTCTGTCTAATTCTGCCTGGGAACGGTAGGCTTGTTTTTGTGTAAGTCCCCGATACTCAATAAGGAGAGCATCCAGTTGGCTTTCATTCTGTCTAATTCTACCTGGGAGCTGTATGCCTGGGATTGTGAAAGCCCTCGATACTTAATAAGAAGCTCATCCAACTCTCCCTCTGCGGCTGTGTCCTCCATAACCAGGAGAGGAGACCCTTCAAATGTAACTCCGGCCTTGCCATATACAGCCCGTTGTCGGCCTAGCAATCTTTGCGTTTCTCTGCGCTTCCGGGCCGCCTCGGCTTCGGCAACGGCTTTGGCGGCTTTGGCATTACGCTTGGCAACCTGGGCATTGTATTTATTCCAGGCAGCTTGGGACTGCCCCTGCTTAACCGAGGAGTAAGCAGAGAATCCGGCAGCAATAGCCATTACTCCATATGCGGCTGCGTAAGCCATTATTTTGTCCTCGCATAAAGAATTGCGTCACATTTGTCAGGGTAATACATTTTCATGTACCCCTCTTCCTTAAATCCAAGTCTGTGAAGGAACGTGTGAGCAACGGGAAAATCTACTCTGGCATTGGCCTGAACTCTGTGGAATTTTAAAACCCTCAGCCCTTTCAGTATTTCTTTGCAAATCCAAATTTCGTGCCCGATAATGCCCTTTCCCAGGAGCAGCCAGGCTTCCCCAACTCCTTCCCATAACCCCCGGACACCCCCACAGGCAACTACAGTGTTGTCACCGTTAACAGCCGACCAGGCCTCCGGGCCTTCGTTAATCTTTGCCCACTCATCAAATTCTTTGCAGTTTTGCAGGTAACCTTCCACTTCACGGAGAAGGATCTGTCTTGCGTGTCCTGCTTTGTAGGGTATCAGTTTCACATCACATCCATAGTTTTCAGTTTTGGGAGAAGAGCCGCAACCATTGCTGGATAAGGCTCCTTTACCATCAAGGTGATATCCCCTTCAGTATCAAATTTCCCGGGATAAACATTGATTCTTTTGTCTCCGGTAAAAGCCGGGATCGGGGCGTCGGCAGGGTCTTCATCTCCCCGGAAAGCTATTTCCTGCCAGGCATCATCTGCGGCCTTGACCCAACATGCCCGGGTATCCTTGAACCGTATTGTCAGTTCATGGACCCTTTTGATCTTTCCCTGAGCTGTTCCGGCCTGCGCTCCGGCTTCGATATTCATGGGCTGGAGAACAGAGTCGTACTGGAACCCCGCAACAAGTGCTCCTACATAAGCAGACAAAGAGAAGGTTCCCGTATCACTGACTGTCACGGCAGGAAGAGCACATCCATCTCCGAGAAGGTGTATAGACTCCCCTGCCAGATATTCCGCACCAGAGAAGTCTATAGCTACAACTTCGGCAGTTCCTCCACCTGTGTAAGTCTCAAAGCCTGAAGAGTTGACGTAGTTGCCATCGGAGTCCTTTATCTTGAAGGTATCCCCGGACTTATCCGAGATAGTGAAGATGCACTCGTTTACTTCTGTCATACCTTCAACATTGACAATCCTGACATGCTCACCATTATCACAATAGTTGCCGGGAGCAGTGACAACTGCCTGGGAAGCTTTAGTAATTCCGGTAATGGCAACAGGGCCTCCCCCAGACCATGTAAGGTAAGAATCCAGGTATTGATCTCCAAACCTTTCCATGTATAATCTTGGGGAACCGTTTATCGTGCGCTCCACCAACAGCCAGACTTCATCATCTCCGGAACTTGTAATAACTGCTACATCTTTAACCTTCCCATTCGTTACCTGACGACTCCAACCCACGACATTCTGTGATCTCTCGTAAACCATATTCAGGAGAACACCATCTTCACGGATAGCCCAAAGAAAAGAGTAGGGTTCTTGCTGGTAAGCTATTCTCTGGATACCCCCCGCAGTGATATGCTCGGACAGGATAGTGAGATCAGGAGCCACGTAGCCATCTTTCTCAAAATTGTAGACAAGTTCCCGAACCTTGGTTCCACCACGCTGGAGGAAGAGAACAACATCATTAACCAACAG
>JAGGSH010000002.1 GCA_021159185.1 bacterium
AGTGTTTAAAGTGGGGGAGAACTAGTGATCGACAACGTAACACTAGTTTGAGAGACGGAAGGGGAATAGCGGGATCTTTTTATAAAAAAAAAGAAAGAGATATTTTTTCCGGATATTTCCACTGGTTTTTGGTAAATTGGAGTATTAAAAAATTTCTAAAATGTCCGCGCTTGAGACGGGAAAATATATTAGAATTGAGTTATGATATTTTTTCGCAAAATCCTGAAAAATTCATAAAAATCATAAATGAAAAATTTAATGTGTGTGTATCGCCGTTACATGTTGTTGAAAATATAAATAAAGAAAAATTTCAGGCATTTTGCGGGAATCCAATGCGGAGGAAAAAAATGAAAAATATTTTTTATGATCAAAAATGGAAAGTCGTCCTACCTGTTCACTTAAAAATTGTTGCAAATATTATATCTTATGTTCCGAACAAATTTTGGGTTTATGATAAAAAATTAAATTCAGAATAAAATTTTGCGAGCTTTATTTTTTTACCAATAACTTTAATTTACGCAGGACTGCGTAAATTATTTTTTTATCCTCGGAATCTATTACTTTAAAGAAAAAAAGAAAAAAAGAATATGCGATAAACATAAACATTCCTAAAAGAAATAGGCATAAAAAATTGATTTCAAAATTAAAAGTTAAAAAAAATGGAATCATTGCTGTTACAATTCCGCTTGCTACTGTTTTTGACAGCATTAAATAATCAATTGAAAAACTGTCCATTTTACTCAAATTTTTCATATTGAAAACTCCCCGGCCCACTCTAGTGAGAGATGTTGCAGTTGCGGATCCGTTTATGCCGAAAATGGGAATTAAGATCATATTAAGGAGAATATTTAGAATTGCGGCGGAAAAATCAACTTTAAAAATACTTTTTGTTTTTTTGTAGAGTATTAAGAAGGGTTCATTTATTCCAAACGCCGTAAAAATTGCGAATCCGGCGGAAATCAAAATCAGCGTTATATAACCTTCTTCATAACTTTTACCATAAAATATTCTTAGGAAATTTTTTCCCAGAACGGCAATGGTTATAAAAATAAAAAAACTTGCTTGAAATATCCATGCCGAAGCTTTTTTATACATAAATTTAATTTGATAAGAATTGTTGCTTGAATAATGTTCGGCGATGAATGGCATAATTATTTTTACGACTATTCTTCTTAAGAGAGTGGCAAATGATGCGAGAGAAAAAGCTATTGCGTATATTCCTAAAGATTTTGCATCAAGAATTTTCCCGATCATAACATTATCACTCCATTGGATAATGAGGGCGAAAAAACTTGAAAAAAACAAAGGAGTGGAAAATAGCAACCATTCTTTTTTTTCACTTCTTATTTTTTTTGAAACGCGCAGTTTAATTTTTGATTTTAGTACATATAAATTAAAAACAAAAACCACAAATATAGAAAGTGTTAAAAAGAATACGGCGTAAAGCAATGATAGATTGAAAAAATAAACCATTACTATGCTTAGTAAAAACAAGACCTTTTCTAAAAAATCTTCGGCAAATGTCTGAAAAAATACTTTCTTTTTAGATATAAAAACATTTTGGATAATTTGATTAATTGTTTTAAATGGTATCGCGAAAATTACTATTTTTATTAGCAGAGTGAATTTATCTGGAAAATCAAAAAAAGCGGTAATTTTTGGGGAAAAAATAAAAAGAATAAGACATACTGCCAGAGAAATAAAAAGCGGAGTTTTAAAAATGAAATTAAGATATCCGCTTAATAGTTTTACTTGCTTTCTTTTTTTATAGAGAGGTATGAATCTTGGAATTCCTGAAGAAATACCGAATAATGATATTACTATAGAAATCATTAAAATAGTTTGGATCATTTCGTAAAGTCCGTATTCTTCCGGTCCCAGATATCTAGCGGAAATAAGTTTAAATAAAAAGACTATCAGACATCCTAAGATTCCGAAAATGAAAGAAACGCCTGTCCCTCGGGCAAGCGCTTTTAAGGATTCGCTCAGATTTTCATTTTTATTTAAAATTTTATTCTTCATTTTTCTTAATAATTGTTTTCAAGGAATCTTTCCTGGTAATTTCGGTGATTTGCTGCTCCAGTCGTTCAATAGCGGAAAGAAGTTTGAATATCATTAAAAATGTTAGGAGAAAGCCAGTGAGAATAACGGCATTGATATTTCCTTTTATTCCAATTAAACTGGCCAAGACATTAGTAAAAGAAGGAAATAATGCCACCATAGCCATTCCGCCCCAAACTGTAATTCTTATAATAAGTTTAAAAAAAGTTTGTCCGCTTCTTTTTTTGAGATAATTAACGATGCCTTGATAAAGCATCACGGCAGACACGGCGAAAATTATTACTTGATACAAATAAAAATTTGGGGTTATATGCATAAAATTATGATTTTAAATTTATTTGCTACATTTAATTTACCACATATTTTCAAAATTAAAAAGCCGCCTCGCGTGTAAAAATTCCACGCGGACGGCAAAACTACTTAGCGATTCTTACGATTATCGGATGCCCCAAGTTTGAGCATCCCGAAGTTATAAAGCAAACGGTCTGTCCTTCTCCTTTGGCAATCTCGAGGGAGGACAAAATGTCCTGAGATTGCGTGGAGGTCAATATCGTTCCCGACCGGTCCAGATGCATATATGTGTTTTTCGCGCACCCTTCTGGATTATTTAATGTTCCGATACGTATCAAAACTCTATCAGAGTTAAAATAATCAATTCCATTAGTTAGTATTACCCCTTGCTCGTCGCAAGGCGGTGCCGCGAAAAGAGAAGGTGATAAAATCATAATAAGTAAACCCATCAACAAAGAAATTGTTAATATTCTTTTTTTCATTTTTCTCTCCTTATCGTTTTTTGCGAAGGATTATAACTTTCACTGCTGTTCCTTTGATTATTCTAATATCACCGTTTAGCGTGGCGACTTTGAACTTTAACGACTTGCCGTAATATCCATCCCCGTCGCGCGGGGAAACGATTATGAAATAACTTCCATTAGCAAGATTTAATCCTGCTAAATCAAGTTCTGTTTCTGTAGCATTCTCAGAATCGGAATCGGTGTAAGAATTCTCATCCCAAAACACCGTATATCCGCTTGGTGATCCGGCTCCGGCCGCCCAACTTAAAGTTGTCCCAGTTATTTCCGGATCGGTTGGATTTTTAAGGGAGAAATTGACATAATACAAGGTAGCATTATCAGCATCCGTGGCTGAATTGCTACCGGTTCCAAACCGGAAGGTGTTTACGCCATCCACTAACGCGGAGGTCTTGAAACTTCCGTTACAATTAGTGGCTCCCGTGAAAGTAAATGTGTGCTCTAAATCTTCATTGAGATATACGCGTACAGTATTACTTACCACATTGTCACAATCAACCGACACCCAAACTGTTGTTTCCTCAGCTAAGACAATACTCGACTGAAAGAAAAATAAAAGTAAAATCAATAATATTTTTTTATCCATATAACTTCCTCCTTTTCGTTTTGGATAATATTTTGTCAAAGAACTGTTTATAAGCCTGACTTTATAATAGAATATTCTCATTTTTCGCGCCAGTCAAGTTATGCACAGTTATTATTTACTTTATTGACATTTATAGAAGAAACGAAGATAATTAAGTAAATACAGAAAACGGACAGAAACTTGACAATTTAATATTGAGGAGGAAAGCGGAAATGATGATTGCTGAAGTTTTAACAAAAAAGGTGAATAATCCGGTAGCTGGTTTTATCGCGAACTACGTTGTTATAATGCTGGGATATTCTGCGTTAACATTTCTTTTGTTTGAAATGCCGATTGTTAGCAGGCTGGCATTATCAGTTGTAAATAACGCGTTGATGATTCCTATCGTTTTGATTTTCTTTATCGGACTGGCAATTTCCATTGCTATATTTATAAATACGATAAAAGAATCAAAAGTGGTGAGCGCGCTTGTTGCCGATCAGCAATTAGTTAGTGGCATTAAAGCAACATTGCCGTTAGGGAAAGAGATAGATAACTCACTCTTTGTCCGACATTTCCGAAAATTTTCCACCGCGGAAAACTTGGATTGGTCGGAAGAAGCAAAAACTAGTTTGGAAGGTTACCTTGAAGAAATAGTCTTTAAGGCTCCTCGGCAAGTTGATTTTTTTGCGGAAATCTTACCTCTTTTTGGTCTTCTTGGCACAGCGTTAGGACTGGCGCAGGCTTGCATTGGAAAAGATTCCAACGCGGCGATGTTTGTCGGAGTTGCCAATGCTATTGGCACAACCGTTTTTGCTCTGTATGGGAAATTAATAATATCTTCTCTTAACGAGACAGTGATTTCCGAAAGGAGATCGCTATTAAAAACAGTTTTGGTGATTTTCAGAATTGCTAACAGGAGGGAATGATGAAATCCAAAGGAGTATGGTCGTTTGTGGATCTTTTCCTTTTACTTTGTGTTGTCTTATTCGTAAGCACACAAATGAAAGACAGGGAGTCTTCGGCGGAAAGCAAAATTGTCCCTCCTCGCATTGATGTTTTCCTGGATATAAATATTAAAGGCGAATGTTTTGCCAAATGTAATGGAAAGAGAGTTAATCCTCGCGGTTTGGCAAAAATTGCGCAAATGGGATTAGCGAAGACCGGCAGACTGAATGTTGCGGCGCACATTGATAAAAATGTGCCGTTTGGTTTTATTGATACATACGAAAAAGCCGTTTCCGGCACAATATTCAAAAGAAAATCAGTTGAACTGAAACCAAACTGGACGCAAGATCTCTTGCGATAATCTAACAAATAAGGAGGTGGAACTATGGATTATCTTAATGGAAAAAATTGGCGAAGGGTCAATTTCTTGGGAAACAGCGGAGAAAAAACAGTTGGTGGAAAACTTTCTTACCAATGGCTGAAGATTTCCGTGGCAATGCTTAGTATTTTTCTCGTGATTAGCGCGACAGTTATGTTGTGGCCGCAAAAAGTCTACAATCCTTACCGAGGAGTGGGCAATTGGATTATTACAGGGATAGAAAAACCTTTGGAGATTCAGAATATAACAATTTCGTGGTTGGATTTCAAAGACGGAAAATATCCCCTAGGTAAAAATATCTTCTTTGTTCCTAAAGGAGAAGGAGACAAAATCGGTTCAGATTTAGACGCGATTCGTTTTGCGGAATATAACGCGTCAAAAATGTACTTCTCCGCCAAAACAGCAGGAGACTGGATTGTTCCGTCTCGAGCGCTTAATGAAGACGGAAAAGAGATGACGGAACTTATGGGCGCGCCCAATTGGGCGATGGCATTTTCAGTGGTTCCTTACGGCGATTTTGCCAGTAAGGAGCGTAAAGTTGAGGGCGTTGGTTCGTTACTTGCCGAACCTTTTTGGAAAAACGAAGGACAAGGTTTTCCCGGATTTTCTCGCAAGTGCGCGGACGGAGAAATGCGAATGGTTGATCTTCGCGATGATACGCACATTTTTTTGCGTCCGAATGTATGGAGGATGTTTCGCAGAAGCGCTAAGGATATAGAGCTTGGCGCTCCGTCGTTGGAACCTGAAGAATCGCTTCCATTTGCGGCATATATTTTTACGGATTTATATGATCGCGAAACTAAAGAGTGGAATGTCGCGAAAACTCAGTGGTGGGTGTCGCGACAATTTCTGTCCTGTTCCGGAAAATATATTGATCCGGAAAATATTTCCATAGTTGGCAAGGGATTGCAGACGCGGTTTGTAGTTAAAAAACCGTTGTCAATTCAGAAGTCGGCTGTAATTTGGAACGATGAAAAAACCGGCAGACCAAAAGTCGTTTTTGTTCCGATCTATAACCGAAAAAAAGAGCTTTGCCTCTTTGGTTCGCTTGATCCAACGCAATCAATAGTAATTCCTTTCTCTTATTTTCACACGATGGACAAGGAAAAGGACACGATTTTGCTGGGCGAGCTTGGAGATATTAAGATTACTTATCAGGACATTTTGGATGAAGGTCAGACTGTCCGCGATAATATGTTAGCTCGTCATCGTGATTTATATCCGGGCGGTGGAGCTCAATGTATGAGTGTTTATCTTACCGCTCGCGTTGTGAATATTCCGCGGATGCGCCGGATTGCCGATCGGATAATCGGTGATGCGGCGACGCAGGAAGAAGCAATTCGTCGAATAATGGATTATTCGGCGAAAAACTTGGCGTATATTTCAGATCACAAAAAAGATTTGCGGTCAGGAAAAAATACGCCGAGAGAAATTCCTATGTCTCCATTGATGGCGTTGATGAATCGTGGAGAGGATTGTGAGGGACACGCGCATTTTGCCGCATCACTTTTCTTTTCTACATCCAATCCGATTGTGGGTGATAACTCTATGGTTGGTTTGGCGACATTAGCATATGTTCGAAATGGAAAGGGGATTGGTCACGCTATTCCTTTAATTCCGAAAATTAGCAAGTATGTAACGGATCCATTCCCAAACCATATAATTGCTAATGGCATACCTTTTGGGTATTTTGAGGCAACCGGCGCGGGATATGATGAATTGCATCGGATGATGCCTCAACTTTCCGGATATGTTCCTGAAAATATAATGATAATTAGAGGCAACGGCCGTAATCGCGTTGTTGAAATCGCCGGTTTTAACCAGTTTGATTATCTTCAAGGAAAAAGGCTGGCATGCAATTAATGTTAACAAAGGCTTTTTGCGAAATTCGCAAAAAGTCTTTTCTATTTGCTAAAATAAAAAATAAATGTTAGCGTAAAGTGTAAACCAGTTCTTTGAATTTACTAATTGAAGGAGGATAAAATTGATGAGAATAAATATTTCCGGAACGGTGTTTTTTTTGGCGATTTTGTTTTTTCTAAACACTAACAATGTTTCAGCTGTGGATTTCATTTGGCTAAGTCCGGACATAAGCAATGAGGGAAAAGACTATACGGTTTTTGTCGGAGAAGCAAGCCGAATGTATAAAAAATCCGTTCATTTTAAAAATGGTGAAAATTGCCAATGGGGCGGTTTGCCGATTATTGAGGGAATAAACTATATTGCCGCAAAAGTTGATGATAGCGATATATATTCAAAAGAGATAATTCTTCTCTGGACGAATGGAGAAAAGGATGAGGATAAGGATGGCTTATCAAACTCTCTTGAAGAATATCTCGGGACTAATCCGGAAAAAAAAGATTCTGACGACGATGGGATTTTAGACGGTGAAGAATATGCCATGTGGGGTTTGCATCGCGCGGTTCTGGATTACGACGAAGACGGGATGGTTAATATTATTGATCCCGATTCCGATAATGACGGAATTTTGGATGGAGAAGATTCTGACATTCAAAGAATTTCAAAGCTATTTATATCAGGAGGATTATGGACTATTACATGGGATCGTAATGATGATAAAAGAAAATTGATTTACAGGGTTTTTATGAGGGTGGATAACGAGCCTTATGATTTTGAAAAATGGGCTTGTGAAGTTGTGGAAACTGATGACAATGACGAAGAAAGGATGAGTTGCGTAATTAAAGATTTAGAATACGGACATATTTATTATGCTGTTGTTAAATCTTTATCTCCGCATATAGGGAATGCTGAATCTGAAATTTCCAAAGAAGTCCACCTTAAATTTTAATCTAATTTTGATTGCATACAAAAACAGCATTGCCAGAAATTTGGCAACGCTGTTTATTTTTTTATCCAATTACCCTCCAAATCATTTTATAGGCTGTTTTTAATCCGTTAACGAAACTTTGTTTTTGGGATTTTCCCATAGAATATTCCGTGTAGCGAACGCTTATGGGAACTTCCTTATATTTTAATTTATGATTATATATTTCCCTTATTACTTCGCTGTCATACGCGTAATTATCCGTTCTGGTGTTAATTGCGTTAAAGGCGTTTTTAGAATAAGCGCGGAAGCCTGATTGGCTGTCGGTAACCCAAAGGCCGTACAAATACCAAGTGATAAGATTGGCAATTTTATTATGCAGGATTTTATGAAGCGGCATTCCTTTCGGGTTAATCAGCCTTGTTCCCAAAACCGCGTCAAATTTTTCATTTATAATGGGGTCCACTAAGTTTTCTATATTTTTAGGGTCATGCTGGCCGTCGCTGTCCATAGTGACGATTATGTCCGCTCCCAACAGTTTAGCGGCTTCAATGCCCGTTTTGGCGGCCGCTCCCTTTCCGCGGTTAATTTTATGTCTTAAGACCGTAATATTTTCTATTTCTCCGGCTTTTTCGTAAGTATTATCAAAACTTCCGTCATCAATTACTATGATATTTTCATATCCGGTGTTTTTTATTTCCGCGATAACATTCTGAATAATTGTCGCTTCGTTGTAAGCGGGAATGACTATGTAAATTTTTATATTTTCCATTTTATCTTTCTAAAATTATCTGTAAATTGCGACATTTGTTATAGTAAATTCTTGCTTTTTATCCAAATTTTTAATTTTTATTTTTTTGATTTTTTTCTCGTATCGTTTTTCTAGGAGATTAAAGTTAATTACAACACCGGTAGTATGTTTTATAGTATCTGAT
>JAGGSH010000031.1 GCA_021159185.1 bacterium
GCTATGGCGGAGCGGGCCGGCAGGCAGGCGTTACAGAAAAAATTCCGGAATGACACAGGAGAGTTTCACGGTTCAAGATGAATTTATTTCACAGAATCACATTATTTTTTAAAAACAAAAATTATGTCCCTAAAAGATTTAAATGAAGAGCTTTATCGCCAGGATTCGGAAATTGAAAAGAGAAAGCACGAAGAAAGCCGGTTCAATCCTTCAGTTTCCGAACATGCCGGCGCGGAAAAATTTCAGGAGAAAAAAACCTGGGGAATATTCGGCGTGAAATTAGCCGCTAATCAAAAAAAGGCGTTGAAAATAGCCGGAGCGATTATAGCGGCAATATTTTTTCTGTCAATTGTCTTTGTGACGGTGTCAAAATTCAAACAGACCGCTTTTAGCGACGATAGAGTGGCGATTGAAATTGAAGGTCCCAAGGAAGTCGGGAGCAATCAGCTGGTGGAGTATAAAATAAAATATAAAAATAATAACAGAGCGTCTCTAAAGAATGCGGAAATTTTATTAAGCCACACGGAAAATTTTCAGCCGGAAAACAATAATAATTTAAAACCGTCGGGGGAAGGAAAAAATAATATTTATATCGGGAAAATAGAATCACACGGACAGGGAGAAGTTAGTATTAAGGGAAAATTTTACGCGCCGGAAAGTTCCGGAATTTATTTCAATGCCGAACTTAAATATACTCCTTCCAATTTCAATAGCGTTTTTCAAGCCAAAAGCCAATTGGGAATTGAAATAAAATCTTCGCCCATCTTTTTAAGCCTAAACGCTCCCCAAGAAGCTTCAAAAAACGGCGTAGTGGAATATGTAATTAACTACGAAAATTCCAGCGATCGCCATTTTAAAAATTTAATTTTAAAAGCGGAATATCCTCAAAAATTTAATTTTCAAGAAGCTGTTCCCCGGCCTTCTAAAGATAATAACAGCTGGTATTTGGGAGATTTGAAAACCGGGCAGAAAGGGGAGATTAAAATCCGCGGCCGGCTGGACGGATTTAGGGATGAAGGAAGAGTCATTAAAGTTAGCTTGGGATTGTCGCAAGGCGGCAGGCTGATCCTTTATAATGAAAAAGAAAAAACTACCAAGATCGTAGCTTCTCCCATTTTTATTTCCCAAACAGTAAACGGAAGCAAAGATATAGCAGTGAATCAAGGAGAAGTTCTTAATTACGCTTTAACTTATCGCAACGAAGGCGATATCGGTTTAAGAGACGCAATTGTCACTGTTGAGATTAAAAGTTCCATTCTTGATTTTTCCAAGTTGGTTTTAAGGAACGGCGCTTATGACAGTTCCAAAGGCGTCATAACATGGAAGGCCGGACGGGACATTCCCGAACTGGAACAGCTGGAAGCGGGAGAGGAAGGAAGGATTGAATTTTCCATTCCCGTAAAAAACAAGATTGACATAAGCGGAGAAAACGACAAAAATTTTGTTACGGAATTAACAGCCAAAGTGGATAGTCCGGATATTTCCACTTATCTGGGAGCGGAAAGGATGATCGCCAGCGATAAAATGGCCATTAAACTTAACTCCAAAGTTATATTGGAAACCAAAGGGTATTATAATGATTCCAATATAACTAACACGGGCCCTCTTCCGCCGCGAGTGGGAAAGGAAACCAGCTACGCCATTCATTGGCTGGTGACCAATATTTCCAATGACATATCCGACGCGAAAGTGGAGGCGGCGCTTCCCACTTGGGCGAGATGGAAAAATGAAATATATCCGAAGGATGAAAATGTCCAGTTTAATCCCAGAACTAATAAAATCGTTTGGAATATCGGCAGTCTTGGAAGCGGAACGGGAATTTTAGACCATCCCAAAGAAGTGAGCTTTCGCGTAAGTGTTGTTCCTGAAATTAATCAAATGGGAGACTACATAGAAATTTTGAGCGATTCAACGCTCACCGCCAAAGATGAATTCACTTCCAAAGAGATTGAAGAAAAGACCGCCGCCAAAAATTCAATGTTAAGAGAAGATATGAGCATTGACTCCGGTATGTATAAAGTGGCGGATATTGGGGAGGAGTAAGCTAAAAACAGAAATTACAAATCCAAAATTACAAATTCCAAATAAATTACAATGTCCAAAATCCAAATGTTCAAAACGGTTTTGAATTTTTCAAAACTTAGGCTATTTCCTTAGAGATTATAATTTGAAGAAGTGTATTTTAGAAAGCGCGAATAGTTCTGGCAAATTTCACAGTTTATGTTCAAAATAATTTTCCAGAAAAATAATCGGAGAGCCGGCAGGCTATCAACAAAAAACGGAGTTGTTAAAACCCCGTTTTTTATGCCCATCGCCACCAAGGGGGCGGTGAAAAATTTAACCGCGGGAGAGTTAAAAGAAATCGGAGCGGAAATCATTTTAGGAAACACTTACCATCTGTGGCTGCGTCCGGGCGACGGATTGATTAAAAGAGCGGGAGGTTTGCGTAAGTTTATGAATTGGGACGGGCCGATCCTTACCGACTCGGGAGGCTTCCAAATTTTTTCTTTAGGCGCCAAAGCCAAGTCAAAATACGGAAAAAGCGGCGTAAAGATTACGGAAGAAGGAGTGGAGTTTTCCGATCCGCTTAACGGAGAAAAATATTTTATGCCGCCGGAAAAATCAATGGACATTCAGCTGAATTTGGGATCGGACATTGTTATGGTTCTGGACGAATGTCCGCCCTATCCCTGTTCCCGCGATTACGCCAAGAAATCCATGGAACGGACGACCAGATGGGCGGTTCGCTGTAAAAAATATTTAGAAGCCCATACCGACAGTAAAAACCGCCCGTTATTATTTGCCATAGTTCAAGGAAGCGTTTATGAAGATTTGCGGAAAGAAAGCGCCAAGCAATTAACGAAAATAGGATTTGACGGTTATGCCATCGGCGGGGTGGCGGTAGGGGAACCGAGAGAAAAAATGTCTGAAATTCTGGGCTGGGTCTTGCCTCTGCTTCCGGAAGACAAGCCGAGATACTTAATGGGATTGGGAAAGCCGGAAGAAGTCGTGAAAGCGGTTGAGGCGGGCATTGATATGTTTGATTGCGTTATCCCGACCAGGGAAGGAAGGCACGGAAGACTTTTTCTGCGAAAAAGTAAATTACAAATTCAAAATATCAAATTCCAAACAAAAGCCGAAACACAAATTTCAAAATCAAAAATCAAAATTAAGGAAGAATTCTTTTACGAAACGATAAATATAGGCAATGAAAAATATAAGGAAGATTTTTTGCCGATAGACAAAAATTGCGATTGCTATACTTGCCGGAATTACAGCCGAGCCTATCTCCGCCATTTATTTAATGTCGGCGAACCGCTAGCCGCGCGATTGGCGTCCATCCATAATTTGAAATTTTATTTGGATTTGATGAAAGAATTAAGGTGTGGATAACTCGCTTTGACGGTTTCAGAGACATTTTTTATAATAAGGCTAAGGAGGAAAAGAAAAGTTGCAAGTTATAAGCAAGTGAGGAGGAAAAGAAAAAAATACGGGTGAATATTTATTTTATAAAAAACACGCTTTTTTGTGGAAAGCCGACTAACGGCTGCCATTTTTAATTTTAATGGCAAACGTTAGCTGGCTTTTTAAATTTTTACAAGGAGATAGGGATTTAAAAAGCCGTTATTAATCAGCGGATTAAGCGAGAATAAAATTTGTCTGGCTCTGAATATTTAAAGGTCGAATTTATCCAGCCAAATTCCCGCGCTTAATCCAAATTAATTAATCGCAAAAAAATTATTCCTGATTTTTTATAATAAATTATAATAAATTTATTGACAAGAATTACTGGTTTTGCTAGCCTCAAAGTAGAAAAACAATCAATAAGTTATGAAGAAAATTATATCATCATTGCTATTAATCGGTATATTTAGCTTTATCTTTCTTCAAGGTATTGATATTGCACATGCTGGCTGGGTTAGTGGATATTTTAGAGATAATGGTACATATGTAAACGGATATTATAAAACAGAACCGAATTATTATAAATGGGATAATTATAGCTGGGATGGGGATTGGTCTAACGCATACAATGACAAAAGTTATTACCGTGACTATGGATACGATCCAGAGCCTTTTGATGATGAAATTCCAAACTATGATTATTGGAGTAATTCCAATAGCTATGATTATTATAGCACTTACGACTACGACTACGATTATGATTATAGCTACGATAGTTATGATTATGATTGGAATTGGTAAATAAAAATCAGGAATAACATTGAATCTCGCTTATGGCGGGTTTTTTGTTGTAAAAATGAAAATTAAAAAATATTTTATATTATCTATATTTGTTCCGGTAATAGTTAGCGTGGTTATTCCCACGCAAGTTTTAGCCGCTGAAAAAACGGAGAGCAATTTATGCGCCGGAAAAGAAAGTTGTGTAGCAAAAATAGAGAGAGTTATTGACGGAGATACTATCAAGCTTGATACGGGAGAAAAGGTAAGATATATAGGCATTGACGCGCCGGAAATGAGTCCGGTTGAATGTTTTGGCAAAGAAGCTTTCGCTAGAAACAAAGAACTATTGGAAGGAAAAGAAATTAAGCTGGAAAAAGATGTTTCTGACACTGATAAATACGGAAGACTCTTGCGGTATGTTTATGTAACCAAGAACGACACTGAAATATTTGTGAATGATTATCTGGTTAGAAACGGATTTGCCAATTATTCCGGTTATCCGCCGGATATTAAACATCAAAAAGAATTTCAAGAGGCTGAAAAAGAAGCGAAAGAAAACAAGAGAGGAATTTGGGCTGACGGAATCTGCGACAATCTGACAGCGGAGAAAAATAATAACCAAGAGATTGTAAGTGAAAACGAAAAGTTGAAACAGGAAGTAGAGAAGTTGAGAGAAAATTGTTCGCGCGAAGAAACTAAATCAGGCGAATGGTTTGCCGGTTTTATATGGGGAATATTATTAACCGCCTTGGGAATTTGGGGATATGGCAGGTTATTTAAGAGGTAAAAAATGGTTGAATGACTACTGCTGCTGCTTGACAAATTTAATTAACCGTGTATTATTTATCAGAAAGCCTGAAGAGGTTTTTTTGTAGGAAATTTTAAATATAAAAGCAATTCCAATGAAAGCACAAGAAAAAAGCGCTGATATTTCAACAAACTTTCTAAGCGCGAAATTTAATAATCTCAAGGCTAGGAATCATAAAAAGAAACCGAAAAATTTTAGCGATGATAGCTCGCATAGAAGTATCAACAGCGGAATCTATCATAAGGGAAATAAATTTATAACGCATACTGATCTTCACCATAAACACAGCGCCATTCAAACATTTCACCTGCACCAAAAAATAATCATAATTCTGCTGGGGGGGGCATCCTAGCCGGTGCTATTCTAAATTGGCGTGAAACGATAATTATTCTTGTTTCTTTATTAACTTTTCTATACTTTGCTGATTTATTGTTTAGTCTTTTTTTAACGGTCAAAACCTTGCGAAAATCATCAGAGATTGTTATCAGCAAAAAAGAAATAGACTCTTTAGATGATAATAAGTTACCGATATATACGATTTTTTGTCCGTTATATGAGGAGCGGCAAGTTATCCCGGAATTTGTGAAGTCAATCAGTAAATTAAACTGGCCGAAAAACAGATTAGATGTCAAACTTCTGCTAGAGGAAGACGATAAAAAAACAATCGCTGAAGTCAAGAAAATGCAATTGCCAGATTTTTTTAAAGTTATCATTGTTTCTGATGGTCAACCGAAAACAAAGCCCAAAGCTTGTAATTACGGTCTTAACCACGCAAAAGGGGAATATGCAGTGATTTACGATGCTGAAGATAGTCCTGCATCAGATCAGCTTAAAAAAGCTTTCATTGCTTTTCAAAAACTAAAAAACAAAAAAATTGTTTGTGTACAATCCAAGCTTAATTTTTACAATTCGCACCAAAATATATTGACGCGACTTTTTACAATGGAATATTCTTTATGGTTTGATTTGATTTTACCTGGATTACAATCAATAAAAGCTCCAATTCCTCTTGGTGGAACATCTAATCATTTTGAAACAAAAAATTTACGTTTATTGCAAGGATGGGATCCATTCAATGTGACAGAAGATTGTGATTTAGGAATGCGAATCGCTAAAAAAGGATACTATACGGCTATTATTGATTCTACTACTATGGAAGAAGCTAATAGTCAAGTGGGCAATTGGTTTCGTCAGCGATCACGTTGGATTAAAGGTTATATGCAAACTTATCTTGTGCATATGCGTCATCCTGGTGAATTTATCACTGATTTGAAAAATCCCGATATCATATTTTTCAATTAACTGTTGGAGGAAAAATTATTTCACTTTTTATAAACCCGTTAATGTGGGTGATAACAATCTCTTATTTTGTTTTTCGTGGTGTTTTGGGACCAATAATTGAATCTTTTTATCTAGCACCGATTTTTTATATGGCGGTTTTTTCGTTGGTAATTGGAAATTTCTTTTACGTCTATAACTATATGATTGGTTGCGCCAAAAGAGAGCAATGGGATATTATCAAATATGCTTTTCTAGTTCCATTTTATTGGTTGATGATAAGTCTGGCAGCATGGAAAGCATTATGGCAACTATTCTTTAAACCACATTATTGGGAAAAAACCGTCCACGGTTTTCATTTGGAAAATAAATAAACTTTAAATAATATGAATATTCAGAAGAACAAAAAAAGAAATTGGATAGAATATTTAACAGTGGGAATAGCGATTATTCTTTCAGTGGGAAGCTATCTATGGTCGTTAAAAAATGGTTATGCAACAATTTATAATGATGCAATGGCGCATCTAAATATGTCTAGACTAGTTATTGATAATATTCAGCCTGGATTGGCACAAATTGGAAGTGTTTGGTTGCCGTTAAATCATATTTTAGATTTAACTTTGATTTGGAATAATTGGGCTTGGCATTCTGGTTTTGCAGGTAGTATTTTTTCAATGATAGCTTACGTTATTTCTGTTTGGGTAATGTATAAGATTATTTTTATAGTAACAGAAAATAAATGGGCTGGATTTATTGGAGCTATGGTATTCGCTTTTAATCCAAATATGCTTTATCTTCAAACGACACCGCTTACTGAACCTCTTTATATTTTATTTTTTGTGTTATCAATATTGTTGTTTTTAAAATGGATTAAAACAAATAGATTAAATTATCTTATTGGATTAGGTTTTCTGGGATTTTTACAAGTTTTAATCAGATACGATGGATGGTTTGTTTCTGGAATAGAAGGAATAGCAGTATTGATTGTTTTAATTTTTATACAAAAAAATAAAATAAAAGATGTTGTTGGTAAATTTATAATATTTGCATTACCTATTATTTTTGGTGCTGGATTGTGGTTACTTTGGAATCTTTTGATTTATGGAAATTCTTTATATTTTATGTTCGGTAATAATTCTGCATATACACAACAGAAAATGATAGGAAATATATCAAAATTA
>JAGGSH010000025.1 GCA_021159185.1 bacterium
GTATAATATACTAAGATAAAATAGCAAACTTTATCAAAAGCCAAATAAATATGTTTACTTATTACTCCATTTCTGCATTTATTAATTTTCTAGTAAGTTTTCTATTGGGAATTTTTGTATTGCATAAAAATCGGAAGGAAAAACTAAATAGAATTTTATCTTTTTGGTGTTTTACGGTTGCTTTTTGGTCATTCTTTTATTTCATTTGGCAGATAGAAACTAAAGAGCAGATGGCATTACTGTGGACAAGGTTGCTAATGTTAGGCGCTGTTTGGGTTCCCGTAGCTTTTCTTCAAACCGTTGTTATTTTTTTGAAGATAGAAAAAGAAAAGAAATATTTAATTATTTTCAGTTACATATTATCGTCAGTTTTCACTTTCTTGCTCTTTACTCCATTGATGGTGAAAAAAGTTGAGCCAACGGCCGGCTTTGAGTTCTGGCCTAAGCCTGGCATAGCCTATATCCCATTTTTAGTTATGTTTGCGGGATTGAGCATCTATGCCGTTTTATTAGCTTACAAATCATTAAAAAAAGAAACTTCTCCCAAAATAAAATTGCAAATAAAGTATATTTTATTTGGGATGGCAATTAGTATAACTGCTGGCTCAACAAATTATTTTCTTTGGTACGATATTAATATTCCTCCTTACGGCAATATCTTAGCTTCTACATATGTTATTTTTACGGTTTACGTAATAATTAGACATCATTTACTAAATATAAAAGTGATTGCTACGGAGATATTATCTCTTGGGATATTATTAGTAAGCGTTGTCCATATACTAGCAGCAGAAAATTTTATAAAACTAGTAATCAATTTGATTATATTTATAATTTTATTGGTTTTCATAATAATGCTTGTCCGCAGTGTAGAAAATGAAGTCCGGCGCAAGGAAGAACTTCAGAAGCTAACAAAAAAACTGGCGAAAGCCAACAGAAAGCTTAAACAACTGGATCGGGCTAAGTCGGAATTTATTTCTATCGCTTCTCACCAGCTTCGTACTCCGCTAGGCACAGTAAAAGGATTCGTTTCATTGCTCATGGAAGGATCTTACGGAGAAATTAGCGAGAAAGTTAAGGAAGTTCTGAAAAAAATTTCCACTTCCAATGAACGGCTCCTTTCTTTAGTGAATGACCTTTTAGATCTTTCCCGCATTGAAGCGGGGAAAATGCAATACGATTTTGATTACTGGCAAATTGAAGATATTGTTCAAGAAATTAAAGACATGCTTTTACTTAAAGCCAAAGAAAAAGGGCTTTACCTAAAAGTTGATTTTCCCTCTCCTCCTCTGCCGAAAATCAGAATAGACGGCGCTAAAATCAGAGAGGTTATTTCCAATCTGGTTGAAAATGCTATCAAATATACCAAGCGGGGCGGAGTGGAAGTCAATTTTAAACAAGAGAATAATTTAGTTAGAATAATTGTTTCCGATACCGGAATTGGAATTCCCCAAGATGAAATGCTTCGGCTGTTTTCTAAGTTTTCCCGCGGAAAAAATGTGGGGCGGATTGACACTGATGGAACCGGGCTGGGCCTGTTCGTGGGAAGGAAAATAGTTAAAGCCCATAAAGGCAGAATCTGGGCGGAGTCCGAAGGAGAAAATAAGGGATCAAGATTTATCATAGAACTTCTGATTGACGGGGTGGAAAAAGAGCTTTAAAATAGGTATGAAGAAGCTTCAATCATTATTTAGAAAATTTAATCATTATGGCTAAAATTATTTTAGCGGAAGACGACTCAACGACAGTGGAAATATACCAGAAGAAATTTGAAGATGCCAGATTTGAAGTTATCGTTGCTTCAACAGGAAAGGATGCCTTAAGATGCGCGGCAAAGGAAAATGCCGATGTTATGCTTCTTGATTTAGTGTTGCCCGAAATGGGCGGACTGGATGTTTTGAAAGAAATTAAGAAGAGCGGCAAATATAACCCTGGATTAAAAGTAATTATATTTAGCAATCTTGATAGTGAGGAGGAAAAGAGTTCGGCGTTTAGATATGGAGTGGATGGCTTTATTCCAAAGACCAAGTATACCCCCTCGGAATTAGTGGAAGAAGTTAAAAAAATTATTGGGAATATAAATCACTAATAATATAAATCACTAATCAACACTAATTTACTCACTAATAATCTCGAATAAAACGGGATTAAATTAGGGATTATTCGGGGAAAATTAGCGTAGATTGGAGATTGAAATCATTATGTTTGACAAAATGAAACAAATATACCAAATGAAGAAGATGATGGAAGGGTTAACTTCCACCGAAGATTACAAAGGAATAAAAATTACCGTTAATGGAAGTATGAAGATAATCAGTCTGGAAATAAACGACGCGGCCAGAAACAGCCGCGACTTGGAAAAAAATATAGTTAAGTCCGCCAACAACGCCATGAAAAATATCCAGAAAAAACTGCAGAAAGAAATGAAGAGCGGAAATATAGAAATGCCGGTCTAAATTGTTTCATGGCTTTTATTCTTTTATCATTCTCGTTTGTCTCTTATGTCGTTTCCAACTTTTCGCCAAAGGTGAACAGGTTTATCTGACGCAGATAGGGAATCCAGAATACCCTCTTATGTCATTCCCGCGCAGGCGGGAATCCAGGATAAAATCGCTAGTTCAGAAAATTACTCTGGATTCCCGTTTTCACGGGAATGACATTTCCCCGGGTTTCTGTCCACCTCGGTAATTAAGAATGACAAGAGGGAGTTTTGCAATTTAAGATATTTTACCATGAAACAATTTAGCAATGAAATCTTCAAAGCCTACGACATTAGAGGAATTTATCCAGATGAAATAAACGAAGAAATTGTTTACAAAATAGGGCGAGCGTACGTAAGGTTTTTAAAAGCCAGCGCTAAAACGGCAAAACAAAATTGCCGTGTTTGTATTGGCAGGGATATCCGCCAATCCAGCCCGGCGCTTTTTAAAAGCTTGGTTAGAGGAATAACCGACGAAGAAGCGGATGTTTACAATTTGGGATTGACTACCACTCCTATGGTTTATTTCGCTTCCGGACGATTGGATGTCAATGGCGGGATAGTTATTACCGCTTCCCATAATCCGGCTGAATACAATGGCTTAAAGTTGTGCCGAAAAAACGCTGTTCCTATCGGTGAAAACAGCGGAATGTTGGACATTAAAAAAATAGTCTTGGAAGAAAATTTTCCTAAGACTGCTGAGAAAGGAACTGTGATTCAAAAAGACATTAAAAAAGAATACCTGGATTATTTTTCTTCTTTTGTGAATTTGGGCGAAAAGAAATTTAAAATCGCGGTAGATCCGGCCAATGCTATGGGAATTTTGGAACTGGATATTTATAAAAAATTTCCAAAAAATATAGAGCTGATAACCATTTACGATGAATTTGACAGTGCTTTTCCAAACCATGAAGCCAACCCGCTTAAAATTGAAACCTTAAAAGATTTGCGGGAAAAAGTTTTGGAAACTAAAACGGACTTGGGAATAGCTTACGACGGCGATGCTGACCGTGTCGGATTTATTGACGAAAAGGGAAAAATTGTTCCGATGGATTTAGTAACCGGGCTTATTGCCAAAATAGTTCTAAAAAAAAATCCCGGCGCTAGGATACTTTATGATCTGCGTTCATCCAGGTCAGTTAAGGAAATTATTGAAGAAAACGGCGGGATTGCTGGCGAATGCCGAGTAGGCCACGCTTTAATCAAGAAGCAAATGCGCGACGAAAAAACTGTTTTTGCCGGCGAGCTTTCCGGGCATTATTATTTTGAAGAAAATTATAAAGCAGAGGCGGGATCGCTTCCGGCTATTTACCTTTTAAATTTAATGGCAAAAAGCGACAAGAAAATATCGGAATTAGCCGATGAAATAAAAAGATATTATCACAGCGGGGAAATCAACAGTAAGGTAGAAAATAAAGGCGCGGTAATTGAAAAGCTGAAAGAAATTTACAAAGATGGAGAAATCAGCGAACTGGACGGAGTAAAAATAAGTTTTTGGGATAGTTATAAAAAAGGGAATCGTTGGTGGTTTAATGTTCGCCCGTCCAACACCGAGCCAGCCTTAAGATTAAATTTGGAAGCCGACAATGAAAAATTGATGGAGCAAAAAAGGAACAAAATTTTAAAAATTATCAGATCCGCAAATTAGACAGCACTTTGTCATACAGCTAACAGCATCTAGATATTACAAAATTGTATACCATTGCGTTGCGGCCGCAATCTAATGGTATATAAAATTATAGCAAGAATATGATATAAAAAAACCGGATATTTATTAGTCCGGGTTTTTATATTAAAAGTTAAACGCGTAATTACGACTGTAATTACGGCAACAGCTAAACAATAAACCCCACTTTCTTTTTTGCATCTTTCATTTTTTCTTGGGCGATAAGATAAACTTTTTCGGCGCCTTTTTGCAAAATGCCCAAAACTTGCTCATCGCTTATGGCATTCATTTTTTCTTGAAAAGGTTTTAGAAATTTTACGAGAATATCCGCCAAACCATTTTTAAAATCGGCGTAGCCTTTTCCCTGATATGTTTTTTCAATTTCCTGAAAAGTTTTTCCGGAAAAAGAAGTGTAAATATTAATTAAATTTTTCAGCGCCGGCTTTTCGTCGCTGTAAATAATTTCTGAGCCGGAATCAGTCACCGCTTTTTTGATTTTTCTGCGAACAGTTTCTTCATCGTCAGTTAAAGAAATATAATTATATTCCGAAGTAGCCGACTTGCTCATTTTTTTCGCCGGGTCGTCCAGCCCCATTATGCGCATAGTTTCTTTTTGGATATAAGGTTCGGGAACAACAAAAGTTTCACCGAATTTTTTATTAAATCTCCGCGCCAGAGTTCTAGCCAGTTCAATATGCTGAAGCTGATCCTCTCCTACCGGTACAACATCAGTATCGTATAATAAAATATCCGCCGCCATAAGAATAGGATAATTAAAAAGCCCTGCATAGCTTTTACTGAAAATACTTTTCCAGTTTTTAAATTCTTCTAGATAAAGATTTTGAGATTTACTATATTCTCTTCCAATTTCTTCAGCAGAATCAACTTCTTTAAAATCAATAAGCGCCTTGTCTTTAAATTGAGTCATTTTTAATAAGTCGCCGGTTTTAGTAATCGTATTCAAAATCCACGCCAGCTCCGCGTGTTCTGAAATATGCGATTGGATAAATATTGTTGATTTTTCCGGATCAATTCCAGCCGCTAAATAAATTTTAGCGGCTTCAATAGTTTTCTTTTTTAATTCTTCCGGATTTTGCGGAACGGTGATGGCGTGCAAGTCCACAACGCAAAAAATGGCGTCAAATTTATTTTGAAGCTCAACCCAATTTTTGATGGCGCCCAAATAATTACCAATATGCAAACTTCCGCTTGGTTGGACACCGGAAAAAATCCGCTGGTTATTCATATCCTTATCTTATCCCAACTTTTTAATTTAAGCAATTTTAAACCTCAATCACCACTGGAAGCACCATCGGCCGCCTTTGAGTCTTGGTAAATAGGAAAGAACCCACTGCTTCGCGGATGTTGTTTTTTACATAATTCCAGTTGATGCTCATATCCGGAGAAGTTCTTTCTTTGATAACTTTTTTCACCACATTTTTAGTGGCATTGACTAAGTCAAAATTTTCTTTGACGAAAATAAATCCGCGCGAGGTCACTTGGATATGTCCCACGATCTCTTTGGTCTTGCTGTCAATAATCACGGTAATGACGAACATTCCGTCTTCCGCCAGCATCTGTCTGTCCCGCAAAACAACCTGCCCGACATCCCCTACGCCTAAGCCGTCTATGAAAATATAGTCAGTTTTAACTTTTTTGGGAAGAATATTCGGCCGGCTTTTTTTAACGTCAAATTCAATCACCGAGCCGTTGTCTAAAACAAAGATATTATCTTTGGGAAAACCATTTTTAATCGCCAGTTTGGCAGCCTCTTTGAGAAAATAATGGTTAGCGTAAACCGGTAGAAAATAATCAGGGCGGATCTGCTTAATGACTTTTTGAATGTCCGCGGCGTTGCTGTGTCCGCTAGTATGGACATCCATAATATCAGTATGAATAACGTTATCGCATTTCCGATATAAATTATCTTTCAGTCTTTGGATAGTCCTTTCATTGCCGGGAATAACCGAAGAGGAAAAAATGATAGTGTCTTTTTTTCTGATTTTGATAAAACGGTGGCTATCGTTCACAATGCGAGACAACGCTGCGTTTCCTTCTCCTTGCGCTCCTGTGCAAATTACAACAATTTGACTATCGGAATATTTATGAATATCGTTTACGGAAATCAAACTTTCCTTATAAATTTTTACATAACCCAGCTGTTTGGCGATTTCCATATTCATTTTCATGCTGTATCCGTCCAACGCCACTTTTTTCCCAATCTTTTGGGCATATTCCAATATTTGCCCAACCCTTTTTATTTGGGAAGAAAAAGTTCCAATAATAACTTTTCCTTCGGCGGAACTGATAACTTTTTCCAGATTAGCATACATTTCTTTTTCTTCTGTATGTTTTCCGAATTCAGTGGCGCCCAAGCTTTCCAACATCAAGATTGTGGGACGGGGAAGGTTTGATAAATGATCGTAAGACATCGGTCTATGGTCAATAGGATTTTCTTCCAGCGTCCAATCGCCGGGATGAATCACTGTTCCGGCGGGAGTGTTTAAAGTAATGCCCACCGCGTCCATAATGGAATGTTCAATATCAAAAAATCCCACATTGAAATTTCCCAATCGGATTTTTTCATCCACTGATTTTATTAAAATAGTTTTAAGCAGCTTTGATGAATTTTTTTCATAATCCTCCATTTTATGTTTTACTAGAGCTACGGTAAAGTTTCGCGCGATTACCGGCGGGTAGCCTAACTCTTTCAAAAGAATGGGCGCCGCTCCGATATGATCCAGATGTCCGTGGCTAAGAATTACTCCGCGAATATTTTTTTCTTTTCCTTTCAGATAAGAAATATCGGGAATAATATAATCCACTCCCGGCATATCTTCTTCGGGAAACTGCATTCCCATATCAAGAATTACGATATCCTGCCCGTATTCAAATACGGTCATATTGCGTCCCACTTCTTCTTGGCCGCCAAGAGGGATAATCCTCAATTTTTTTTCGGAATGTTTTGGCGAATAATTAAAATTCACCGATTGTTTTTTTGTCATAAGATTTTTTAGATAATTAATTTTTTAGATAATGAAGTACTTATTTTCTAATCCTCCCCTCCTCTTTGAGCCTGCCTGCCGGCAAGGGAGGGAGGGGAATTAAA
>JAGGSH010000023.1 GCA_021159185.1 bacterium
TCCCGTAACTCTGGCTCCGCCCTTGATTTCCGTCATCCCTTGAACGTCTTGGATTTTTATTTGATCTTCATTCTCAAAATTGTGTTGAGGGCAATAGACCTTGACCGGATTCGTTTTGTCTGCCCCGGTTATATTTTTGATGGGGGAACCCAGAAAGGTTATTGTCGTCAGTTCCCAGTCTGTGTGCCCATACCTCAATAATTTCCTGGGAGCGTAGTCCGGGTGGGCAATATAAAGAACATCGGCAGATTGAGTTGTATGCAGGCTTGCCAAGTCATCTTCCAGGTATGGGGTTTCAAGAGTATAGGGATCATCCCCATCCAGAATAATTCCCCCATCTTTGTAAAACCGGATTTGTTTCTCGGTGAACTCCAGGACATAAGCCTGGACAGTGGAGAATTCAAAACTTATGAGGACAGCAGTGGGATTGACTTCCATAACGGAAAAGTCATCAATTACCCCAGCAAAGTTATCAGCCTTCAGTAAACCAACATGGGCATCGTCACCCCCAAAGGTTGCCCTTTCAGTGAAGGTACCGGCAGTGGAGCGGGCAGTCAGGAGAGTTCCCCCAAGGTATGCCCGGACGGAACCTGTAGTTACGGAATCTATAGTGTAAGTGACAAAGTATTCTCTGCCCTCAATACAGTCGCCGGATCGGTAAAGAGCACTCTCGGTCCCATCAGCAGCAGTGGCAACTCCGCTTCCGATAGTCCACCCTGCTCCTTGCGTCCAGCCGGTGTCGGAAGCAAAGTCTCCATTAGCGACTTGTTCCCGGCCAAAGACTTCGTTTATGTACCTGGTTCCCGGCCTTCGTAGGGCAGGGCCATGAGGAAGCGGAATAAAATTCTTGAGAGTTTTGCAGCCGTTGAAGTATTTTTGGAGGTCTACTCTGCCATAAAGAGAAGGGGATAATTCTCCGGCATTGAACGAGCAGATAATGGGGTTGGCCAAGCTCATGTCACACCAGTCGAGCGTCCAACCATGTAGAAGTGCTCAGCACATCCGGGGAACCCTCCTGACTGTCCACGGATCGGGCTTCACCGAGGGCTGCTATGTACTTCTTCTCCACCCTGTCCCGGATTGCGGAGGACTGTGTTATCGGGTAAGCCAAACAGTGGGCAAGCTTTGCCGCAATGACAGCCACTAGCAAGGAGTCAAACTCTGCCGGATTGACAATTCTTTTGATGAACTCCAGGTCCACGGAAGCGTGATCGGTTAAAAGCTTTCTTCCCTCTACTTTAAAAACATTTCCGGCATCCTCATTGATTCGTAGTGCCCTGAGGCAATAGGGGGCTGCCGGAAGTGTATACTGGTAAGCAAACCCGAAAGCAGGAGCAGTGGAAAGGACTGCAAGACTTGCCCGAGCAAAGGCACAATTCCAGGGGTGGCACCTCAAAACCTGGTCTATCGTTGGCGGAAGAAACTCAGCACACAGTTGAGAATTCTTATTCGCCAAGCCCAGGTCTGTTATCCGGGTGGCCCCCAGTTCAGAGAGGGCCATATTGCAGATAGAGACAAAAGAGGCCATTAGTTGCTAACGCTAGCCGGCGGAGTGTAGTTAAAAAGCCTATCCAGGGACTGCATCACCATGTCATCCCATTCCTCGTCAGGGTCATCAATGGCCTGTAGGAGCAAATCTCTGAGAATTTCCTGGTAAGCCATACACAGTAGTTTGTTGATTGCAAATAATTTCATTTCGTACTCCTCAATATTGGGGGAGAGTTTCCCCTCCCCACAGTGGTTAGGGCGCTATCTGCAAGAAAATGAAGCCATTATCAGTATCCGTAATAGCTACCGGGGCAGAACCTACACGCACCTCATGTGCCGTAGTAGTCACCACGTCATCTACTTCTCCTGCAGCAGGTCCAGCCACTACATCTAAGCCGGCAACAATACCGCCACCAGCCAACACATTTGCGATACCCCAGGTCTGCAACCAGAAGTAATATGCAGCGGTTACCTCTACAGGGCATACACCAACTACTATCCCTGTAGGCGTTACGGCACACTGAACAACGCTCTTGTAGATATTGGCTAAAAGACCAATTCTGGAAGAAGTCGTAATTGCCCTTTTTAATGGGTCATAAAGAGTCAATACGATGTTAGTCGATGAGGCTGGATGGCTCTTGATAAGGTATAGGTCCCCTTGTCCATCCTCATCAGTTACTGCTAACCAACCATCCTTGAACCTGTTTTTCGGTTGATCAGTTGTTTTTATGGCAGCCGTGACCTGATAAGCTCCAGCAGCAGCAGCCGCCGGAGTCATGTCAGCCTGCAAAGTTGTCAAAGCCCCACCAAGTGCGGCAGACTGAATAAGGTTTCCAGTCGTCAGAGCAACCGCTCCAGCCTGAGCATAACGGAAAACCCTGCCATCATTTTTGGCATACCGTGTCCCGAGCGGATATTTCTGGGTTGCGGATATATCCAGGATTCCCTGATTCGGGATACCTTTAAGGTCTCGATAAAAGTTGTCTAATCCAATGTCCATGATAATTCTCCTCTTGTTTTAAAGGCATTCAATCTTTCATCCCTTGGAATACCAAGAAGGGCCGATATGCGTTCTTACCCCCGGCATATCAGCGGGGGAGGAGGCGACTAATCTTCCTGACATAACAGTTCAACGACTTTTACTTCTTCCATACGGGTTGCACCGAGTGATTGAGAGTAAAAGACCTGGGTTGAGTAGTTCTTATCGGGTCTCTTATCAATCTTCCCGACAGGATTCTGGCCTACGGCCATTAATATCCCATCTTGTGCCCAGGCAAAACAACTCCGGTCTCCTGATCCTCCACCAGTAGTGGTCCTGTCCAGGGGCAGCTTCTCGGAACGGATGAACTTGAACCCAAGATAGGTATCAATCTCACCTTTAACGAGGGCCTTGACCGTGTTATAGTCAGAACTCTTGATATCCGTGATAACCAGGAGATCTGATAGGACATTGGCGCTGCAAGTGAAGTACCGAGGTATGCCCTCATCAACTTCAGCTGCATCCAACATCTCCTTTACCTGTAATAAACTTGCCACTGTAATCGTTCCACTGAGATCAATTATTTGTGAGGAAGGGAAGGGGACAGGAATGCTACCCTCTTCTCCGGTGTAGGCAGTACAAGTGAAGGCGTTAATTATCTCTTCATCCATTGCCCGACCCATGGCATAACTTGCATTGAGGGCATAGGCAGATTGAGGATCAATAAGCATCCGAATCTTGTCCATGTCATCAATCAGGTCTGCCCAGTCATAATCTACCAGGCTGACTCTACGTCTGGAATGAGGAGTGGAGATCAGTGGGGTGTCACCATGACGCTCGGTTCTCTTCCGAGCTGTGGTTGCCCCTATCTGGTCATAGAATGCGTTCTTTCCGGTCTGGGGCTCTTCTCTTACCGTTCCCCGGAACCGGGTTCCCCGCTGTTGAGATAACAGTTGAACATTTGCTTTGTATTGCTGCACGAATGCAGTAGTGACTTCAAAGCTCATAATACTTCTCCTTTTTGTTCTTAGTCTCGGAGAAGCTACCCTTTTTCAGGACTCCAACCTCATCTTTTTACGCTGATTAAGCGGCTCACTTTCGAGCAGTCAACAAGACGGGTTTCACCGCTACCTTATATTTATCCAGGATAAACATGCTTATATAAATCCTGGACCTTATTCACGGCTTCAACGTGACCAGGCTTGTTTTTATCATGGTAAGGATGGTTGAGATCCCCCATTATCCTGTCAATCTCGGCCCTTGCTGTCACGGCATTATCACTTATGTGTGAAACTGCCAACTTATCTTCAGAGATTGCCTCCCCAATTCGTGAAAAGGCTTCTACCAACCAGGGAAGATTGCCCATTCCGGTTTCATCAAACCTTTTTACATCTTCCTCGTTAACAAAAGTTCTGACGGCCTTGAGAGCACGTTCTCTGTTGTCATTGTATTTGTCTCCCCACTTATCCCTCAGGAACGTTTCTGCTTCGGCCCTTGCATTTGAGAGGGTGGTCTGACTTTTATCATAAGCAGTCTTTGTCTGCTCATTGTACCAATCAAAAAGCTGCCTGGCCTGGGCAGGCTGAAGACCTATTTTGTGAGCAGTCTCTTGAAAAGCCTCTAAGAGCCCTTCGTCTACAGGAACCTCTTCCGGGAAATCTTCTGGCATTGCAAGCTCGTACCCTTTCGGGTCCGCCGGGCGCCCCAGGGATGTGTAGAAAGCATTCAAGTCTTCTTCAGTAGCATCCGGTCCAGGTAAAACAACCTTGTCAGCCCCCACCATTTTCTGGGCAGAGACCAACATTTTTGCTAAACCGGGAAGGTCCTTGACTGCCGCCAGGGTCTTATCCTCCCGCAAATCTTCAGGTAACTCTGACTGCCAGCCTTCACTAAGTGTTATTCCGTCTTCCTCAAACTGCATAAAATCCTCCTATGTGCCTTAATTATATCAATTATTCGCCAGAAGTCAATATTCTCTCTTTCGTTTCATCAGGTAACACTTTTGCGGCTTCTTGGGCCATTTGCATTTGGGCCTCTTGTGCTTGAGCCTCTTGCTGTTGTTGCCTGAGAGCATCAACATCGTCTTTGGGCCTCAACCATTCTCCTGGAAGGCCAACCCGTTCCCCGATTCCTCGGGCAATCTTGTCTTGGTCAAAGTTATCCATGATAGCAGGATTTACCTGTGCCCAAGGGGCTAACAGGTTAAATGTATTCTGGACGGAGCGAACTTCCATCTGCTTCATAGCCATAGCCAGCTTGCCGGTGAACTGCACTGAGTACATGCTAAGGCCAGAAGGTAAGGGAGGAAGCAGTCCAGCACGATAAACAATCCCGAGACACCTTTCAATTAAGGGGTTGAATAATTCGCTCTGGAGCCTGCCAAGCATCGGGCCGAGAATTACTAACTTTTCCTCAACCCTTTCAAGAACTTCCGTGGCTGTCATATTCTTGCGCTCTGCCAGTAACTTAAAAAGGTCCACAAAGAAAGCTTGCTTGATAGCATCTTCCCGTTTGGCTTCCATCTCAAGGCCCAAACCAATATTGGCATGAGTGTTCAGGGGCTCTATACGATCCGGAGTTCCGGCACGGTAGTACAGAATGCCACCAGGCACTGTCCTGAGAGGGGAAAGGAATCCATCATCAGGTACCATCAAGGGAGGCTCTACAACCTTCTCAGCAGCCCTGATTGTGGTCTCTACCATCTTGTTGAGCAGCTTGATTTCCGGGAGCATCTTAACTCCGATACCCCGGCCATAAGTTTCGTTGGACTCCTTATCCAAGCGGTCTGCCATACAAGGGAGTTCATAGTACCCACCTTCCCGAACAACAAGCTTATCTTTGACAGCAACATAGATCGACTTGAAAGGAAACCGTTGACCCTTGTCAGGATAGATAGCATGAATAAACTCAAAACGTTTATCAATATCCTTGGGTTCCCTGTAAGCCTTTATTACAGAGGGACCAACATTATCTTCCCCGAATTCCTGAACAGCTTGACGAGCTGTATATGTGATATGGCGATAGACTGTATCAATGAGACCATGGCGGTTTTCCTGATAGACAAAATCAGCAATAAACAAGTTAAGGAAATTGAGGGAAGTCTTTTCTCCCTCTTCAACAAAAAGGCAGCCGGAGCCGATAGCTCCCAAGTCTTTGAAATGTTCGAATACTGCCAAGTTGAAATTGCTAACAGCCAACTCCTCATGAAGAATTCTTGTAGCTTCGGAATACCAGGTATTCTCCTCGTCACTGATTTCGGTTTGAGGATTCTGAGGCCGGAGAACAAACCAAGGTGGGGAACAAAGGTGACCATAGAGGCCGGCAGCAAATGTGTCATTGGCATCAATAGCAGTACAAGAGAAGACACGTCCCATTCGGGAGCCCCCTTTAACACGTGGAGCAACTATTCCACCACGCCTCGGGGTTACAAAGGTACAGACGTCCTCATACAAACTATCCCATTGGGAACGCTCTCCCTTTAACCTGCTATAGCGGTCTATGATTTCCTTTGCTTTCTTTTCCATTATTATTTTCCCAATTCTACCGCTTCAATAGCTCTTTGATATCCTTTCTCATCTCGGTAACCCCCTCCTCGATAGCCTTCATACGACAGTCCCTAGCTTTGATTATCTCATCACAGGTATCCTCATAACGTACACTGCTGGAGAGTTTTTCAAGTTGTTTCTCCATATCCTTGACCTTTCCTTTAAACCCCAACCAGCCCAGGGTGATTCCCACCAGGCCGGAACTCCCACCAACTCCGGGTGCCGTGAGATCATCCATAATTATCTCCTTATTTCCTTTAAGTTATCCATTTTGGCACCTGATAAGAAGCCTGTCTATCAACCTTTCAATAAATCGGAGTTCGTCAGATATCCTGGTACGAAGCCTCTTTAACTCAACAGGATCAACAGTCCTCGTAGCAATAAGCTTTTCCAGCTCCCCAGCGGCCCTACGTATCCGTGTCGAGGAGAGTATTACCTCAACTCGCTTTATCTCTCTTTGTGGCATTGGTATCTTCCATTACAA
>JAGGSH010000019.1 GCA_021159185.1 bacterium
GTTTTAAACTATCCTCCATTTAGCCAATTGATCAAAATCGTATTCCAGAATAAAAACAAGGAAAAAATTGACAAAGAAACGCGGAGAATTTTTCGGGAATTATCCCAAAAAATGAAGAATAAAAAAACCGTCCAGATCATCGCTCCGCATTCCCCTTTAGTTCCAAAAGTTAGAGGAAAATTTAAGCGGCAAATTATCATAAAAATAAAAAGCAAAAAGATTCCAATTGAATTGAAAAAAGTTTTGAAAAAATTAAATGCGGGATGGATTATTGATGTGGATCCGATAAATATTATTTAATAAGAATTTTAAAAATAAAAAAAGCCGTGCTACTGATAAAAACGTTACACAGAGTATTGATTCAGCTGTTAAGGCTGATTTGGAGGACCTTCCCTCCCACCTCTGTTTCGCGTTTTTACGACACGGCTTGGGTTTATTTGTTTAAAAAAAGAACTCTTTACAACTAGCATTAGTTTAGCATATTACCGATTTTTTGTCAATACCTGAAATGCGAACCTTTCAGATATTGGCTTAAACAAGCCAAAAATGAAAGAAAAAAATAGGGCTGAAAATATTTTGCCCATAATTAAATATCCCAATCCTGTTTTAAGAAAAAAATGCGGGAAAATTAAAGATCCGCTGAATCCTGAAATCCAGAAACTTATCGCCGAAATGATTAAGGCTATGAAAGCCAATAACGGAATGGGACTGGCCGCTCCGCAAGTGGGAAAATCAATCCGCCTTTGCATTATTGAAGAAAGCGGACAGCTTTATGTTCTAATAAACCCTAAAATCAAGTCCCGTTCGCGCGAGAAAGCAATGGGAGAAGAAGGTTGTTTAAGCTTTCCCGGAAAATTCCTTAACATTGAACGCTCAGAAAAAGTGAAAGTCCGCTATTTGGACGAAAAAGGAAAAAAGGTTAAAATAAAAGCAAGCGGACTATTAGCCAGAGCGCTCCAGCATGAGATAGACCATCTGGATGGAATTTTGTTTATAGATAGAGTTTGAATCGTTAATATCAAAATCCAAAATTACAAAAACCAAATAAATCGCGATATCTAAAATCCAAAAGAGCTTTAAGTTTTGAAAATTGTGATTTGTAATTTATTTGGAGCTTGTAATTTTGAATTTGATGTTTACTAAAACTATGCCCAAAACCAAAAAAACTTCCAAGTTAAGAATAATTTTTATGGGAACTTCCGCGTTGGCTGAAGTTATTTTAGAATCTTTGCTAAAAGAAAAATATAATATAGTGGCAGTTTTCACCCAGCCGGACAAAAAAGCCGGACGAAAAAAAGAATTGAAAATCAGCCCGGTGAAAAGTTTGGCGCGAAAACATAAAATTCCCATATTTCAGCCGGAGAAATTTGACGAAGATGTAATTTCTGAAATAAAAAAAATAAAGCCGGATTTAATTATCGTAGCGGCCTACGGAAAAATTTTACCAAAGGAAGTTCTTGAAACTCCCGGTTTCGGATCTCTGAATGTTCACGCTTCGCTTTTGCCCAAATTTCGCGGACCGTCCCCCATCCAGAACGCGCTGATGGCAGGCGAACAAGAAACAGGAACTACGCTCATGCTTATGAATGAAGGAATTGACACTGGCGATATTATAGCCCGGAAGAAAATAAAAATTAATCCTAATGATACTTTTAAAACTCTTTCCTTGGAATTATCCAAACTGAGCGCTAAATTTTTATTGGAAAACATCCCACTTTGGATAGAGGGAAAATTAAAAAGAAAAAAGCAGGATGAAACGCAAGCTACTTTTTGTCAGTTAATTGAAAGAAATGACGGGCGAATATTTTGGAATGAAACAGCGAAAAATATTTATAACAAGTATCGGGCGCTGTATCCTTGGCCCGGCGTATTTTGCTTCTGGGAGAATGACGGTTCTTTAAAGAGAATTAAATTTCAAAAAATTTCTCTCCAAAAAGATAGTTCGCAAGACAAACGCCGCGCCGGCGAAGTTTTTCAACTGAAAAATAAAATCGGAATCCAAACAGCCGACAACGCCGTCATCGCTGATATTATCCAACTGGAAGGCAAAAAATCGCTGGCCGCAAAAGAATTTATCAACGGGCATCCAGATTTTATCGGAAGTGTTTTAGAGTAAAAATATGAGTGAAAAATTAGTGATTTCAATAGGATGTGCTTTAATATTATTAGTCTTTTTGATAACTTTTTTTCGCTGGGATAATCAAAATGAAAACGAAGAGCCAATTATCTCTTCGGAGGAAGAAATTTATCAATACAAAAAAATATCTTTTCAAGAAATTCAAAAAAAGATAAGCCCGCTAGTTAGCGAAAATGAAAAAGTTTTAATAATTGATATTAGAGAAAAAGAAAATTACCAGACGGAGCACATTACTGGCTCAAAAAATGTTCCGCTTAAGAACCTGTCTGGCGCGGAATTGAATGCTGAAAATTATAACTTAATAATAATCATAGGGCATGGGTTAGAAGAAGAAAATATTGAAACGGCAAAAATTTTAGAACAAAAAGGCATTTCCGGCGCAACTATTTTTCCGGGAGGATTTTTTGCGTGGAAAAAAAATGGCGGACAGACAGTGTCACAAGGAGATCCAGATTCTTTTACTGACCAAGCCAAGATAAGTTCTCTCTCGCCCGAAAATTTAAAAGCGCTTCTAGGCGAAAATTACGACGCTTATATTTTAGATATTCGTTCCCAGCAATCATTTTCTCAAGGGCACATACCGCGAGCTGTTAATATTCCTCTTGATAATTTGGAAAGCCGCCGAAGCGAAATTCCTCTAACTAAAGAAATTGTCGTGTACGGCAGCACTAACTTGCAAGGATTTAAAGCCGGAGTCAGGCTTTATGATATGAATTTTTTTGGCGCATGGGTTTTGGACGGCGGATTTGTGAAATGGAAAGAAAAAGGATTTGAAATTACGCAATGAAAAAAGCAACTCAATAACTACAGACCAAAAGTCCAGAGATTAGAACTCAAAGGGAGACATTTAAGTCAAATAAATAGATAATTCAGATATAACTTATTATGTGCAATATTGCCCGGTCAGTCCTAAGAAGATTTAAATAGATAGAAGAATTTTTTAGTGTTATGAATGAAAAAGATATCCAGGAAATTTTGCAAATCATTTTGGATAGTCTTCAAGGTAAAGAATTTATTTGGAGACTTGAGGGAAGTGCTAATCTCAAAATTCAAGGTGTTGATGTTTCTGTTAGAGATTTGGATATCACCACAAATGATGAAGGCATTGAGATTTTTAGAAATGCCTTGAAGAAATATACTGTCAAAGATTTTTTCAGTCAAAAAATAAATGGTCGCTCAATAGTTTGTGATATTAATAATTTTGAAGTTGAAATTAATTCTTATGGCGATCGCCAATTAGATATGTTTAATAAGACTAAAAAAATCTTATGGAACGATTTACAAATTCCAATTTTACCTCTTGAGTATGCTAAAAAGTTCTATGAATTAATTAATCGTAAGGAAAAAGTCGATTTAATCTCAAGGTATTTATCGGGCTGACCTGCGTCATACTGCCTGTCGCTTCACTCCCTCGTTCGCTTTGCGGGCTCACCACATAACACGGATTAAAAGGAAAAATACTCAGCTTCCTCCAAAGGCGGACAAGCGCAAATTTTCCAAATTTCTTCCGCTACGCCACAGAAAAACTTCGCACATCTCCAATGTTGTGGCGAAATGTCGTGGCGCGCAGCTCCGCTCCATTTCTTTTGCCGCAACGCGCGCGTTTCGGATAAACTATTCAACCACCGCTAAAATGTCTTCATTTTTAACCATTAAGTATTTCCCTCCTTCAATTTCAGTGCCGCTGAATTCTTTGAAAATCACTTTTTGGTTTTTCTTTACTTTAATTTTATCGCTGTCTCCCGTTGCGGCCACTCTGCCTATTTGCGATTTTTCTTCTGAAGCGCTCTCCGGCAAAAAAATTCCCGAATCAGTTTTCTTTTTTTCTTCTTTTTCAATTTTGATAAGCACATAATCTTCTAGCGGCTTGATAATTTTTTTACTCATTTTAATTTAGCTGGAACTCAGAGCGCTTGCTTGCGATATAGCAGCGCCAAGAAATCCAAATTTTAATTATTAAACAATGCCTTTAATTATTAAACAATGCCATCGTCTCGCTCTCGTAGTATTTTAGTCTAATCGCGCTCTTTAGTCAATAGCCGTAAAAGCAGCGCTTGAGTAGCTAAAGTTTTAAGCAGCTCCAAATCCTTAAGCGCTTGTTTATTTTTGATCCGAATGCTTATAAAAGCGCTAATCCCGTCAATATTCTTGCTGGATTGGATGATCGTATGGCCATCCGCATTGATTATTTTTTTCCTCTTGCCAAAATTTAAAATCAGGTTTTCAACCTTAGGAGAAAGCTTTTTATTGCTTTTTCCAACTTCTTTCGCTATTACGCGAGAGCTTAAGTTTGCGAAAATAATTGTAAATCGGTCGGTTTTGGCTAAGGTTTTAATGGCGTCCAAAATTAACTTATATATGTATTCCCTCTCCGCGGAATTCATATTGGGCGCTTCTGCCAGCTTAAGCGAGATATTGTTTAAAATTTCCAGCTTGCGATTAATTTCCCCGATATAAGAATAGGAATGGGCCAAATCCTTAGATGTTTCAGTGGCTTCTTTTTGAACTTTTTGTTTCTCTTTCAAATTAAAAGACAGCTGGTTTTCCTTATAATTGAAAATCAGAAAACCGATTATGCCCAATAAAAAAATGGCTATCTCTTCAACATTTTCCTCGCTCAATAAAAAAATCGGATTTTTTATAATTCCGGGCGCTAAAACCATTAAAATAAAAACCGCTAAATAAATCCAGTACATATCTTATATGTGTCATTCCGGACTTTCTTATGTCATTTCCAACTTTCTTATGTCATTCCCGCGAAAGCGGGAATCTAGAGTAATTTTTTAAGCTGGCGATTTCATCCTAGATTCCCGACCCCTGTCTGCCGCCAGGCAGAAAGTCGGGAATGGCATAAAGATATTTTGGATCCCTGAGCTCCTATTTATGCTAACCAGAAATTCCGAAGATGGCATAACAAATCAGATTTTTAAATTTTTTAGATACTTCCTTAATTTGTTTTTTACTTCAGGATGTTTTAGCCCCATTTGAATAATCGCTTGGATAAATCCGAATTTATCTCCGCAGTCGTATCTGATACCCTTAAATTCATAACCATAGATAGGCTGATTATTTTTTAACATTCTGATAAAAGCATTGGCTAATCTTATTTCTCCCCCGTCATTTTGCGATTTTTCCAATTTTTCAAATACTTCCGGCGTTATAATATATTTCCCGACAGCAATCAGATTGGACGGCGCTTCTTTTATTTTTGGCTTTTCCACAAATTTTTTTATTTCATAAGTTCGGTTGCTTAGTTTAACCGGGTCCACAACGCCGAATTTGCTGACATCTTCTTTGGGCACTCTGGTCAGCGCGATAACAGGATCACCGTATTTTTCATAAACATCCATCAATTGTTTAATGGCGGGAATTTTGTTATCAACCAAATCGTCTCCGAATAAAACCGCCACCGGCTCGTCTTTTGAAATAAGATGTCGGGCGCAAAGAATCGCATGTCCATCACCTAACGGTTTTGGCTGGCGCACATAAGAAAACTTAGCCAGCTTGACAATCTCTTTTACTTTTTTTAGTAATTCTTTTTTATCCTTTTTCTCCAGCGTATCTTCTAATTCAAACGATACATCAAAATGATCCTCTATGGCCCGCTTGCCGCGCCCGGTGACGAATATAATCTCTTCAATGCCGGCTGCTACTGCTTCCTCTACTAAATACTGAATTACCGGTTTGTCCACAACGGAAAGCATTTCTTTGGGCTGGGCTTTGGTGGCCGGCAAGAATCTAGTTCCCGAACCAGCTACCGGCATAATAGCTTTTTTAATTTTCATAAATTTTTTACTCCCACAAATTTACAAATCAGATACAAATTTACAAATTTTTTTGAATTATGAAGTATAA
>JAGGSH010000040.1 GCA_021159185.1 bacterium
TGACAATTACATTAAGATTTGGACTGATCCGAGTTTGGGAAATAGGCATAATGGGGTGTGGGATGAGGGGAAGTATAGGTTATCTGGGAGTGGTGGTTATAGAACAGCTGCAATAATAATAGAAGAAAATTATGTGCACTTAGAAGGTTTACAAGCTGAATGGATTTCTACGGGTAGTGGCGTTGGCGTTTATAATATTGTTGGTACTCTTTCAGGAGAAACATTTTTTGATTCTTGCATTGGGAAAATGCAAGATAACACTGGTACACATTATGACCTTTTTATATTTAATACTCATCAAGCAACTGATTTATCAGCTCATACTGTTAAAGCTATCAATTGTGTAGCTTATAGCACTACCAGTGGGGATTATAGAGCCAATGCTGGGTTTATGATGGATCATGATGTTACAGCATATATATATAATTGTGTTGTATCAAATATAAAATCTCATGGAATTTGGTCTTATGGTTCAGGCACTACAATAACAGCAAAGAATTGTGTTGCTTTTAATAACGGGGATGATTTTTATAGCAGTAGTAGCGGTTCATTATCTATTGACTACTGTGCCTCCGACGACGGCGATGGCACAAATGAAGTTAACTGGGCAAACGAAGCAACTGATTGGGCTAATGTCTTTACAGATTACGCTAATGGAGATTTTCATCTAAAGAATTTTACAGGCACGGGAGCGATTATAGATCAAGGAGATAATTTAACAGCTCAAGGATTTACTGACGACATAGACGGCCAGGGACGGGGCAATGGAGATGGCTGGGATATTGGGGCAGATGAATATACCGTACCCATTTACCGTTCCGTCGGGCCTTCAGCCACTTCCGCCTTGGACGATGATAATTCCCATAATGACACCCTAACCATTTCCAGCGGAACAGCTACATTTAGTTCTGCTGCGCCAGATAATGTCGGAGTGGGAGATGTGGTGTTGTATGATTCCAACAACGATGATTCTTTAACTTCAGCTGATTCCATCGCTTTCATAAAATCAAGAACCGATTCCACTCATTATATTCTCCAAACAGAAACCGGAGCAACACCGGCAGATTTATCCGCCAACGACACCTGGGCGATTTACCGCGCTTACACCTCTTTGGCCAACGCTGAATCCGGAATAGAAAACACTTCTATTCCCATTTCCTTCACCGGAGGCAACCGAGATTTAGTGACGAACAACGAACAATGGAATATCGCTTGTTATAACGGAGAAGGAGGCGCGGCGGATGAAACAGCTGTCCGCATAAATGGCTGGACTACTAGTTCCGCTAATTATTTGCGAATTTATACGCCAATAGATGCGAATGAAGTGGGAGCAAGTCAGAGGCACAGCGGAAAGTGGGATGAGGGGAAGTATAGGTTGGAAGATTACCTTCGGATTAACGAAAACTATGTCAGAATTGAGGGGCTTCAATTTAAAGGTCCGGGCAGATTATGGATTGACTACATTGATTCAGGAGGGTCCAATCTCCAGTTTGGGTATTTAGTAATGAGTGGCAATGCTGTAAATTATGACGGCGTTGGATATGCCGATGCGGACGCGACAGGATATCTTTATAACTCTGTTATATATGATTATGGAATAGATGGTGGATTGTCAAGGGCGGCTGTAAATGCTGCCTATGGGTCATTAACTTGCATGAATGTAACTGTTGATGGAAAAGGCAAGAGTGGAAATCATAAAGGGTTTAGAGGAAACAGCGGGGTAGCAACGGCTTATAATTGTGTTGCCGTTGGTTATGGATCTGAGGGATGGTATAACACTTGGTCGGGGTATAACGATGCAACGGATCAAGCAACAGATGATCAGATGCCTGCAACAGGTGGTGTGTATAGTATAGCGCCTGCTGATTCATTTATTGATTATAGCAATAGTGATTATCATTTAAAATCAACTGATACTGATTTAAAAGACGCCGGCGCGGATTTATCCAGTGATCCTGATTTAAGTTTCTCCGACGACATAGACGGAGACACCCGTCCCAGCGATGTGGGCGATTGGGATATTGGGTCGGATGAGGCGATGCCGCCCACTGTAATTAATTTTTCTAATACTTCCACAATCAATTCTTCCCAAACGGATAAAATGACCGACGGCTTGGTTTTGATGCAGTCTTTTGACGGCAACCATATGGACTGGAGCCAGTCCACCGCCGAAGCCCGCGACCAATCGGGGCAGGGCAACCACGGCGATGTAGTCGGCGCTACCGCGGCTATCGGCAAAATCGGGCAAGCGCTGAATTTTGACGGGAGTGGAAATTATGTAAGCCAAGGCAATGTGTCCGACGGGATCCATACCGTCGCTTTTTGGATAAAAGCGGACGACTTAACTGATCGTAAAGTGATGGATTTGAACGGAACGGAACAAATAGAAATAGACGGAACCGGCAATATCGCGGCTACCAACTTTCCCGGAACAACTACTATTTATATTGACGGAACGGCTTCTTCCGCCTTAACCGCTGGTTGGCATCATATCGTTATTACGAATACTGCCGGGGTAAACGCTTCCGCTATGGATATTGGCCGAGTATCCGCCGGTTATTTTGACGGCGAACTGGACGAAGTTCGCCTGTACACGCGCGTTCTTTCCAGCGATGAAATAGGGGATTTATATCGGATGGGAAGGGTTACTTTTAGGAAATAGAGTTAAGACTTGACAAAAAGTATTACTAAGTGTAAGCTACATACTATAACATAGTAATAATTTAAGTAAATATTATGTATTTGCCGAGAAAAATTTATCTACAACTCAAAAAACATCTTAAAATAAAGCAAATAACAATTATTACCGGAATGCGCCGAACCGGAAAAACCACCCTTTTACGGCAATTATTGAAGGATATTTCTTCTCAAAATAAGTTATATATTGATCTTGAGCGATTAGATAATCGCGAGCTTTTTAGTCAAAAAAATTATGACAATATCTTGAAAGAGCTGGAAAATAGAGGATTGTCAATGAAAGACAAAATATATCTGGCTATTGACGAAATTCAAATGCTTCCTCAAATTGCAAGCGTTTTAAAATATCTCTATGATACCTTTGATGTAAAATTTTTAGTTACAGGATCCAGCTCCTATTATCTGAAAAATCTTTTTAGCGAATCGTTGTCCGGCCGCAAAAAAATATTTGAGCTTTACCCGTTAGATTTTGGCGAGTATTTGGATTTTCAAGATGTTTTTTATATTAAAAATGAAAAATGGGAGAAAAAAAGTTTTAATCCGATTGAGCACGAGAGAATAAAATATCATTATGAGCAATATATTGAATTCGGAGGTTTTCCCGAGGTAGCGTTGGCAAAAGATATTAAACAAAAAAAAGATTTGCTGGCTGATATTATCAGTTCCTATGTGAATATTGATATTAAATCTCTGGCTGATTTTAGAAATGAGAAAAATATTTATAATCTTATGAAAATGTTATCCGGCAGGATTGGAACGAAGCTGGATTATTCCAAGCTGTCCCGACTTTCCGGGCTTTCCCGCCCGACGATAATGAGCTATATTGATTTTTTTGAGAAAACTTATCTTATTTGGAGAGTACCGGTATTTTCAAAAAGTCCTGATCGGGAAATTGTCAAAGCGCAAAAATTATATTTTTGCGACAACGGCATTGCCGGATTTTTGGCTGATTTGGACGGGGGAGCTAAATTTGAAAACGCAGTCTTTAACCAACTTCGCCATTATGGAAAATTGCAATATTACTCATTAAAAAACGGCAGAGAAATTGATTTTATTTTAAATAACAAAATCGGACTGGAAATTAAAGAAACGCCCATAAAAGACGATCAAAAATCATTGGAAAAATTGGCTGATTTTGCCAAACTTAAAAATAGCTGTTTAATCGGACGCAACTCGTCGCCTAATTTTGATGATTATATTTGGGGAGGAGAAATTTTTTAATAAATTTAAAACAATAAACAAATGAGCAAGATAAAAAAAGTAAGCGCTAGGGAAATTTTGGATTCTAGAGGAAATCCGACTCTTGAAGTGGAAGTGGAATTGGAAAGCGGAATAAAAGGAATAGCCGGCGTGCCGTCGGGCGCTTCCACGGGAACATTTGAAGCGCTGGAGCTTCGCGACGGCGATCGTGGCCGCTATAACGGGAAAGGAGTGTTGAAAGCAGTAGAAAATGTGAATGCGAAAATAAGCCAAGCTATTGTTGGCATGGAAGCCGGCGAGCAGGAAAAAATTGACAGGGCTATGATAGAACTGGATGGGACGGAAAATAAATCCAATTTGGGAGCCAACGCTATCGTCGGAGTTTCTTTGGCGGTTTGCCGGGCGGCGGCTGACGATAGAAAAATTCCCCTTTATGAATATATTAGCGGGATATTTAATTTCGCGGGTTTTGAAACGCCAATTTCAAATTTTCCCGTTCCTATGTTCAATGTTTTAAACGGAGGAGGACACAGCGATTCCGGATTGAGCATTCAGGAATTTAAAATAGTTCCCGATGGGATTGAAACATTTTCCCGCCAGATTCAGGCCGGCAGTGAAATTTTTCATAGCCTTAAAAATATATTAAAAGATGAAGGGCATAGTATCGCGGTGGGAGACGAGGGAGGCTTCGCGCCTAAATTAAAAAGTAACGCGCAGGCGTTGGAATTTATAAATCAAGCTGTGAAAAAAGCGGGATATAAATTAGGAGAGCAAATTAATTTAGACATGGACACGGCCGCAAACTTTTTTTACGATGAATCAAGCGATCAGTATAAATTGAAGCCTGAAAACTTAGTTTTAAATAAAAAAGAATTGATTGATTTGTATGAAGAATGGATAAAAAAATATTATGTTATTTCAATTGAAGACGGGCTTCAGGAAGAAGACTGGGAGGGCTGGGCGATGATGATGAGAGAATTGAAAAACAAAATTATGATAATTGGAGATGATCTGTTGGTAACCAACACAAAGCGCCTTCAAAAAGCGATTGAAAACAAATCTTGCAATAGCGTTTTAATAAAAGTGAACCAAATCGGGACGCTCACGGAAACATTTGACTGTATGAAGTTGGCGAAAGAAAATAAAATGAAAACGATAATTTCTCACCGCAGCGGAGAAACCACGGACGATTTTATTTCTGATTTGGCGGTTGGAACCAACGCCGATTTTATCAAAACCGGCTCGCTTTGCCGCGGAGAAAGAATCTGCAAATATAATAGGTTGTTGGAGATAGAGAGGGAAATAAGAACGGAGAGAAATTAACGAATTTGCCTGTTTCGTGATAGTCTGCTAAAATTTTTAAGTATGAAGAAAAGTAAAATCAAGAAAACAAAAAAGGTAAAATTTCCTCTTAGCAAAATGCGCAAAAAAGATAAAGATTATGTCGCAATTCTTTTAGAAGAAATGCGTTCCGATTTTACGGTGTTTGGTGAAACGCTTGGCGGGTTTGGGGATAAACTTGAATTGGTCAAACAAGAACTTGAGCTGGTCAAACAAAAAGGCGACGCGACCTTTGAAGAAGTCGGCAGGATAAAAGTGGAAATAACTGGTATAAAAGGAGAGATGGTTGGAATGAAAATTCAAGAATTTAGAGCCCCTTTTTTTGATTAAGAGCGTAGACTTCATTG
>JAGGSH010000013.1 GCA_021159185.1 bacterium
GCTTCTGATTACCTTAACTTTTAAAAAATTAAATAATTATCTTCTAATTTAATTATATACCATTAGCTCACGATCGTATAGTAATGGTAAATTTTGTGGCGGTAAATTTTACTCTAAATTAAGTGTTAAATAAAAAAACCACTATTGTACGATCGTACAGTAGTGGTAGATTTTCTAAGAAACACTAAATAAAAACTGCCGGTGTATAATCGTGAATTAGCGGATTTTTATTAAAGCGTATGATTTTTGTTTTAAGGATTTACCATAACTTCTTGCTATGATCTTCTCATTGTGCTAAAGGTCGGAATTAAAATCTGATTATTTAGAATCACTTACAAAGCTTTTTTACCACTACTGCACGATCGTAAATTAGTGGTAAAAAATTATAAGCAGAAAATTTATATCTAGGCAATTTTTTTAATTAAAAAACCAGCCGTGGTTTTATTACCTTTCGGCTGATTGGTTTTTTAACACTATTTATAATACTTATTTCTCCTAATTCTTAAGAACTTTTAGCAACGACATATGCGTCTTTCGTCCAGCAAGCTATCGCAATTTTATCACTAGGTTTAATGTTCTGTTCTTTTATAAACTCTTGGAAATCGCTCTCCTCGTATTTCTCCCGGCCTTGTGCCGGGCATCGATAAACAACCATCCCTTCATTCTCTAGATCTTTAAATGTAATTCCCCAGTTGCTAAATCCAAAATCAAAACATCCTTCTGTAATATAAAAGCAAATGTCTTTATTTACCTCTGCCATTTTTTCTTCCTCCTTTGTATTTTTGTATTTTGTTATCAACGAACAAAAAAATCAAACCGCCAGTTATTTACTCTTACTCACTCTCTGGCTCAAGCATTGATATCCGACATCGTGCGGCCAGTCATCATCTTGATAATTATTATATTCTTTATCCTTTTTGTTGGAAGTTTTAAAAGTGGCGCAAAGTTCATAGATATTTTCACTTTTTATTTTATACTCATATTTCTCGCCCGTAGCTAAATTTTTCAAATCTTTATCGCCTATGTAAGAAAATTCGGATTTGATTCTATCTAAATTAGCGGGCAGTTTTTCGTTATCGCTGTAATATGTTCCGATAGCTCTATTCAAGTCGTCAAAATTTTCTAAGATGGCGTTGTCCATTTTTCTGTCCCTGGTTTTTTGGGGAGATTCCATAATGAAAAGTCCGGCAATAAAAACTATGATCACTGCAGCTAGAGAAGCGTAAAAATAAAACTGAATTATTTTATCTTTTTTACCGGCCGCTTTCTCCCTTTTAATATCATAATAATAAAAAGTAAAAATGGCGGCGGAGATGCCTATGGCGGTTGCGGCTTTCAAAATAAATTTAACCGTTAGCTCGCCGTCCAAAAAATTATTAACAATCGCAATTAGCCAGCCCAGCATCACTACCGAAGAAACCAAAAGAACAAAATAAGTAAGCCACTTTCGTACGCCTGAATCTTTGTCAAAAGCGCCCGTGAATAAATTTTTGCATATTTGCCAAGTGGTAATATAAAATATCGGCGCGGAAATTATTAAAGCCGAGATGGCAAATTTTAATTGGCTTGGCGAAAAATCACTAACGCGCTGAATAATCACATCAGCAATATTTTTGTTGATAATCTGAAAAATAATCATTCCCGTCGCCAGCGCCGCGAATATCAGCGCTATCAAAGAAAGCATATAGTAAAAAGCGAATTTAGCCGTATTATTTTCTGGTTGTTTCATATAGTTTTATTATTTTTATTAAACTTCAACATTGCCCACGCGATCGCACCCCCAATCATCGCGGTATAAAATTGCGGCCAGCTCATCATCTGGACTACTTTAATAACTAATTCCTGCTTTATCAAAAGCTGGCTGATTATATTTACGCTGGCGAACAAAAATAAAAATTTTAACAGCGCTCCGGCAGTTACGCCCAGCCAAAAACCTTTCTGCCTCATCGGCAAACAAGTACTCTTATTTTTAAATTGCCTGTAAATAAAATCTACAGTTAAAATTAAAATAACATTGCCGATCATAATAAACGGAATAACCGGAGCCAGCACCGCCGGCAGCAACCCGCTGCTTAATGCTATCATACTGGGAACCAGCGCCAGCACTATCGCCCCGCGGATACCGACTAAAAATAAAGTCGCGATTAAAACAGCATTCACAACTGACCCGGTAATCCATTGCGAATGAATTAAAAAAGGAACAATCGTTATCACGCTCGCCAATCCCAAAAACCTAACCGCTTGAGCGGTATTGGTTAGCGTCAAAACTTTTTCTTTTAGATATTGCATAAAATTAATTTCTCTTTCTATATTTAGTATGCAAAATCTGATGTTCCAATCTCCCCTGCCCCTTCAACCATTTTAAAACTTTCAAAACTCCTTTATTCTCATGCGCGCTTCTGAGTTTTTTGCCCTTGTCTATTTTATACAAAGCGGCAATTCGTTTTTTTCTTATCGCGTCCGTAGTCGGAATGGGCTGTCCGCCGCCGCCAATGCATCCGCCCGGGCAGGCCATTACTTCAACATAATCATACCGGTTCAAATTTTCAATCACTTTTTCAATATGCCCTATGCCGTTAACCGCCGCTACTTTCAATTTCTTCCCGGCAACTTCCGCGCTGGCTTCTTTAATATTTTTCATTCCCCTCATATCTTTAAACTCCAACTTAACTTCGCGCAAATTATTTCTGTCGGAACCTGACCGGCAGGCCATAAATCGCGCCGTCCGCAAAGCTGACTCCATCACTCCCCCGCTGGCTCCGTAAATAGCCGCCGCCCCGCTATATTCTCCCAAAGGATTGTCCGCTTCGCGCTTTTTCAAATCGGCCAAATTTATCTTATTCTTCTTAAGCATAAAGGCAAACTCCCGAACGGTCAATACGAAATCAACCGGAAATAAACCTTTCACTTTTAATTCTTTCCGGGAAGCTTCAAATTTTTTGGCGGTGCAAGGCATTATGGAAACTACGGAAATATTTTTCGCCTTAATCCCCATTTTCTTCGCCCAATAATTTTTTATTATTCCCCCGCCGTGAATATGGGGCGATCTGGCTGTGGTTAAATTGGGAATTAATTCCGGATGGTAAAATTCTACATATTTCACCCAAGCTGGACAGCAGGAAGTCATCATCGGCATAACTCCGCCAACCTTAACTCTCTCTAATAATTCCTCCGCTTCTACCATAGTGGTAACATCAGCAGAAAAGTTGACATCAAAAACATAATCAAATCCCAATTTTTTCAGTCCGGCGACAACTTGCCCGGTTATTATCTCGCCATGCGGCAAACCGAATTCTTCGCCGATGCTTACTCTCACCGCGGGAGCAATTTGCGCCACCACGATTTTCTTTTCATTTTTTATAACTTCCTCCACTTCTTCCCATTGGGTCTGCTCCTGGGCAGCCGCCACCGGACAATGAACCGCGCACTGCCCGCAATAAATACAATCTATTTTTTTATTTTTTGTCGGAACTATTTCCTGATTTATTCCTTTGCCTTTTAATTCCAGATAATTTATATTCTGCAAAACCGAACAAGCATCCATGCAATTGCGGCAGTCAATGCACTGCGTTCCGTCAATTTCCACCGCGTTGGCGAATTTGTAAGTTTTTCTTTTGCTTTTACGATCCTTAAAAACGCTAATTAAAATTTTATACTTCTCCGCGTAATTTAATAGGCGGCAATTATATCGCGAAACACAATCGGAACATTTTTCAATATGCTCGGCGAAAATCAATTCTATGTTTAAGTTTCTGGATTTTTTAACTCTGTCAGAATCGGTAAAAATTTCCATTCCTTCTTCAACTTCAGTGGAGCAAGAAGTCACTAGCCTTTTTCTTCCGGCGATTTCAACCACGCATATTCTGCAATTGGCCCTAGCCGGAAAATCCGGATGATAACAAAGCGACGGTATAAAAATTCCGTTTTCCTTCGCCACTTCCAAAATAGTCTGCCCCCGCCAACAAACAATTTCTTTGTTATTGATTTTGATTTTGATTTTCATGTTTTCTTTTTTCTTCTCCCTCTTTACTTTTTCTTCCCCTTTGGAAAAGGGGGAAAGCGAGCGAAGCGAAGCAGGGAGATTTGAAAAGCGTGAGAAAAAAGAAAGCGTTCAAAATAATGATAACTTTCCAATCCCGCGAATACTGCGCCCGCTCATATTCGCCGCCTTTTCCAAAGGGGAAAAATTTTAATTCCTAGTTATCAGTTACTAATTACGAGTTACTGTCTTTCATAACATTCTCCTTATAACTTCTCAAAGGGATTGGCACGACACAGCCCAGCCCGCAAAAAGACGACTCATCCAAATTATCCAGCAAATCTGAAAATAACTTCCAATCTGCATCTTTTTCGTTTAATAATTCTCGCAAGCGATAAACTCCTTCGCGGCAGGGGGTGCATTGTCCGCAGGAATTAGCCAGAAAAAAATCCAGCCATTTTTTCATTAGCTTTAGCGACTTGTGTTTTGAAGTTTTGTAAATTGTAATTGAGCCCGCGCCCTTGGCCGGCTGATCAAGCTGTTTATTGTTTAAAACTTCCCCGCTGGCTCCTCCGCCCGCCTGTATGAAAAAATCAAAGTCCGGATAATTTTCCGTTTCTCTTAATATCTTTTCAATAGTCCGGTCTTCGGGAAAATTAAAAACTCCGGCGTTTTGGCAATCGCCGTTAATAGAATAAAATCTGGTATTTTTATATTTCCCTTTGGCAACTAAACTGACATTATAAAAAGTTTCCACATTATTAACCAGCGTTGGACAATTCCATAATCCGCTGGTTGGCGGAAAGGGCGGCTTCAATCTCGGCTCAATTCTTTTTCCTTCTATAGCGTTTATGGCGACCGTTTCTTCTCCTCCGATATAACCGGCATTGTTGGGCTTTTTGAATATTTCTATCGACAGATCGCCAATAACTTTTTCCAGTTTTTTGGAAAACACTCTGTAATAATCAGAATTCAAATATATAAATCCTTTTTCCGCTTTCAAAAAATCAAGAGCGATCTTCATCCCGTTTATCACTTCTTTCGAATAATGATCCAGAATATATCCGTCCTTAAAAACTTTCGGCTCGCCCTCCGCGGCGTTGCAAATTACATAGCATTTTTTTTCGCCATCTCTTTTATC
>JAGGSH010000038.1 GCA_021159185.1 bacterium
CCCTACTGTAGCCATATCACCCAGAAACAGGAGCATCTTACTTGGGTCATGCAACCCCGCTGCCGGGTGGTAGACAGGAATGTGAATAAAGCTCAGGCCCTGGAAAAGTGCCGGACGGGGAATCCCATGTTCCAATTCTATACTGAGTTTAGTGCCGGCTATTGCCTGGCTGGCTATTTTTCCGACAGTGATAACCCATTGAGGCTGTATTTCCTGGAGCCTGGGGATAAGGTGAGCCTCAACACAGTTCTTGATCTCCTGTGTTTTAGGATCACGGTTTCCTGGTGGGTGACATAGGCATACGTTGGTGATGTAAATACCGAATCGGGGAAGGCCGTTTATCCTCAAAGCATGGTGTAATTCATCCCCGCTAACTCCCACAAAGGGCCGACCGGTTAAATCTTCTTGAACTCCGGGGGCTTCCCCGATCAGAACAATAGTGGGCAAGGCATCCCCAAAAAGTTCTCCGGTTACTATTTTCTTCCTGGAGGCGACCAGTTCGGGACATAAAAAACAGGACATTATGCAGACCTTTTAGTTGTTAATTTGCTTCACTATTCTCTTTGCCAAAGTTTTTCCAATCCCCTCAACTTCTTCCAACTCCTCTTCAGTAGCTGTAAGTAACTCCGCCGGGGAATGGAACTCCTTTCCCAAACGCCTTGCCCTATCCAGGCCAATTCCTGCAAACTGATTTGCAATTCGGGCAACGAGACAGGGTTTCACCAAGTGAGCATGATCACTATCTCTAAATTGGAGATGAGATTTGTGTGCTTCCCACTTTTTCTGCCACCAGCCGTAACAGGATTCCAGCCATTTAACGGTCTCCAGGTCATTATAGGTTGTTACAACATGCACGCCACAGATTGTCTGAAGGGTGTTAATGAAATTATAGATATCCCGGACCATGAAACGTCTGGAACCTTGCTGGACAGCCTGCCAACCCCCTCCACAGGGAACCTGGAGAATACCTGTAGTTCTTTCAGGCCTCCAAACTCCTTCTATTATGAGGTACACAAAATCGAAGCCGGCGGAGAGCCCTATTAACTGGTGTCCCGAGAAACGACCTGTTGTCATGGAAGACAGGAAATCTGAAACCCGTTTTCTCTCAACTCCAATAGATGCCTGTCCGTTAGGGCCATGGCCTGACCAAGCAAAATCTCCAAACTCCAAACGGCAGGTGTTGTGGGGAACAGAGAGCAAAGGGGCCAACTCAACACTTCCAATACGGTCATCTATCAGAATCATGACAACACTAAAGATTTGAGTGTCTCAAAATTACAGAGCGGGCCTTCCAGAATTTCCCCGACAAGTTCCGGATCATGGCGACAATCCTCTATTGTGAGTGCAAACTCTTCATCCTCATAGTCAGTAACAGCATTGACTTGCACGAGGTAACCTGTATCACTGAATCCAGACCTTTCGAACCTATCTACCCTCTTGTCATTGATATAGACCGGACGCATTTTATGGAGCAGGATTAAGTTTTTGTCGTGACTATAGGCTTCCCGGATCAGGGAACGGAACTCATTATTCACTGGCCCATACTGGTATGGCATAACCTGGGTAAGCCTGCCAAACCTTGCAAGACGAAGCAGTTCCCAAATTTCAGTGGCAGTGTCAAAGACAATTGTTTTGACATCCCTTCCCCGAAGTAGCCGAAGGTAAGCTGTACGGAACTTGCTGAACTCTTCGGGGGCCTTATCCGAGTCCTCTTCCCCAAACTTGCTAAGGTACATAATTGCGATGTCCTTGTCCCGGAACTTCTGGACTACTCCCTCTTCCCCAATGTCTGTGGAGAAAACAGCGATTGGGTCCGGTGCAGTGAAAGCAAAGTGAGTCTTCCCTTGCTTCTCAAGCCCGGAAATGGAAAGGATGAGACGTTGCTGCACTGATACTGTTTTTGCATCTATAAAACCTTGCGGAACCTTCATATTTTACTCTCCATTCTCGCTTTCTCTTTCAGGATCATATCCCAATTTGCTTTCAATTCTGCTTCACTGAAAACAAACCTGGCAACCTTATACAAGGGGCCGGAACCTCTGTAATCACCCATAATGTAAAATACTTGCATAACTGCCACGGGAGTTCCAACAGCATGACAATAGGATTTCACCTGAGCCATATACCGGAATTCATCTGCCAGAGAGTTCCTGGTTGATTTCCAGGTTACCTTGTACTCTTCAACAATTAAAGGAACTTCCTGTCCCGGCGGGATGTCAAAAAGGTCTGGACGATCAGGACCAATGCCGTCGGGAGACATCCATATGCCATCCTCACAAATTTGAGGGGGTCTGGTGGCATACTTGTCTCTCATAGCCATGGATAGGACGTTTTCCCATAGGAGACCTATCTCAGCCGTGAGTTGCATATCGGTGAAGCCTTTGCCTTTGTAGCCAAGACCTGCACTGTTCAAGAGGGAATCAATAACTGTTGAAAGGTGAAGACCCTCAGCACGAGGCTCGGCATCTTCAAACAGTGTTTTCGGCCAACTTATGATGTCCATTTGTACTTGCATGTTTGTCTCACCTAAGCTGTGTCGCCCCCATGTGGGGGGCGACTAGGTTCAAGGACCTGCTTCCAGGTTTCAATCCACGCCCCCGCATGGAGGGCGACAACCCTACTATTCTCACCTAAGCTGTGTCGCCCCCGCATGGAGGGCGACTAGGTTCAAGGACCTGCTTCCAGATTTCAATTCACGCCCCCGCATGGAGGGTGACAACCCTACTATAAGGTCAATGTTCCTTCTTCAGCATTGTAAGTCCATGGCCCCGAGCTTAAAAAATCATCATCGAACGCAACCTTAATAACGGCATTGCGATCCGGATCACTCTTCAAGGCCGTGAATATCTTTGCCGGAAGGTCTTTCTTTGCAATTGTTCCATCACACTCAGCCAGAAGTGTTGTAAGGAGTTCAATGGCCTTTGTGTTTAAATCCCCATCCCCTTCTGTGCCTTCTGTTTCGGGAGCAGCCTTCGTTTTGGCCTTCGTTTTGGCCTTCGTTTTGGTCCCCTTTGTTTTCCCGGACTTCTTTTCCCAAGGCAGCTTGATGATCTCATCCACTACGAGAATTGTCTTCTCGAAGTCACCTTCCTTCTTTTTGAGGCCAGCACGCTTCGGGGCCGGAATCTGGATCACGTGGGCCACCAGCCCATTGAGTATGCTGATGTCCTCACCCAATTTGTCTGCGGGAAATCCCACATCGACAAGATTCTGGAGAAAGATACCGCAATTGGAAGACAATCGGAGTTCCGTTGCCTTCCCGATAGCAACTACTCCTTTGCCGTCTTCGGAAGGTGCCCAGTCTTTCGGACTTCCTATAGAATAGTTCTGGGTTACCTCCTCACCATCCTCTGCAGTCATAGAGATTTTGAGGGTAGGGACGCCCGGCACAATCTTTCCCCCATAGTCAAACATTTCAAAATTGCATTCATCGAAGGTGACTTTGACATCATCGATCAGGCCGCCACCCTCGGCGAAGGTTTCCGGATTCAAGCTAATCATGTTGTTTCTCCTTTGGTATTAAATTTTTGATAGAATAGCTTTCCAGGAACCAGTCTGGTACCAGGTCCCTGTTGCTCTTCATAAACCAGACAATGTTGTTGTCCAGGATAAATGTCTCGCACCAATCGTCCTTTGAGCGTGTTCCCCTACCAACGGCTTGAACCAATTGCTGTGCCGTCAGATAGGAAGCAAATCTCGGGTCTTGCTTATTCCGGGTCCGGGCAATAATGCCTCGCATGTCCGGATAAGGAAGCTTGACAATTACCTGCCACCGGCATTGATTACCTGGGAAATCCCAGCCGGTTGTCATAGACGGAGATACCAGAATCCCCTTTTTTGCCTTCTTGAACTTTTGCACCACCTCCTCTGTATTCTTACTGTTATGGGTTAACATCAAATTTTTGTACTTTGAAAACTTCAGGAGAAGATCCCGCCTAGCGTATGATACTGTATGGATGATCCCCTTTCCTTTCCTTTTGTTGATTATCTGATCCACTTTCCGAATCCACATGTGCTCTTCAGCTTCCGTGGACCTGAAATTTATTCTCACAGTAGGCAAATGGATAAATCTACGATTTGCTACCGGAAATGGTGACTGCACCGTTCGGTAGGTATAATCCTTGATACCCAGAAGGTTCGCAGCTTTCGGGACCAGTGTTGCAGATGTCAGGAGCACCTTTGGAACGTTCAGGAATAATTTGTCTGCATAGGAAGCAGGCCAAATTGGGGAAAAGAAAACCCTTTCCCGGGATTCTTCCCATTTCCAGTCAAAACAGCAAAGGTTTTTTCTTTCCGGGCTTCCTTTGCCTTTTCTATGCGTTGCTCTATTTCAAACTTTTCTTCTTCGGCCCATTCTCGCCAGCCTGCCATTGTCTGGGGAGGCTTATGAGGAGGCTTGATGACTACCGCCATATGATCCAAGATATGCTTAGGGATTGCGTGAGCCTCATCCAGCACAAGGAAATCGAAGTTCCCCAATCCTTCGGAGTATTCGTGCTGCGCCATCCAATAACTGTAGTTTGTGACTACGAGTTTGGCGCGTCTCACCCTCTTCAGTTGGTCAAGGTAAAAACAACCCCCCTCTTCCCTCATAGGGCACCTGACACCAAAAAGACAAAGTCCCTGATCGCATGTGAGGTGCGTGTTGAGCCTGCAAGGATAGTTGTTACGGCCCCGGATATCCACCCCGCCAAAGTCCTGTTTAAGTTGGGACTGTAGACCTTTGGTGGAGGTAAGTATGGCTGTCCTGCCTGAAAGTGCTGCCGCCGCAACGTAAACGACAGACTTACCGAACCCGGTGGGGGCAGCCAATAACCTGAAACGGGGTCCGGGGCCAATAATGTGAATACATTCTTCTTGTTGTCCTTCACGCCAGGTTGAGAATTTTGGGGGCAATCCAAAGATCAT
>JAGGSH010000039.1 GCA_021159185.1 bacterium
TGTCAACCGGAAACCACAACGGAAGCGTCACCCTAAAACCGGATGGATTTAACAACCTGACATTAAATATATTGTTAACGGTTTGGGGGAGCGGAGAGGGAGGAGGAGGAAGTGGAGGAGGAAATCTTCCTGAATGCCGGTGCGGGGTAAATATACTTCCGGGATATGATAATTATTGTCAGGTTTGCAAACCTTGCCATAACAATCAGGGTTATTGCAATGATGATTCTGAATGTGAACCTGGCTTGATATGCAATAAATATAATATATGCGCCTATTCAGATCACGGTATGCCTGGTGATTGCAGCTATAATTTCCCTAACGGGCATCCGGAGCATTGTGCCACGTGCGGGCCGTGCGTTAACGGTGAAGGGCTGTGCTTCGGGAATAGCCAATGTAAATCAGACTACTGTGATCTAGAATTCCATACCTGCCAGGCAGGCCCGCATGAAGAATGCAGTGGTGGAGGATGGGGGGGGCCTAACTGCGATAACTACAATCTGGGTCAGGAGTGCGAGAAAGACTCTGATTGCCATTGTCCTCCGGGAAAACATGTATCCGGATGCATATGCGCATGCGGCGATCGTGATGGAGAAAATGTAAGACCAAGTTGCAGCCATCCTGTCTGTTTAGGAACTTCTTGGTCAAATTATAATGAGTATTTCTATGGTTGGGGTTATCACTTTTGCGGAAATGGGTTAGAACCCGGAGATCACAATTATTGCCGCAATTGCGGATATTGCGATGAATGCATAGGGGGATGCCATGGATCCAACGAGTGTGCTGACGGGCTTTACTGTATTGAACATATATGCCAAAAGTTATAGATATATTAAAATTTTATGAACCAAATTATTTGCGTCGGATCATCGGGTAAGGATATTTTTCTTCCCAGGCAACACTCTTAATATTATCTAAAATATATTATCTAAAATCAAGGAAAAAGAATGAATGCTTGCTTTACTAAAAATTTAAATTTTTTAAGCTTGACGCCAAAGATGCCTGTGTTATTATGGATATATGATTTGTGAAGTTCATTGCACAAATTGCATATAAATTGCGCAGTCAGAATTAAACTATGGATAAAAATACCCTAAAACAAATTCTTTTTGAGCAAAAAGAAGAAATTAAAAATATTTTATCGGGAAAGATAATTAAAAGGGAAGTTGAAGATATAGCCAGAGAATCGCTTAACAGCCATCTGATTAAAGTCATTATTGGAGTAAGAAGAAGCGGTAAATCAGTTTTGGCCCACAAAATTTTAGAAAATAAAAAATATGGCTATGTCAACTTTGACGACGAAAGATTAATTGGCGTTAGGACAAAAGATCTGAATGATTTATTGGAAATTTTGCTGGAAATAAGTCCCGGTATAAAATATTTATTGCTAGATGAAATCCAAAATGTGGCTGGCTGGGAATTATTCGTTAATCGCTTGCAGAGAAAAGGATATAACATAATTGTCACAGGCAGCAATTCCCAGCTTTTGAGCAAAGAATTAGCCACTCATTTAACCGGCCGCCATTTTACGGTTGAACTTTTTCCATTCTCTTTCAAAGAATTTTTGGTTTACAAAGGCTTCGCGTTCAGTCCGAAAGATTTTTATTTGGCTGAAAGGAAAGCTCAATTAAAAAGAATGTTAATCAAGTATTTACGCCAAGGCGGATTTCCCGAACTCTTTAAATTAAAAACCAAAGATCAATACTTGAGAGACCTCTATAATAAAATCGTTACTCGCGATGTGGTTGAGAGATATAAAATTAAATATGTAAAAACCCTTAAAGAATTAGCGCTATACGCTTTGTCTAATTTCGGCAATCGGATTACTTATCATAAATTGAAAAATATCTTTGAGATAAAAAGCGTCCACACGATTAAAAATTATTTGGATTACTTGATGGAAGCATACTTAATTTTCCAAGTCTATCCGTTTTATTACAAAGTTAAAGAGCAAATTAGAGGGTCTAAAAAAATATACGGCATTGATAACGGACTAATTCGGAGTCTTTCTTTCCGGTCCTCGCCGGACACAGGAAGATTAATGGAAAATGTTGTTTTCCTGGAGCTTAAGAGAAGAAAAAATGAGATCTGCTTTTTTACGGATTATTTTAACAATGAAGTTGACTTTGTGGTCAAAAAAGGATTAAGAGTGAAACAACTTATTCAAGTGTGCTATGATTTAAAAGATGATGAAACAAGAAAGAGAGAGGTGAGGTCTTTGGCTAAAGCCGCTAAAAAATTAAAATGCGATAGCTTAATAATCATTACCAATGATCTTGAAGAGGATGGACTGGTTGAGAATAGAAAGATAAAAGTAATTCCTTTGTGGAAATGGTTGTTAGAAGGAGAAAAGTTAAATTAAGTTCCCCATCTGAAATCTGCAACAAATTGCCATTCTACTAAGAATGGCAGTAAGTTACAGACAATTCATAAACCACACTCACTACAATATAACAGTATATTGTAGTGAGAGAAAATATAAAATCCAAACAAGAAAACTCATGAAACACAAAGTTCTAGTTTTCACCTTTCTCTATGCAATATTTTTCTTGATTGCTCCCATAACCCTCGCCCAATACACCTATACCCCCATGGAAAAGATCCCGGGAACCACGGAG
>JAGGSH010000020.1 GCA_021159185.1 bacterium
AGGTATGACATTTCTAAATGACAAAAAGGTATGACATTTCTAAATGTAATTGACACGAAGCCCCTTTTTTTTGACTTTTTCTTAGCTTAGTGTTAGTTTGGAATATCGCCATAACTGTTTTTTGAAAACTGAATAAAAAATAAAAAAGGAGGACAGTAAAATGTCTAAGATTACAAAGAAAGTTTTCTGTGTTTATTTTTCCGTTGTTATTGTTTTATTAACCATGGTAGCCGCAGCAGGCGCGAAGGAGCGCAATGGAAACTGCGCTGTGCTGGTTTCTGATAATAATAGCACTACTATTCATCTGGATTCCTTGTATGCGGAGGGAAATTATTATGAGGTGAATTTCAGGCTAGCGCCTAATCCGCCGGGAGAAGATGGATTATTTTTTGAACTGTGTCCGGATTATAGATACAGCGAGCAGGCGGATGACAATTGTTCCGTGTGGGATCCTAATACATTAACCGTTCACATTTCCTCTTTGCTTAGCGGGGAAGTGTGTTATTGGGCAGACCTATTATGGAGAGAAGATCTTTGGTTATTCCAGCTAACGGATTGGTGCCATCATGGGCTGGATATTTTCGGGCTTGCCCATAACGTCATAGATGGGTTTGGAGATTGGCGGGAGAATTTGAAAGAAACCAGCCAGTTTTCCAATCTGGCCATGATCGCCAGCGATGGCGAGAGCGTTGCCAGCATTGCTTTTGGCGACGCGCAAAAAATCAAAAAAGCGGCGGAACTTGGAATGAAAAGCTTAATAGTTATTACGAACATTTTATTCGTCACTGACTTTGATGAAAGTGGAACCCTCAAGGATGTAAGGCTTCGTGATGGCTATCGCCAACGACTGGCGGAATATAAATTCTGGCTTCATATCTGCGGGGTAAAGCCCGGGGATATTTGGGGATTTTATATCTTAGATGAGCCATATTGGGCGGCTATCGTGACAGGAATGCCTATCGGGGAAATGCGGCAGATGTTGAACGAAGCTATCGCCGTGTTGAAGGAAGTTTTTCCCGCATCCAAGACTGCTGGAGTCATCGCGGTTACTAAAGAGGATTTGGAGCAGGAAAGCGTATTTGGTTTTCCAATTCCGGAAAACGCGGCAGAAGAATATGGAATGCCTAATTTTGACATAGTTGGCTTTGATTTATACTGGAGCCAATTCCATATATACAATTATGAGCAAACCCTTCAGGCTTTCTTTGAAGTCTGGAAAATGTATATGGAAAATTTAACAGAATTTCTTCTGCCCGGGCAGAAGATTGTCCTAGTGCCCGGGACATTTTATTTTTCAGGAAGTCCTATCTCTACGGGAGATTTTCTGGATTTGGCAAAATTCTATTGGGACACTGCCAAGTCTGATCCTCGCGTGGTAGCCGTAGTTCCATTTCTATGGCCATCATCCGGAGATCTTATTGGACTAAGAGATCTCTCGCCTAAGGTTCGGGAGGCTTGGCGGGAGATTGGCACGAAAATTAAGAATAACAATTAACAGTAAAGCGGGGCGCGCAAGACAAGACGCGACCCCGTTTTTTTATTTGCGACAAACTGCCGTTTTTAGTAAAATAGCAGTGAGCCACAAACAAGAAGTAAAAATTTAAGTTAACTCATGCTCACTGCAATATAACAGTATATTGCAGTGAGAGAAAATATAAAACTTAAATTAAAAACCCATGAAACACAAAGCCCTAATTCTCACTATTCTCTCCATAACTTTCTTCTTATTTGCCACAGACGCTTTCGCCCAATACAACTATACCCCCATGGAAAAGATCCCGGGAACCACGGAGAATATTTCCGCTTTCCCC
>JAGGSH010000004.1 GCA_021159185.1 bacterium
TTGTGCGGGTTACCTTATTATGCGGCCAATTTATCTGTCCTGTCCCACTCCCAAATAAAAGGTTTTCGAAAAATTAACATAGCTAAATATATAGATGGTGAAAGCGCTGACAGAATTGAAAAAGTTGTTAAAGCTTTTGAAGAAACAATTTTAAAAAGCGCGGAAGTGGCAATCAAGGAATTCGGTTTGTCAGAACAGGATGGTCAGGACGTAGCTATTATGGCATTTAACCAGAGATTTCTGGTGTAGATAACGGCAGGAGTGTTAACAATTAGTTAAATAGCTTTTATTTTTTATTTGTTAGACCCTGATAAAAATGAAAAAAAAGGGTTCTTAACATAGTTTTTTGATTCAGGTAGAAACAATATTTATACATATTTGTTTATGATGTTAATATTTCCTGAGCACATTCGCTTCGCTCAGTACAGGCTCCGCGAAGGGAATATTAACATCAGCGATTTTCCAGCCTTCCCTCAAAGTGTACACTAAGCTGCTGAAAAATCAATGACCAGTTGTGAATAGGCATAGTCCATTTTTCGCTGATATTCTGGCTTACAAGATACAACAGCTTGAAAAGACTGTCATTTGTCCTGAAAGAAGTTTTTGTTTTTGTAACCTTGCGAATACCTCTGTTAAAAGCTTCTATAGGGTTTGTTGTATAAATCAGACGCTTGATTTCTTCAGGATATTTCATAAACGTCATAAGCTCATCCCAGTTGCGTTCCCAGGATTTTATTGCAAACGGGTATTTTTTGCCCCATTTTTCTGAAAATTCTTCAAAAGCACTCAAGGCTTGCTCCTCATTGATAGCCTGATAAATACACTTCATATCAGCGCAAAATTTCTTCCTGTCCTTGTAAACCACAAATTTTGTACAGTTTCTGATATGGTGGATTATGCAACGTTGAACTTCTGTGTTTGGGAATATTCCCTTAATAGCATCTGCAAAACCTTTTAAGCCATCAACAGACGCTATTAAAATATCCTCAACTCCTCTGTCCTTAAGTTCTGACAACACCATCATCCAGAACTTGGAACTTTCTGCTTCTCCAAGCCAGATTCCAAGTATTTCTTTTAATCCTGATGTGTTTATTCCGTAAACAATGTAAGCTGTTTTCTTAACTATAGAGCCATTCTCTGCCACGTTAAAAACCATCCCGTCAAGAAATATTATTGGGTAGACCATATCTAATGGACGGTTCTGCCATTCTTTTGCTATTGGCAGGATTTTATCTGTTATTCTTGAAACAAGCTCTGGAGATACATCAAGTCCATAAATCTTTTTCATATGGAAATTAATATCAGGAGTACTCATTCCCTTGGAATACATTGATAAAATCATATCGTTAATGGTTGGAGATACTTCTCTTGAGTGTTTAGGCACGATAACAGGTTCAAATTCAGCATTTTTATCGTGTGGAACATCAAGTTCCACGTTTCCAAACTCAGAGCGGACAGTCTTTTTATGGTGGCCGTTCCTGCAATTGTCTGTTTCCTTTTTTGACCAGTCGTATTTGGAATATCCAAGTTCATCGTACATTTCAGCTTCCAGTGCTTCCTGGATAAGGTCTTTGAAGCTGTTCCGCAGCGCATCAGCTATGCTTTCTGCATTTTTCAGGTTGTTTTCTGAAAGAAATTTTTTTGCTTGTTCTCTTGTAAATAATTTTGACATCTTTTTTCCTCCGATTTTTCTTTTCTGACTTTATTCTACCGGAGAATCAATAAAATTATTTAAGGTCTCACAAAAAATGGCTAGCTAAATCTCTAGTTTCATTAAATAGTCTTATCCTTCCGCTATGAGTAGC
>JAGGSH010000026.1 GCA_021159185.1 bacterium
TCCGAGCGCATCAACGTAACGCATGGGTGGATCAATTTCACTTACACTGACTCTGCCAACGAGACCACTGCAATATGGTACTGGATCAATAACAGTACCGATGCGAACCTGTACAGTTTCAACACGTCTTACCCCACGTCGTGGTCGGTGAATCAGATCGTTTCGGCAAACAACACCACTTATATTGCGCATTTCTCCGCGGAGCATCCACGATTCGAGTCACTGGTGGGAAGTGTGCGGCACACGATTTCCTTTCACGGCTTGCGAATATCCTTTGGATGGGGCGAGCAGTGGATGTATGACACGGTTGCGGTGTGCGCAATCATCTTCATAGGGCTGCTATTCAGTGCTACAAGCGTGAATGTAGGAGCGGTGATGTGCGTCCTATCGGCATGGATGTTTATGTGGATGGGGTGGCTGTCCGGTAGTACAGTGAACTATGGCATGATGGTACTCGCTACAATAGTTGCAGTAGGATTCGCAATGAGAAAAGGGGAGGTGTTAAAAGCATGACTAAACTCGAGGATCGATTAAGAAGGATATCAAAAGCGATATGGAATGGTATAAAGCAATTCGGTGTCGCTATGATGGAAGCGTCACGGAGATATCACGAGGCGCGAGCAAACCAACCGGAGCAGATGTATTCTGCACTGGAGAGCTTTGCTGAACAAAAAAAGAAAAAAGGTGATCGACAATGCGATTATTTGACATTGCGATGATGCTGGCTCTATTTGGAGCAGTGTTAGGAGTCTTGGATGGTTCAGGATGGTTTCCGGGTGGCGAGATCCCAATCAACCAAACGGGGCTCACTGAGTCTGAAATCGGGCAGATGAAATCAGTTGGGGGATCTGACGCAGGTGATCCCGGAGGTATGGTTGCATCCGCATGGGCTGGGTGGAACATCGTGCTGATCATGATTACAGCGATGTATCGAGTGCTCTGGATATGGGACATCATCGTAGATGTGTTCGCTGCGGGGTTACCTGCTGGAAGTGCGGATACACTTGCAGTTATGGGCGTGGCTGGCATAATCCAGATCGGTATCTGGATGATATACGGAGTAGGATTATTACAGCTGATCAGAAAAACACCGATAACATACATGCAATGATTCCAAAAACAGTTTTGAAACGGCTCGCAACAGCACCAATCATCAGCGTACTTATGAGCGGGATAGCTGCTGCGTCGAACTACACACAGTACTTCGACACGATGTACAGTGAGACGACCGGATGGGGGATGATGCGCGCAGTCACGAATACTTATGAGGCAGTGATTGGTGCGGCGGTGTTTTGGGCGTTAGTAGTGACGATGCCATTCGTTTGTATGTGGATTAAGCAGCAATCAGTGGCGGTTGCTGCTATCGTTGCGCTGATAGGCGGTGGTTTGCTGATGGCACTGGTGCCTCCAGAGTTCGACATGCCGATCAAGATGCTGATTGCAATTGGAGTGTCCGGATTGTTATGGCATATATTCATGAAGAGGAATTAAAAATGAAAATAAGCATAATCGTGTACGATGATATGTACAAGAAGATATTCAGCATAAATAAGGCTGAATTAAAGAAGGGGATGCACCATTTAAGCAGTTTCGTGGACGCGAAACTTGGGATTCCGATAAAAGTGGTAAATACAAACAAGAACGTTAGTAAGTGTCACGTTTGTGGAAAGCCTATCAAAAAAGGGGATGGGATGATGCACGAGGGAAAGAAGATTCACCAAGTATGTTTGTTGGCAGCAAGACAACGATTACCATGATACAGAAGAACTTCAGATATATGGCAGCTCTGGTGTTGCTTGGCAT
>JAGGSH010000027.1 GCA_021159185.1 bacterium
CTGCCATGATTTTCCGAGCCCCATTTCATCCGCTATCATACATTTACCACCTGTTCCCTCGATGAATGCCACCCCCGCCCGTTGAAATGGATATAGCCGATCATCCACTGGTATATCAGCGTTGGTGGCTGTACTCATCCTCATCAGCGTCTCCTGTCGCGTCCTCGAGATCCCTGCTGCGTCCTTCAGTCTTGAAGATATCTGCGCTTCTGGAAACATCTCTACCAGATTATCGAACATTGATAGCGGTGATGTCCATTTCTTTGCTTCTGCGTTCCATGATCGTTCTGGCAGCGTTTTGATGTCATCCTTGAACTTGAACGGCGCATCGATGATGATGATCTCTGAATCGAGATCGAGATATACCGCTTCCTCTTCGGTCGGCATCTGCTTCTCTGCTAGTACAGCATCCGCGCACATTCTGAGATATCTATCAGACAGATTTTTCGACATCCACGTCAGGTATGATTGCGGCAGCTCGCTGATTGGTGTGCCAGCATGTTTGCCAAAAGGCATAATGGGCATTTCAGACATCTCTATTCCACCTCCCATTCCATGATATCGTCACACACCGTTTTTTTGGATGTATAACAAAGTGATCAGTCATATATCCGATGTATTGGCTTGTATCATTCGGTATGATACCAACATGTACCATTGCATCTAGAACAAATTTCGATCCTGCTCGAATATTATCCGGATCACGTCTGTGTGCTCTGGTTTCTCCCCATATAAACCGTATATCGATCTCATCAAATGGTTTATCTGGCACACATCCGTGTATGACCATCTCATCGGCGATTGCGTTTGTGTACTTCTTTTTCATTTTTGCGTACACCACGCCGTTTTTCGGCGGGGTTTTTGCTGCCCGGATGATTTCATTAAGCCCGGGTAGACCATAATCAAGATATATTGTGTTGTTCATATTATCCTCCTGAAAAAATTGGTGGGTGGCTGTTTTACGCCACCTGCACCGCACTGTATGTCGTTGCGAATCCCTCCCCTGCACGAGTGATGAGGAAAGTTTTTCCTGCGATTGGGAGATTTTTTTTCAATTCCTTCATCAATCGCTTTGATTGGGTCGAAAGCGTCTTGTATTCGCGCTTTGGAAGCAAAAAAACGTCGAATTCATACGCTGGTTTGCCGTTCTGCCCAATCACCGTTCGGAAATTATTGTTTTGAAACAACAATTTCACTGGCTGGTCGAAATTCACATAGTCTGATTTCGTGGATTCGTTCCATGCGTCTTCATCCCATATCTGTTCTGCTACATCAGGTTGTGCGTTCATGTTCGTTTCGCTTTCGTTCGTTTCGTTCATGTTGTTTACCTCGTTTCTTTTTGGGATACGAGCGTTTTTCACACTCATATCCTTTCAAAAAGAAA
>JAGGSH010000041.1 GCA_021159185.1 bacterium
AACAGGTGGTAAATGTATGATAGCGGATGAAATGGGGCTCGGAAAATCATGGCAGGCACTTGCATGGCTCAAGAAACACCCTGAATTGCGCCCGGCAGTAATTGTATGCCCCGCATCTATGAAATCCGCATGGAAAAACTTTGTAAAAGAAGTAATCGGGTTGGATGCTATCATACTCTCTGGAAAAAAACCCAAGAATGGTGGTATAGGAGATATCACAATAGTGAACTACGATATACTGAATGCGTGGAAAGAAAAGTTGTACAGATCAGCCGCAGTCGTGTTTGATGAGAGTCATTACATCAAATCGCCCGACGCGCAGCGCAGCAAGGCAGCGAAACAGATCGCATATACATCAAAACACGTGATATGCCTCACAGGAACCCCTATCCTATCCAGACCAATTGATTTGTGGCAGCAGCTCAATGTAATCGACCCGATCACGTGGAGCGATAGATTCAAATTCGGAATTCGATATGCAGATGGTAAGCAGATATCTATGGGCGGAAACAAGTTCTGGGACTTTTCTGGCGCATCGAATCTGGAAGAGTTGGCAGACAGATTACGATCAACAATCATGATTCGGCGCACAAAAGAGCAGGTGCTCCCAGATCTACCAGAGAAGACATACGAATGCATACCGATTGATATCACGAGTCGATCCGAATATGACGCGATTGATGATTCTGATCCATTAGCAGCCACGAATGAACAGATCATGACATCAATGCGAGGGAAGATAAAACCCGTGATTCAATATATTGATGATATGACAGAATCACTTGATAAAATCGTAGTATTCACATGGCACCATGAAATGTTCGACGCAATCATGGAAAAGTTTGGCGATACATGCGTCGGTCTGGATGGCAGAACAAATCAATCACAGAAAGATAATGCCATTGAACAATTCCAGAAAAACCCGGAATGTAAAATGTTCGTTGGTAATATTCAGGCAGCGGGCGTGGGGATAACATTAACGGCAGCAAGCCACGTGGTATTTGCAGAGATTGGTTGGACACCAGCGGAGATGGACCAAGCGACCGATCGATTACACCGGATCGGGCAGAAAAACGCCGTAAATGTCTATTATCTCATCGGATCAGACACAATCGATGAACATATATACGATACGGTAGTTGTAAAAAGGAAGGTGTTTAAAACGATCATGAAGGAGG
>JAGGSH010000042.1 GCA_021159185.1 bacterium
AGGGGCACACTCAATGTGGGACCCGCCAATATAACCCCCCTCAAAGTATTTCTGGCCTGGAGTGATTGATTGTCCACACACAGCACAATGATTTAACCAGAGGCACTTTCTTATGGGGTACTCGTAGAATTCTTTTCTCCGTCTCATAAATAAGCCTCCTAACAGGCAATATTACGTATTATTCCTTAACTCCTCGCTCATTTTCAAGTATTGTAAAACCGGTGGGGAAACGTGTTGTTTTTTGGTAAACTCTATTGCCTCCTCCAATTCAAGCTCCTCAGGGGGAAGCTCAGGCTCAAAATCGGAACGGGGAGTGACATCAATAACCGGAGCTTTTTCTGGAACCCGGATTTCCGGTGCGGGAAGGGCCACTCCAGTTATATCGGAGATCATTTCCCTGATATCTGGGTTGGAGATAAAGGCTACCCCCATGGTGAATGACTGATTAGTGACTTTCTGTTCCCCGAAATCCAACTCCGATTTACCGAGAAGTTCACTGGCACGGAGCCTGTCCGACATTTTCTCCTCTTTGTCCATCATAGTTTTGGTCCAGAACACCTGCCGCTCTCTTCTTGTGGCAACATGTCCCCTGAGAACTTTCGAGTTTATTCCGGCAAGCTCCTTTTTTATTTTCCGGAGCTCCCTTAACCTCTTCCGGTGTTCTTCACGGATTTTCAGGAATTCCCCATCAAGATTTGCAACCTTTTGCGCAATAGCTTTCTGGATTTTGGGATTACATAGTAACCGGGAAGCCATTGCACTTGCCGCACGTGCACTCTTGCAACGATATCCGGCGGCCAATACTGCAGCGGCTCCATCACCCTCAAAAATATCCACAAAGAAACGCTGTTTTATGGACAAGTCTCCCTTGTTGATAGTGTTGACAGTCCCAGACATACTGAAAAGGTATCATTGGTGGATTACACTGTCAATACCACTACAAGTGACAACAACAGATTCCAGGTAAAGAAAAAGGTCCCCCCTTAAACCCCCCTAAAAAGAAATCGTGCGTGCGTGCGTGTATTATACCCCGTACCTGATACCTAATACCCTATACCCTATACCCTATATATAATACTGCACGAGCGAAGCGAGTATAAAG